>JAZRXX010000090.1:0-35866 GCA_045600485.1 Bacteroidales bacterium
CGAGAAATGCACAACTTGCATTTGTTGGGAGCTAGGATGGCTGTTTACAATTATTAACGATAGCTCGGAAGGTAAGGGTGGCATTTAGATGCGGTTGCCCTGTTGATAGGACGAATTATCATAGGGGTGCTGAGTAGTTACCGAGTCAAAAATATGGTATAAATATTGTTAAAGAATGGCAACTATATACCCTTTGACCTCGTTGTAAATAGTTAGGCGCTCACGCAAAGTCCGCTATGGACGCAAAGGTGGCCTCGCAAAGGGAATATTATATATCAATGTCAAATCAACTCGCAAGGTTGAAAAAGGGATCTAAGGACTTTCTTTCCTTGTTTGACCTTGTAGTTTTTATCATAATCAAAAAGATTCTTTGCGAGGCCTCCCTCGGCTAAAGCCTCGTCTTCTCGCCGGAAGGTTATCAACCTTCCTTTATGGCTGCGAGGACCTTTGCGCTCTTTGCGTCCTTCGCGTGAGTGCCCCAATAATAGGCCAAATTATATATAGCGTCCTAATTCTTGATAATTATTTAATCTCATCAAGATGGCACATTAGATAGCTTCAATTCTTCCGATCTTCTTGAGAACAATAACCTCAAGGAAGAGGAGAAGACAAGAAGATGTTTATCTGGGGTTTTGTTAAATTCAAACACAAGAATATGCAGATGCCCTTGAATTTCTTTCTCTTCTGAGTTCCTTTTTTGGAGAATAAATAAGAACTACAGGATATCCATAGTAGCAGATAATTCTCTAATTCACTAATTCTTGATAATTATTTAATCTCATCAAGATGGCACAATAGATAGCTTCAATTCTTGATATAAAGGGAGTGTAAAGAAATGGATGGAGACTGATGTGGTTATCGCTTCAGCGGCTTGTCCTCATAGTCGTTGGTCTTATTGAGGCCTGCCTGATCGACATTCATCAGGTAGTCGCCCAGTTTCTCACACTCGGAGATGAAGTCCATGTAATAGACACCGAGCTGATAGTTGTAGGTACCGGCATCGACGTCGGCAAAGTTCATGCCTTTCAGTTGCTTGCGATAATTGTTGATCTCGCACTCCAGAGTACGGGCTTGAGTGAGGTTGATGTTCGAATCTTCGTCCTGCGATACGATGCGAATCATTTCGGCCATGGCCTGATCCCCCAGATTGAGCATGGCAAGAAGATGCTGATGCTGTTCGGGCGTATAAGGCTCTGCCTGATGCTTGAGTTTGCGGTTGAGCGTACGGCCGAGGTTATAGCAGGAATCGCCAACCGACTCCAGTTCGCTGATTTGGGTGAGCATCTTCTGTATCTGTGCCTTCGATGCGGCAGAGAGTCGTCCCTCGCTCACTTTGTGCAGATAGTCGGCAATCTCAACCTCCATGCTGTCGGTAATGCTTTCGTAGCGTTCGATGCGACTGAATACTTTGACAAACTCACTTTCGCGAGCAGAAGAGTCGTTACGGTTCGAACCTTCGAGGGCGTGAATATCGAGCAGTTCGCGCACCATGCCCAACATGCGCTGGCACACTTCTGCCATGTGTCGAACCTCCTTCTGCGCTTCGAGTATGGAGAGTTCGGCAGTAGAGAGAAGACCGGCAGAGATGAAGCGGAGGCGATGCTCCTCCTGCTGTTCCTCGCGCAATGGAAGTACGAAGCAAACGAAACGCTCAATCTGACGGACAAAGCCGATGAGAAGCAAAGTATTGAAGATATTGAAAGCAGTATGGAAAGCAGAGAGCTTGAACAAATCATTCCCCGCAGAACCTAAGACATCGGTCACAAACCAACTGACAGCATGGCAAGCAGGATAGAACATCAGGAGTACAACCACCACACCAAAGACGTTGAAGAACATGTGTGCCAAGGCTGCACGACGGGCCTGTGTATTGGCTGTGAGCGACGCCATGAAGGCGGTGATGGTAGTACCGATGTTCTGTCCCATGGCGAGAGCAGCAGCCTGTTCGAAACCAAAGCCAGGGATATTCATGTCGAAGAGCATCAAGGTGATTGCCATGGTGGCTGCCGAAGCCTGTACGATCATGGTGACAACAGCACCGACCAGCACAAAGAGCAGGATGACCCCGAAGCTGTCGGATGATATCGAGGCGAGCATCGTGGCCACCATATTGCCGATATTGAGGTCGTTGGCTGCCGTTTGAAGGAAACTCAAGCCCATGAAGAGGAACGAGAATCCGAATATGAACTCACCGATACTCTTGCGGTTCGACTTGTTGGAGAAGATGAGCGGCATACCAATGGCCAGCAACGGAATAGCAAAAGCAGCGATGTTGACCTTGAAGCCGACGGCAGAAATGATCCATGCTGTAACCGTTGTACCGATGTTGGCACCCATGATGACGCCAATGGCCTGAACCAAATTCATCAATCCTGCATTCACAAAGCTCACAACCATGACTGTGGTGGCCGATGATGACTGGATGAGCGCTGTGACAGCGATACCAGTCAGCACACCCATCATGCGGTTGCGAGTCATGGCAGCCAGGATGGCTCTCAGTTTGTTACCTGCAAATTTTTCGAGACCTTCGCTCATGATCTTCATGCCATAGAGGAAGAGTCCAAGGGCACCAAGAAGGGATAAAAGATTTACAAATGTATTCATAATAATTATTATAATTCAAGTTTCGGTAGTTAAAGGGGAGTAAAAAAGAAGTAAATTTTAATATTTCGCGGCAAAGATATTGCAAAAAGATTTCGTTTCGATTACAGAATTGTTACATTTTTGTTACACGCGCAGAATTTAATAAAATTGTAATCGAGAATTGAAAGGAAATCATTATCTTTGCCACTCCAAAATAAGAACATTATGTCAAAGATCTTAGTTGTAGATGATGAGCAGGATCTGTGCGAGATTCTGCAATTCAACCTCTCCCGTCAGGGATATGAGGTCGATGTGGCTTATTCTGCCGAAGAGGCATTACCCAAACTGCAGACATCTGGTTACGACCTTGTGCTACTCGATGTGATGATGGACGGCATGAGTGGTTTCGAGATGGCAAGCAGGATGAAGCAGGATGAATTGCTGGTTTCTATACCTATTATATTCTGTACAGCCAAAGATACAGAAGATGATACCCTCAGAGGTTTCGGATTGGGTGCCGATGACTATATTGCCAAACCCTTCAGAATCTCGGAGGTATTGGCACGCGTCAAGGCTGTGCTGAGGCGTAGCGAAAGTTCGAAAAGCCGAACTACAATTGCACCATCAACGGATAATGAGAACTCGAAGTCCCTTTTAACCTGTCAGGACCTGAAGATTGACCAGTTGGAGAAACGAGTCTTTATTGCAGATACGGAAGTAACCTTGACGCGCAAGGAATATGATATTCTGGTACTATTGATGAGCAACCAAGGACACATCTTCAGTCGAGAAGACATTCTTGCCAAGGTCTGGCCTGACGATGTCTTTGTGCTCGATAGGAGTGTGGATGTGAGTATTGCCCGCCTGCGCAAGAAGTTAGGGGGAGAGTATGCCCGATTCATTGTTTCACGTTCTGGTTATGGCTATGTTTTCCAATCGTAAGAGTACGTTCGTTCAGAATCTCGTAGTCTGTATCATCTGCCTCTTCATGCTGTTTGCCGCCTCGATGACCGTCTATCTGATGCATCGAGATGAATCGCATCATGTGGATCTGTTGCATGTGCGTCTGCAAGCTTACAACCAGGAGGTAATGGATATGCACGATTCCTGCTGGTATGCACCGCATCAAGATGTACGACTGACGGTCTTGAACCGCTGGGGCGATGTGCTGTTCGAGTCAACCGACAGTATTGCCGGTCAGTCGCACAAGAATCACCTCAATCGCGAAGAGGTGCAACAGGCGCTGTCTGAGGGAGAAGGCTATGCCGTGATCCGTTCGTCGGAAACCACTGGCATTGACTATTTCTATTCGGCCACCTGTTTCGGCGATTACATCGTACGTAGCGCCTTGCCCTACGATACGCAACTGCGCCAGAGCCTTGCTTCAGACCGTCATTACCTCTATGCGGCCATACTCATTACTTTTGTCCTCTTGGGCTTGTTCCTCTACATGACACGTCGCCTCAGTCACACCGAGAACGACAATCAGGAGTTGCAGACTCGACTGCAGTTGGAGCAGGAGTATAACCAGTACAAACGAGAATTGAGCAACAACATTGCCCATGAATTGAAGACGCCGGTTTCATCTATCCAAGGTTATCTGGAGACAATCCTTGAGGCACGAGCCGGCGGGTCGATCAATGAGGAACAGCTCTCGCGTTTCTTGGAGCGCAGTTATAGCCAATCGCAACGACTCAATGCGCTGGTGCAGGATATTGTGACCTTGAACCGCATGGATGCAGCTACCGTATCGCCGAATACTCATCCCATCGAAAAAGAACAGATTAATGTGTCTGAGCTTGTGCAGAATATACTCAGTGAGGTTTCGCTCAAGCTTGAACTACAGGAGATGCATGTCGTATGTTCTCTGCCTCCGGTGCTCATGCTGCAATGCAATCCTTCGATGGTTTACAGCATCTTTCGCAATCTGATCGACAATGCGATTGCGTATGCGGGCAAGGGTTCTACGATCGACATAAGTGTGCAGGACTCGTCTGAAACGTCCCGCCACCGTTCTCCCTTGACCTACAATTTTACTTTTGCCGACGATGGACCTGGTGTTCCAGAAGAACATCTGTCACGCATCTTCGAGCGCTTCTACCGTGTTGACAAAGGCCGCAGTCGCCGTCTGGGTGGTACTGGTTTGGGGCTTGCCATCGTGAAAAATGCCGTGATCATGCATGGTGGCACAATCACGGCAAAAACGAGACAGGGTGGAGGCCTGTTATTTGAGTTCAATCTTTGTAGCTAATGACAACTACTTAGTACATGAATTTGAGAATGAATCGGATCATGCTCAAACCAACGGCTGTGATGCCGCAGTAGAGGAAATAATCGTAGAGATCCTCATTTCGTGGTTCGCTTGTTGAGTAGAAGATGTATAAAAGAATACAAGCAGCTACAAGAATGTAGAAGAGCCAACGAATGATTTTAACAAAGATATTCATATTCTTGGAGTATAAAAGTTATTCGTTTCAAATGATTCCGACTGACTTAAAGACCTTTTCAATCTTTTCGAGTGCAATGTCAACCTGATTGATGGTATGGGTTGCCATGAGAGAGAAGCGAATCAGTGTGTCGCCCGAAGGTACAGCCGGAGGAACTACTGGATTGACAAAGATGCCTTCGTCGAGCAACAGTTTGGTGACGAGGAGCGTCTTCTCGAAATTACGGATGAAGAGTGGGATGATAGGAGTGGAGGTATTGCCAATCTCGCATCCCATCTGGCGGAATCCGTCGAGTGCGTGGTGCGTTAACTTCCAGAGGTGTTCCAGTCGTTCCGGTTCTGTTTCGAGAATATCGAGGGAAGCATTGACAGCACCGATAGCAGCAGGTGTGGCCGATGCCGAGAAGATAAACGGACGAGCTGTGTGACGGAGATAGTTGGCGGTGATACTATCGGTTGCAATAAAACCACCAATTGAGGCAAGACTCTTGGAGAAGGTTCCCATGATGATGTCAACCTGATCGCTAAGACCAAAATGGTCGCAAATGCCTCGTCCCTGTTTGCCAAAAACACCCAAGCCATGGGCCTCATCGACCATGGTGGTTGCGTTGTATTGTTTGGCCAGACGAACAATTTCGGGTAATGGGCAAACATCGCCCTCCATCGAATAAACACCATCGACAACGATCAGTTTGATGCTGTCAGGTTCGCACTTCTTGAGCATCTTTTCGAGCGATGCCATGTCGTTGTGCTTGAACTTGAGTCGGGTGCTCAGGCTGACCTTGATGCCTTCGATGATGGATGCATGCGCCAACTCATCGTAGATGATATAGTCATTACGCCCCGTAAGACAACCGACGGTACCTAAGTTTGCAAAGAATCCGGTCGAGAAGATCATACATTCTTCTTTGCCAACGAATCGGGCCAGACGTTCTTCCAATTGGTTGTGTATATCGAGTGTTCCATTCAGAAACCGGCTGCCAGCGCAACCGGTGCCATATTTGCGTGTCATCTCGATTGCGGCCTCTTTGACTTTGGGGTGATTAGTCAATCCGGTGTAGGCGTTCGAACCGAACATCAACACCTTTTTGCCATCCATGATGACCTCGGTGTCCTGGTCGCTCTCAATGGCTCGGAAATAGGGATAAACTCCCTTTTCTTTGGCTTCCTGAGGGGCAGTAAAATGTGATAATTTTTCTTGTAATAGTGTCATTGTTTTATAAAATTCAGGCTGCAAAGATAAATAAAATATGTAATATAGGCAAAAAAATGGTAAAAAAAGTTCAAAATCGGTTTGAATTACGGAATTTTTATTATCTTTGCGCCGCGTAAATATAGATATGAGGAAGATTGTCGTTATAGTCAACCCGATTTCAGGTGGTAAATCGAAGGCCAATATACCAGAAATTGCCAATCAGGTGTTTCCTGCTTGCGACTTCTGTGTGGACATTGTCAATACCGAGCGTGCTGGTCATGGCTACGAATTGGCTATGCAGGCTATCGAGGATGGCGCAGACACGATTGTGGCTGTGGGTGGCGACGGCACTATCAACGAAATAGGCAAGGCGCTCATTACCGACACCAGCGTCAAGTTCGGCATTGTTCCGATGGGTTCGGGCAATGGTTTGGCTCGTCATGCAGAGATCCCTATGGATGTTCTCGGGGCTTTCGAACTGATTCGTGCAGGTTACAGCGAACTGATCGATTATGGAGACATCAATGGTCATATCTTCTTTACCACAGCCGGTACGGGTTTTGATGCCGAGGTGGGACAGCGATTTGCAGAAATGGGCAAACGCTCCAGTTTGATTGTCAACCGAGGACCATTTACCTATTTGCGGGCTATCATCGAAATGGCAGCCACCTATCTGCCCAAGGAATATACGATCATGACAGATGATGAGGTCTTCCATGAACGGGCGTTCCTGATCACGATTGGTAATGCCGCCCAATGGGGCAACAAGATGTACATCACTCCCCAGGCGAGCCAGAAGGATGGATTGTTCAACGTGACGCTGGTCAAACCGTTCCTTTATCTGGAAGCTCCAAGAATGGCATTGCAGCTGCTAAATCGTCGGTTCGACCGAAACGAGCACGTCCGTAGTTTCGAAACCCGCCATTTGCGCATCCTATCGGAAGAAATGGGCTACAGCCATGTGGATGGAGAGCCGATGATACTTGAACAGCCATTGGATGTCACAATGCATGCCGCTGGGCTTCGCATCATAGTACCCAAGGAGCGCACAACGGTTCTTTGATAATAACAAAACCTCCGGCTTGCCGCGCGCACCGAAGGAAGCAACAAAAGAACAAAGCAACAAAACAACAAAAGAACAAAATAACAAAAGAACAAAACAACACTTAATATGGCAGATCAGATTGAAGATAGTGTATTTGATGACACTGAAGCAATAGAGTTTATTCAGGCACATCTCCCACAGGAGGTGCAAGGTAAATATACAGACGATGATATCGTGCTGATTACCGACACAATGTACGAATACTTCGAACGTAATGGCTGGGCCGATTCGGGCGAAGAAATGGATATTGATGTAGAGGATCTTGTAGAGTTCGTATCGAAGACCTGCAAGAAGGACACAGAATGTAAATTCGATACCGATCCAGAGTCGATCCGTTGGGTAATCGAGGCAGAGCTTGACTATGAAGAGAGTCTTGGTTAATCTGCTCGTCTTCTGTCTGTCGGCTTCGTTGTTCGGCCAGAGTTATGCTCGATTGTCGGACTATGAAATGGAGCGCTATGGCAAGGAACTGCACGTCAACGGCTCTTTTGAGGCGATGAAGCAGGTCCGCAGCTACTGGACCAAACAGTTTGGACGACTGAAGGGGTACGAACAATATGAAATGACACTTTGCGGCAATGGTGAATCTGTCTTGAAGATCACGATGCCGGTCAGTGACCTCTTCCAAGCCAACGACTCCGTTCTCTCGGTTCAGTCCATCGGCTTGCTTCGTCCTTTGGTCCGATTGTTACGCGATGAGCGGAAGGCAACGCTTGTGGTTGCCTGCTATAGCGATAACAATGGCAGCGTACGATATCTGGACAACCTCACGCAGGTCAGAGCCGATGCTATATGTGACTGGATGCAGGGTCAGGGCGTCAAGTCTCGTGTAACTTCAGGTTTCGGTATGGGCAATCACGTTCCGTTGAACCAGAACCAGAGCATGGCTGAGCGTGCCGCCAACCGTCGTGTTACGCTCTATCTGGTGCCTACCAAGCAGATGATGAAACAAGCAAAACGTAAGAAACTGATTTGAAATAATTACAAATTTAGATATTATGGCAAAAGAATTAAGTAAGATGACCAAGCGCTCGGAGGATTACTCCAAGTGGTATAATGATTTGGTCGTAAATGCAGACCTTGCAGAGCAGTCTGCTGTTCGTGGTTGTATGGTAATCAAGCCATACGGTTATGCTATTTGGGAGAAGATGCAGCGCATTCTCGATGATAAGTTCAAGGCACAGGGTGTACAGAACGCCTATTTCCCTCTGTTGATTCCAAAGTCTTATCTTTGTCGTGAGGCAGAGCACGTAGAGGGCTTCGCCAAAGAGTGTGCTGTTGTAACCCACTATCGCTTGAAGGCTGATGCCGAGAAGGGCGTTGTTGTTGATCCAGAGGCACGTCTGGAGGAGGAGCTGATCGTTCGTCCTACATCTGAGACCATCATTTGGTCCACCTATAAGAACTGGATTACTTCGCACCGTGATCTGCCAATTCTTTGCAACCAGTGGTGTAATGTTATGCGTTGGGAGATGCGTACACGTATGTTCCTTCGTACCTCGGAGTTCCTCTGGCAGGAGGGTCATACCGCACATGCTACCAAGGAGGAGGCTGGTGAGATGGCCATGAAGATGATCAACGTCTATGGCGACTTTGCCGAGAAGTATATGGCTGTGCCTGTCATCAAGGGTCCTAAGTCACCTAACGAGCGTTTTGCCGGTGCATTGGACACCTTCACCATCGAGGCAATGATGCAGGATGGCAAGGCTTTGCAGGCAGGTACTTCGCACTTCCTGGGTCAGAACTTTGCTAAGGCATTCGACGTAACCTTCACCAACAAGGAGAACAAGCAGGAGTATGTCTGGGCTACCTCATGGGGTGTATCAACACGACTGATGGGTGCTTTGATCATGACTCACTCTGACGATAACGGTCTCGTTTTGCCTCCAATGCTTGCTCCAATTCAGGTGGTCATCGTTCCTATCTACAAGAAGGAGGAGGAACTGGCAGCCATCTCTGCTCGTGTTCAGCCATGGGTTGAGGCATTGCGTGAGAAGGGCATTAGTGTCAAGTATGATGATGCTGACAACAAGAAGCCAGGTTGGAAGTTCTCGGAGTATGAGTTGAAGGGTATTCCTGTACGTCTCGCCATCGGTCCTCGTGACCTTGAGAATGGTACGCTCGAGCTCGTTCGTCGTGATACTCTCGAGAAGGAAACTGTTAGCCAGGAGGGCATCGTTGAACATGTTGCCAACCTTTTGTCCGAGATCCAGGAGGCAATCTTCCAGAAGGCAAAGACCATGCGCGACAACTACATCCGTCGCGTCGATACTTGGGATCAGTTCAAGGAGGAAATCGAGAAGGGTGGATTCCTGCTTTGCCATTGGGATGGAACAACCGAGACCGAGGAGCGCATCAAGGCAGAGACCAAGGCAACGATCCGTTGTATTCCATTCGAGGCACAGGATCCAGAGGACCTGAAGCCAGGTGTGGATATGCTGACCGGCAAGCCATCGGCACGTCGCGTACTCTTCGCTCGTAGCTATTGATTAGCTCTATGCTCAAGAGATATACAACTCTACTCAAGCTCACTTTCAAATCACTGAATTGGTTTGAAGTGAGCTTGTTGTGTTCTATTCTGGCACTATCGGTAACTTCGTTCGTACTGAAAGGTAACTTTGGCGAAGTGAATGCTTGGATTGCAGCCGTAGCTGCCATCTTGGGGGTGTTCTGTGTGGTATTGGGTGCCAAAGGATCGATGGCCAATTGGATATTCGGAACGGTTGAAGCCTTTCTGCATATCTACATCTGCTTTGTGACGCATATCTATGGCGACTTCATTCAACGACTGTTCTATAATCTGCCTATGCAGATTGTGGGTTGGAAGATGTGGGGAAAACGCAAGCGCCACGATAACTCCGGGACAATACATACGCGTTACATGTCCTGGAACCAGCGCTTCTTGACTATGGGGGTGGTTGCCATCGGTACTCTTGTGTTGGGTGTCTTTCTGATCTATTTGGGTCCGTGGATGATTGAGGCCATCCAGTCAATATTGCCGGATGCGCAGTTCAAGACGCTCAAGATGGATTATGATAGCAGTATGCAGTTGTGGCTCGATTCGTTCACTACGATAATGTCGATCGTCACGATGTATGTTTCGGTCAAGGCTTTCGTCGAACAGTGGTATATGTGGCTATTCATCAATGTTGCTTATATTGCCATGTGGCTCATGAGCGATTCTGTCTTTTCGTTCATGACTGTGGCTAAGTATTCCGTATATCTCATCAATAGCTTCTACGGAATCTATCAGTGGAACAAACTCAGCAAAATGTCTTGATAGGACTGGACTTGGGTGCGATAGTGATGGCCAGGTTAGGATAGCTTTGACGGATGATATCTGCCAAAAGCTGTGAGGTGTATTGTTCGGTCTCGAAGTGTCCTCCGCAGAGGATGAGAAGTTCCGGATGACCAAAATAGAAATGATAACCGACTTCGCCTGTCAGGAAAACATCGGCATGCGCGCGAACGGCATCGTGAATAAAGTCGTCGCCAGCACCACCACAAAGAGCTACTTTCTGTATAGTACGATGGTTGTCTATGTCTTCGGCATTGCCCATCAAAGCATCGATATGAAATATGTCTTTGACACGATGGATGAAATCGTTGATGGACAACGGTTCTGGCAATAGTCCGATAATTCCACTGCCACAACATTGTGCAAAGGCGGAATCTAATCCTGCTGTCTGGGTAGGAGCGAGTGGGGCCAACGGGTGTATGTCTCCCAGACCCAATACCTCTCCAATTCTGCGATTTACTCCCATAGGAGCATTGTCGAGATTGGTATGGGCGGAATAGATGGCAATGTCATGACGAATGGCTTCGATGATGACACGGCTGATATAATCACGACGGGGATTGATCTGCTTGGTTGCACGGAACAATAAAGGATGATGACTGACAATCAGATTGGCGCCTTTTTCGATCGCCAATCTGATTGTCTTTTCTGTTACATCCAAAGTAGTAACAATACCAGTTACCTCCTGCTCTGGATCTCCCACTTGCAGTCCTGCGTTGTCGTAGCTTTCCTGCAGTTGTAATGGGGCGATCTTTTCGATGATGGAAGCAATATCCTTTATTTGCATAGAGACAGAATAACTTTATTGTTGTTTTGTTGTTTTGTTCTTTTGTTGCTTCCTTCGGTGCACGCGGCAAGCCGGAGGTTTTGTTGTTAATGTTTATTCCGAAGAACCAGGATTACGGACAATGTCGCGAGGATCCATGTTATAACGGTTCTGGAATGCACGACGGAATGTCTCTGCATGACGGAAACCACTTTCGAACATAATGTCCGACATACGATGGTTCGTATTCTTGATCTGGAACATGGCATGCTCTACGCGCAGGTCATTAATATATTTAAGGAACGTGGTATGGTGCTCCGAGAAATACTGCGAAACATACGTACGGTTGGTGTTCAGTTCCGAAGCCAAATCCATGACGGTAAGTTCTGGATTCAGGTAGAGACGACGACTCAGGCAAACCTCTTCCAGTGTCTCTTCGAGGCGCTGCTTGGTCAATTCTCTCAATGACTGACGAACCTCCTGTACCTTTTCTTTGCCTTCTGTAGTGCCGATACTAGCTTGTTCTGCCTCTTTTGCCAACTCCTCTTCTTCTTCCAATTGGGCGTTTTCCAGGATGTTGGTTTCACGGACATGACAGATATTCCAATTGATATAGTACCAAATGAGGGTTACCAGGAAATAGTAGATATAGTCTTCGTCCATGATAACATAGGCGTAGTAAACATACAGGCAGAAAGTGAAAGCGAACACCCAGATGAGGTGAATCATCCAGGTCAAGGTTCTGTATTTGGTATCAGCATAGGTCTGCTGTAGTCGCAGGTTATACTGGCGGTAGTTCTTCATACAGATTCTAAGCAGATTGATACCATATATACAGCAATAGGCATACAACACCCAGATGAACCAAGGCCAATACTTGTCAACAATGCACAATATGGTGATAATAAACACAAATGGAAGCATGTGCGCCAGAATCTGAGGCATTTTCAGCAATCGGTGTGTTGTCAACGTCCAAATGACCATACCGGCAAGGGGCATTACCAGCAGAGAACAATTCTGAACATAGAGATGAGGATGTGAATCCCACGTCAGTTGTGGGTAATAATAAACATTTACATCCCAAATCAACTGTAGTGAAATGAACAGCATAAGAATACCCCAAATGGCATACAGATGTCGTTGCCAGCGAGAATAATCGTCGAAGTTGAGGTAACGTACAAGCATTTTAATGAACGTTTCTATTGCTAGGAATAGATACGCCCCAAGTGTTACGTAAGTGAGTACAAGTTCTAGACTCATAGTTGTTTTGTCGTCTGATTGTGTTATGTTTAATCAATAAAATGTTGTTGCAAAGATACGATATTCTTTTAATAATTGCAAACAAATGTAGGAAAAATAACACAAAAAGTGGGAAAAATGTTTGATTTTGGTAAAATAATACTTATATTTGCACCCGTCAATAGACAATTTTAACGCTATGAAAATAAAACTGAAATCACATTTGAGCACTATGTTGCTCTTGGCTGGCGGTCTTGCATTCCAGACCGGTCGTGCACAACTTACCTTAAACAACGGAGTTCCCTATCTGCTTTCTCAAACAGTAGATATGAGTCAGCAGTTTGCCGATCCGACCAACACCTATTTCTTTGCCGATAGTCTGGTTTCATTCGATCCGGCTACGGGTCGTGGTGTCATTCGTTGGATTCGCGAAGAGATGCATCCTCGTCAGGCTTTCAATCTGAATGGCTATCAGCCTGTCCCTTTGCAGAATCTTGACTTCCCAGGTCCGGCTTATGATCAGTCTCCAACTTTGGAGTTTGCCATTTTGCCAGTTAACGAACGTACGTTGCGTCTGCGTGTTTTTACTTCGCCAATCCTTCCGACCGATCCTGACGATGATGTGATGCTGGTGCAGACTCCTGCGACTGACTTTTCGGCGTGGAAAGCAACGAAGACCTCCTATGGCTATTGTTATGCCAGTTCGATGGGCTCGCTCGAAATACATACTTATCCTTGGCGCCTGGTGCTTCGTGATGCGCAAGGCAAGGAGCTGACGCATACTCGTGTCTTGTCGGACAACGACAGTACGCAGGTCAAGACGCAACCATTTACCTTCGTAAAACGAGGATCGGACAACAGTCGGGCCATCGAACCTGTGTTCAGTCTTGCTGCTGGCGAGAAGATTTATGGCTGTGGTGAATCTGCTACCTCATTGAATAAAGTCGGACAGAAACTCAATCTCTTTGTGACCGATCCGCAAGGTCCTGAGACTCCCGACATGTATAAACCGATTCCGTTCTACTTCAGCAACCGTGGCTATGGCGTATTTATGCATACAAGTGCTCCAGTTACTGTCGATTTCGGTAACTCGTATATTGGTTCTACCCGTTTATTTATGGCTGATGAACAGGCAGACCTGTTCGTGATGTTGGGTGGACCTAAGGAGATTCTTGGTGAGTTTACGACATTGGTTGGTCGTCCGCAGTTGCCACCGCTCTGGTCTTTCGGTACTTGGATGAGCCGTATTTCATACTTTACCGAAGCAGAGGGACGTAATGTGGCCAAGAAACTTCGTGACTTGCGTCTGCCGAGTGATGTGATCCATTTCGATACCGGATGGTTTGAGGTTGATTGGCAATGTGACTACAAGTTCAGCTCGAAGAACTTCAAGGATTCGGAGAAGATGCTCAAAGATCTGAAGAAACAGGGTTTCCGTACTTGCCTGTGGCAGTTGCCATACTTTACGCCTAAGAACCGCTACTTCAGAACTTTGGTCGAAGAGGGTATGGCTGTCAAGAATCCAGCAGGAGGTTTGCCATACGAGGATGCCGTGCTCGACTTCTCGAACCCCAAGACAGTGCAGTGGTATCAGGAAAAGTTGGGAGGTCTCTTGAAACAGGGCGTTGCTGTCATCAAGGCAGATTTCGGCGAGGCTGCTCCACTCAACAACGGATTGTATGCAAGTGGTCGCACAGGTCTTTATGAGCACAATCTCTACCCGGTCCGCTATAATCGTGCAGCCTACGAGGCAATTCAGCAATGTAATGGTGAAGGTGTCATTTGGGGAAGATCTGCATGGGCTGGCAGCCAGCGTTTCCCTCTGCATTGGGGTGGTGATGCCGCTACGACCAATACTGGTTTGTTAGGTACTGTTCGCGAAGGTCTTTCTTTTGGTCTCTCTGGTTTCCCATTCTGGAGCCACGATATTGGTGGTTTCGTAACACAGTCTCCAGATGAGTTGTATCGACGCTGGCTTCCATACGGCATGTTGACCAGTCACAGCCGCGTGCATGGTGTTGAAACAGAACCTTGGTTGTATGGCGAAGATTTTGTCAATTATTTCCGCAAGTGTGCTGAGTTGAAGTATAAGCTGATGCCATACATCTACTCTCAAGCCAAACTCTCGGCCGATGCTGGTTTGCCGATGCAACGTGCTTTGTTGCTCGAGTTCCCGGAGGATCCAGGTGCTTGGCTCATCGACGATGAATACATGTTTGGCGAGCAGATGCTGGTAGCTCCAATGATGGAATCCGGAACCTCTCGTACGGTCTATCTGCCGGGCAAGGGACAATGGATCGATTATCAGACAGGCGCCGTCTATTCTGCAGGTTGGAATGAAATTCCTTGTGGCGAACTTCCTATCATTATCTTGATCAAGGAGGGCTCAGCTATTCCTCACGTTCCTGTGGCACAATGTACCGATCAGATTGAATGGAACAAACTTGAGTGGAAGTCATACAAGACCGCTTCCGCTTCTGCCACTGGCTACCTGTTCAAGCCTGGAGACTCTGCCGTTCAGACAGTAACGAAATAATTTTTATTCCATCATTCTATTTCATTCTTGAAATCATTCTGAATCTTCGTGATTTATATTTGTAATCAAGAATTAGCGAATTAGATAGTTCTTGATTTCAAGAATGAATTAGATTGATGGAGAAAGTAATATAATTATGGTAATAGAATCAGACATTAAACAAGAGGAGTACTGCAAGTACCCAAGTCCCTGTTATGTGTTGGAGGAGAGGTTGCTGAGAAGGAATCTATCCTTGATTAAGAGGGTGGCAGACGAAGCGGGAGTGGAGATTATTCTCGCCTTCAAGGCATACGCTCTGTGGAAGACTTTTCCGATCTTCAGAGAATATATCTCGCACACTACCGCAAGTTCGGTGAGTGAAGCAAGATTGGCTTTCGAACAATTCGGCAGCCCTGCTCATACTTATAGCCCTGCCTATACAGATGAGGATTTCCCAACGATTGTCAGATGTTCTTCCCACATCTCGTTCAATTCTTTGTCGCAGTATGACTACTTTGCCCCACAAGCCATTCAGGCTGGTGTAAGTGTCGGTTTGCGCGTCAATCCGGAGTATTCGGAGATTGAAACAGAACTTTATAATCCTTGTGCTCCTGGCAGCCGTTTCGGTGTTTTGTCTGATGCTCTTCCAGAACAGCTTCCTGCTGGCTTGGAAGGATTCCATTGCCATTGCCATTGCGAATCTTCGGCCGAGGCATTGGAACATACGTTGGTCCATCTGGAGGCAAAGTTCGGCAGATGGTTCAAGCAAATCAAATGGTTGAATTTAGGTGGAGGACACCTTATGACACGCAAGGATTATGAGGTAGATCGCTTGATTTCTATCTTGAATGGATTGCATCTTCGTTATCCTTGGTTAAAGATCATCCTTGAACCAGGTTCTGCTTTTGGGTGGCAAACTGGTCCGTTGATATCGCGAGTGGTGGACATCGTCGAAAATCATGGCGTTCGCACAGCAATCTTGAATGTATCGTTTGCCTGTCACATGCCCGATTGTCTGGAGATGCCATACTGGCCGACGGTGCGTGGTGCAGAGACTCTTGAAGATGTTACGTCAACTGAGGAAAATGTTTATCGCTTGGGCGGTAACAGCTGTTTGAGTGGTGATTATCTTAGTTCTTGGCGTTTCGATAAACCATTGAACGTGGGTGATTACGTTGTATTGGAAGACATGCTTCACTATACCACTGTCAAGACGCATACCTTCAATGGTATTTCGCATCCTGCCATAGCGCTTCGTCGCTTGGACGGTTCTGTCGAGGTTCTACGCGAATACAGTTATGAAGACTACAAGAGTCGTATGGACTGAAAAAGGTACGTATTGAAGCACAAAAAATGCCATCCGTCAATTCGGGTGGCATTTTGTTGTTTGGTATTTCAATTTCGTTAGAATCCGCCGGATTCGATGTCCTCAAGATCCTGATAACCCTCCATGTCAAGCTCATCTGGATCGTAGTCATCGTCTCCATACATTGCATTGACATCGTCGGAAAGTCCCTGGAACATCGAGTCGATATCACCCTCCTGTTTAGGTGCCTTTCCGTTGCTTACCACAACAACAGGCTCCAGGAGATGCTTGTGCTCGATGACTTCGCGAACCTGAATGAAGAGTGAACGATCGCACATGGTGTCGAAAAGGAACTGCATCTTAGCTTTGTTTTCAGCCTCTTCTTGCGGAATCATATCGACGATGTGTGTCTTCTCCATGAGAGGAATAGGATCAGCCTTTGGATCATCGTTCATATCAACGGCTGTAATCTCTTGCTTTTTGTCCCAGTACTCATCGCAGATGAAGAACGATGTCATCAGATCGCCCTTGTAATTACAGCTCTTCAAAAGGATTTTGTTGAGGTCGAGAAAGGTGGCATCGGCATCAATCTCAATTTCGCGACGGAAGTCATCGACTTCATCGCTGAGTGCACAAAATTTGTAAACCATAATAAATAATGTAATTACATGTTACCGGCAATAATGCCACGGTCGCTTGTTCTGATGAACTGCAAGATATAGTCGCGCTCTGGTGATGCAGGGAAATCCTGTTCGACCTTCTCGCAGGCATGAGAGGTATTAAGACCACCCATGAAGATGGTGCGATAAATCTCCTGGATGTTGAGAACCTGCTCGGAACTAAAGCCACGACGACGCAGACCGACAGAGTTCAAACCCATATACTTGGCAGGCGAACGGCCCACCATGGTGTAAGGAGGAACGTCCTTGGTCAAACCAGTACCACCTTGAATCATGCAATAACTGCCGATGTGAGTGAACTGATGGATCAATGTTCCACCACCGATGACAGCAAATGGATCGACAACAACTTCGCCAGCCATCTGGACACTGTTTGACATGATGACATTGTCGCCCACGTTACAATCGTGTGCAACGTGACAGTATGCCATGATCAAACAATTCTTGCCGACTTTGGTCACTTGTTTCGACGCAGTGGCACGATGGATGGTAACACACTCATGGAGCTGGGTACCGTCGCCGATTTCGACGGTGGTGTATTCTCCCTTGAACTTCAAATCCTGTGGAGTTGTAGCAATACAAGCACCTGGGAAGATGTGTACATTCTTGCCGATACGAGCACCAGGGAATACAGTTACGTTATTCTCGATGATGGTGCCGTCGCCGATGATGGTATCGCTATAGATGCAAGAGAATGGTCCAATCTTGACGTTTTCGCCAATTTGAGCTCCCTCTTCGATATATGCTAATGGTGAAATATTACTCATAATAACTATTAACTAATAACTAGTAACTAATGATTTCTTATATATAAGATTATTCAAGTTTCTCGCAAGTGCAACTTGTGTATTGTCTCAATGAGTTTATATTATATTCTCAAGAAGATTTGAAGAATAGAAGTTATCTGCTAAAGAAAAATCTTCTTCTCTTCTCCTCTTCTTTGAGTTTAATATACAAGTTCATGAGACGGCTCACTACTCATTAATCTCTCAAAGTGAGCAAGTTATTACTTGCGAGACTTAAATAAGATTATTTATTCTTGATAATCTGTGCCATGAACTCAGCCTCGCTGACGATCTTGTCACCAACAAAGGCATAACCCTTCATTTCGGCAATACCACGACGGAGAGGAGAGAGGAACTGAACACGGAAGATGAGAGTATCACCAGGAACAACCTTCTGACGGAACTTCACGTTGTTGATCTTCATGAAGTAGGTAGAATAACGCTCTGGCTCGTCGATACAGCTGAGTACCAGGATGCCGGAACATTGTGCCATGGCCTCAACCTGAAGCACACCTGGCATGACAGGCTCCTCTGGGAAATGACCGACAAAGAATGGCTCGTTGGCAGTAACATTCTTCACGCCAACAATATAATCATTAGGTTCAACGGTCATAATCTTATCGACCAACTGCATTGGATAGCGGTGTGGCATTACAGCCTTGATGCCGATATTGTCCATGTATGGCTCTGCGTTTGGATCGTAAACTGGAGCCTGAACCTCGGTGCGTTTCATATCCTTGCGTACGGCACGAGCCAACTTGTTGTTCATGCCATGACCTGGACGTGTGGCAATGATACGGCCCTGAATGAACTTACCGATGAGAGCAATATCGCCGAGGATGTCGAGCAACTTGTGACGTGCTGGCTCGTTGTCCCACTGGAGTGGACGAGTCTGGATGTATCCCAAAGTGTCGGCCGAAGGAGCTTTGCTTCCAATGGCAGCGGCTAACTTGTCCAATTCGCTCTGGTCAACCTTCTGATCGTAGATAACCATTGCATTGTCCAGATCACCACCCTTGATGAGGTTGGCAGCGAGGAGTGGCTGGATTTCGCGAACAAACACAAAGGTGCGTGCAGCTGCGATCTTGTCCTTGAACTCGCTTACATCATTCATGACAGCAAATTGGTTGTTGAGGACAGGCGATGGATAGTCAACGAAAGTAGTGACTGAGAAGTGATCATCTGGATAGATTTCGAGTTTGATGTCCTTCTCTGGATCTTCGATGGTGTACTTCTTCTGGATGCGGAATACATCACGCTTGGCCTCCTGCTCTACGATGCCAGCCTTTTCAATCTCTTCGACGTAAGGAAGAGCAGAGCCATCGAGGATAGGAAATTCAGGAGCATTAACCTGAATGGCGCAGTTATCAATGCCAGCGCAGTAGAGTGCAGCCATGGCATGTTCGATGGTGCTGACAACAATATCGCCCTTCTGAACAACTGTTCCACGATTGGTGGCAGCCACGTTGTCGGCAATTGCCTCGATAACAGGCTGGCCTTCGAGGTCAATACGCTGGATTGTATAACCAGTGTTTGACTCGGCTGGGTTGAAAGTTACTGTAATGTTCAATCCGGTGTGGAGACCTTTACCACTGAGGGTAAATGGTGCTGCAAGAGTTTGCTGTTTTTGTGCCATTATTATGTTGTTTTATTATTTTGTTCTTATGTTGTTGAATTAGTTTTTCTTGATTTCTTTCTTGATGTTTGCCACGTCATCAAGCAAGCCGGGAAGTCTCTTGAGATAGACGGCTTGTCGTGCCCAATCTTTGGCTGGGATGACTGGTGTGCCCATCAGTACCTGTCCATCCTTGATGTTGCCAGGGATGCCAGATTGTGCACCAAAGATATTCTGGTTGCCGATAGAGAGTTGTCCGGCAACACCGACCTGACCGGCAAAGGTATTCCAGTTGCCAATCTTGGTGGTGCCAGCTACTCCGCCTTGTGCACAGAAGATGTTGTTTTCGCCCATAACGACATTATGACCAATTTGTACCATATTGTCCATCTTTGTGCCACGGCCGACAACTGTGTGTCCCATAACAGCGCGGTCAATACAGGTATTGGCACCAATCTCATTGTCACCCTCCAGAATGACATTGCCGATTTGAGAAATCTTCTGCAATTGACCGTCAACTGGCGCAAATCCAAAGCCATCGGCACCAATCACACAGCCACTATGAAGAATACAGTTGTCTCCAATCACGCAGTCATGGTAAATCTTCACGCCAGCATAAATCAGGCAATTTTTGCCAACCTTGACATTCTCGCCCAGATAAACCTGAGGATAGATCTGGGAGCCTTCGCCTACGGTAACACCTTTGGCCAAATAGGCAAAGGCTCCAACGTAAGCGTCTTCGGGAACTTGTACTCCTTCAGCGATGAAGGATGGCTGTTCGATTCCTTTCTTACGGGGATTGAGAGCCTCCTGAACCATATTGAGAAGCATACCCATAGCGGCACGAGCATCTGCAACTTTAACAAGAGTCGGTGTGTAGCTCTTGCCTTCCTCGATCTGGATGCTGGCATCGAGTAGAACGATGCTGCTCTGGGTGGTGTAGAGATATTCTGTGTATTTGGGATTGCTCAAGAAGGAGAGTTTGCCAGGTTGACCTTCCTCTATCTTGGCTAAATCATTAACTTTTACATTTGGATCGCCGATGACCTCACCGCGGAGGAACATGGCTATCTGTTGGGCAGTAAATTCCATAATTTTGCTTTTTTATATTCGGTGCAAATATAGTTATTTTTTATGAAGATAATGCCCTAAAAGGTAAATTTTTGCAGAAAATCCAATTAAATACACGATTTTATCAACGAAATAGGTATTGGTGGTGCGCAAATAGAACAAAAGTGTGTAATATCATGGATTATAAAAGGGATATAGCTTGTGGTTCATCTAATGTGAATCTCGCCTCGAAGTGGCCATCGTCTCCGATTGGAGAAATGATGAAATGACCGGTTCTTCCGGAGGGAAGATTACGATCTGACCAAAGTCGGCAAATGATGCCCATTGTGCATCGAAGATTGAGTTCAACACATGGGTGAATGGTTGGATAATCGAGAGGAGAGGAGGTGTTTTCCTCGTTGATGGTCATCATGTCAATGCCTATATATCCAACTTTCCATGCCTTGCCAAAGAATGGCGAGAATAACTTGTTGAGTACATTCAAAAGTTGGTCACGCAGTGCATGCAATTGATCACATGTGATATTGGTATTGTCGGTCAGTCGGCGTTCTATCTCTTCGTTCGATAGGAGATAGCCTTGACGGTAAGTGCCACTATCTTCGTTGTCGAACAGTGAATAACCGATATACGAAACCTCTTCGCCACCCACATGGAAGAGCATGGCAAAATCCTGTTTCTTCGGAAACCAGTGTTCTGCCATGATGCCACCCATCTTCTGCATGGTTGATAAGGCACGTCGCTTCATCAGTTCGCGAGGGGTAACTGAACTGCGAATCAGGCCACGACCACTACTGCTCCAAGGTGTTTTGAGCACGAATGTGCGTCCAGCTGAATCTTCTCGGTTGATATAAGAATCCAACTCTTCGGCTGTGGTCAGATACTTTGGCATCTGTCCCTCGAAATGGAGAGCCTGCAGAATGTCGATGGTCGTCTTGCGACTTGAGAGCTGGCGTATGGCTTCCAGATCATCATCGGTAGGTAATTGGCAGAGTGGAATGCGATGTTCTTTGTTCAAATACTGTCGGGTATCCCAATCCCAGCCCCAAACAGAACCACCCCATCCTTCGCTCAATGGCCGAGCATTGAAGATCTCTTCCAACCATGCCAAATCCTCCTGAAGCATTTGTGCTGCTTTAGGAGGATTGAAATGCTTGACTCCATTGCCAAGAGCTATGTCGTGCGACGGAAAGAAAAGATTCACACCAAATTGGGGATTATCAGGAGAACAGATTTGAGAATAGATCTACACCTTGTTCTACAAAGGTCTTGATAGTATAGAATGTCATGATGAGCGATGCCACAAGTTTGACGCCAGTCGAAAGTAAGAAGGCAACGAATGACATAAGGGCAACTTTGGTCGCTTTACCAGTATTGCTTTCGTGCATCATTTCGCCAATGAAAGCACCAACCAACGGTCCGAGGATCAATCCCCAAGGCATGAAAAACAATCCTGCAAATACACCCAAAGTAGAGCCCCACATGGCTTGTTTGGAGCCACCACCCAACTTCGTCAGCCAGATAGGAGCAATGTAGTCTAAAACCGTGACTACAATCGTAATCACGAACATGACACCTAATAGCGTTTCGCTGATATAGCCCGGTGAGGTAAAATATGCAATTACCAGCGATGCAAAACACAATGGAGGTCCGGGTATTGCCGGTACTATTGCTCCGATGATACCCACAAGCGCCATAATGATGGCCACTAAGATTAATATGACGACTAAAAATTCCATACTACTTATCATTGGAAAAGAATGGTGCGGACGATGTACGCGATATAGAAGAGAAGGAGGACTAGGCCTTCCCAACGTTCGAGGAGCCGTTTGGTACGCATGAAGAACCAAAGCAGTACGCAGAGGAAGATCATGAAAAGATAATCGGGCAGAAAACCAACGTCGCTGTGTTGGATTGGACAAATGGCAGCCGAGAGACCAATGACCGAAAGGATGTTGAACGAGACGGAGCCGATGATGTTACCTACTGCCATATCGGCTTCTCCCTTACGTGCAGCCATCACCGAAGCAAAAAGCTCAGGCAACGAGGTCCCGACGGCCACAATAGTCAGACCGATGATGCGGTCAGTAACCCCCAACTGTCGAGCTATGTTCGAGGCACTATCTACAAGCATGTCGGCACCCCATACCAGCGCAACGAACGAAATTGCAACCACAATCAACGCTTTCCAAATGGACATCGATGGAGCTTCGACACTTTTTTCGGCATTCTTCTGCTGTTTCAAGGAACGACGGATCTGCCAAGAAACAAAGATGATCAGCAACGCAAAGAGCAGCAAGCCGGGAATCCGGTCAATGCTTCCACTCATGGCTATGCCTACAAAAAGAATGGTGGCAAGAATCATGAACGGCAGTTCGACCAGCAGCGTGCTTCGGGAGGAGGGCAGTGGGCAAATCAATGCCGACATACCCAGAATCAGGGCAATGTTGGAGATGTTGCTTCCCACCACATTACCGATAGCAATACCGGAGTTGTCAGCCAGGGCAGCCTGAGTGGATACTAACAATTCTGGCATCGAAGTTCCGAAACCGATTACGGTTAATCCGATTATCATATTGCTCAATTTGGCATGACGTGCAATGGCGACCGATCCATCGACCAGATAATCTCCACCTTTAACGAGCAGGATCAGTCCGAGAACTATAAAAAGAATATCCAGAATCATAATAGATAAAAATAAATATCAAGAATTTGTGAATTGGAGAATTGTTAATATGTGATTACAATTGAGAAAAGATGCAAAACACATAAAGAATTTCTTGAATCCACGAATTCTTGATAGTAATAACTCTAAATTACTTGATGATGCCGTCGCGGCGCATGAGCGCCTCGATGGTAGGATCCTCGCCCTTGAACTGACGGTAGAGTTCAGACGGATCGATGGTATCACCAGACTCAAGCAAGTGACGGAAGCGCTTGGCCGTTTCTGGGTTGTTCAGACCCTCCTTCTCGAATACGGAGAATGCATCTGCATCCAAAACCTCAGCCCACTTGTAGCCATAATAGCCGGCAGCATAACCACCTGAGAAGATGTGGGTAAATGCAGTACACATCATAGCGCCATCCATGTGCTCCATCAGTTTGGTAGGCAGCATTGCCTCCTCTTCGAACTTCTCGATGTTGGCAAGTTCCGGGTACTTCTGCTCCGGTTTCTCGATGTCGGTCATCTTGATGTCTGCATTGCCAGCGCCGAGGCTGTGGAACTTCATGTCGAGCATACCGAACGAGAGCTGGCGCAGACAGGCATAGCCAGCCATGTAGTTTTGTGCGTGGTGCAGACGGTCGATGAGTTCCTGAGGAATGGCCTCGCCTGTTTGCCAATCGGCAGCAAAGGTGTCGAGGAATTCCTTTTTGTCCAGGAAGTTCTCGTTGAACTGCGATGGGAGTTCGACAAAGTCGTGGGCAACCGAAGTGCCGGATTGTGATGGGTAATGGCACTTGGTCAACAGACCATGCAAAGAATGACCAAACTCGTGGAGGAAAGTCTCTGCCTCATCGTAGGTAAGGAGCGATGGAGTGTAACCCTCTTCGCCGGGCTTGCCGATAGGCTTGCTGAAAGACATGACGATCTGGATGATAGGACGTACATCGTCGTGCTGGCCCTTGAACTCAGTCATCCATGCACCTGGACGCTTGGTCTCACGTGGGAAAAAGTCGGTGTAGAGCAGGCCGAGGTAGGTTGAGTCCTTGTCCAATACCTCAAAGCACTCAACGTCTGGGTTATAGACTGGAACGTCGATCTTGTGGAACGAGACACCATACAGGTTGGTAGCCAGACCGAACACTCCCTTCTTGACCTTCTCGAGCGAGAAGAAAGGCTTGATCAATTCGTCGTTGAAGTTGTATTTGTCGGTCTTGAGTTTCTCGCTGTAGTAGCTGAAGTCCCAAGGCATGAAGTCGCTGATTCCATCCTTCTTTGCATAGGCTGCAACTTCGGCGATGTCGTTGATGGCAGTCGGACGGTAAGCGTTGAGCAATTGATTCAAGAGGTTGTTGACAGCCTCAGGTGTCTTGGCCATGGTGTTGGTGAGGCGCATGTCGGCAAAGGTCTTGAAGCCTAGCAGATCGGCCTTCTCCTGACGAAGCAGGGCAATACGGCGGCAGTTGTCGGTGTTGTCGTATTTGCTGGAAGTACAACGCTGGTTGTATGCTTGGTAGGCCATCTTACGCAAGTCTCGACGGCTGCTGTACTGCATGAACGGACGATAGGATGGAGCAAGAAGCTGGAGTTTGTATCCATTCTCCTTCAATGTCTCCTTGAAGAAGCCCGGCAGTCCTTCCAGATCCTTTTCTGGATCGAGCTGATAGCTCCATTCGCCAGTAGCCTTCTGTACGTTCTGACCATAGGCTAACGTGAGGCTATCGAGTTCGGCACTGACTTTGCGCCAGCGGTCACGAGCTTCACCCTTCAGAGTCGCACCTGCCTTGAGGTAACCCTCGTAGCGGTTCTTGAGCAGACGCTGCTGTTCTACGGTCAGTCCCTCGAAGTTCTTGGCGTTGTAATCTGCCCAAACAGCAGCCACACGCTCGAAGAGCTTCTCATTGAGCGAAATGTTCAAACGATGTTCGCTGTAAAGTGGCTGAAGTTCTTCGGCCAGAGCCAGCATTTCGTCGGTGCCGTCGCACTCCACCATGTTGTAGAATAGTCCACCTGCCTTCTCCAGCAAGTCGCCGGTATATTCGAGCGCCTCGATTGTATTGGCAAAAGTAGGGGCTTCAGGATTGTTGACGATTGCGTCGATGGCCTGATTCTCTTCCTCCATACCTTTCAATAAGGCTGGCTTGTAGTGCTCGGTCTTGATTTTGTCGAATGGAATGGCTCCATGATTGGCTGTCCACTCCTCGAAGAACGGATTGTTCATAGTCTCGTTGTTGTTAGTACAAGCTGCAAGGCCCATGGCCATTACTGCAGCTGCGAAATAAGTTCTGCGCATTTTACTTTGTTTTGTTCACCTGTTATCATGTTTTTGAGTGCCACTTCGCCATTAGCCATCTCATCGCCACCAATGACGGCAACGTATGGTATCTGCTTCATGTTGGCATAACCCATTTGTTTCTTCATCTTGGCACCAGCCTCTGGGTAGATCTCTGCACGAATGCCTGCTTTGCGGACCTGTGCCAGAAGTGGAAGTGCGTAGTCCATCTCAGCCTCGCCGAAGGTGACGAACAGAAGCTGCGTGGCCTGAAGCGTTTCTTTTGGATAGAGATCAAGGGCATTGAGCACGTCGTAGATACGGTCTGCACCAAACGAGATGCCGACACCACTCATGCCCGGCATACCGAACACTCCTGTCAGGTTGTCGTAACGTCCACCTCCGTTGATAGAGCCCATCTCTACGTCGAGGGCCTTCACCTCGAAGATTGCACCAGTGTAATAGTTCAAGCCACGGGCCAGAGTGAGGTCGATGTCGAGGCCACACTCTACGCCACCGAGTTTCTTGACGGTAGCCAGAATAAACTCAAGCTCTTCGACACCTTTCACACCGATTTCGCTCGACGCCAAAGTCTGCTTGATGGTCGAGAGTTTCTCCTCGTTCGAACCCTGGAGCAGAATGATAGGCTGGAGTTTGGCGAGCTGTTCGTCGTTCAAACCCTTCTCCTGCAACTCCTTGTTGACGTTCTCGATGCCGATCTTGTCAAGTTTGTCGATGGCTACGGTAATGTCAACCAAAAGCTCTGGTGCGCCGATTACCTCGGCGATACCAGCCAGAATCTTGCGGTTGTTCATCTTGATGCAGACACGAACGCCGAAACGACGATATACCTCGTCGATGATCTGTATCAGTTCGACCTCATTGAGAAGGCTGTCGCTACCGACCACATCGGCATCACACTGGAAGAATTCGCGGTAACGGCCTTTCTGCGGACGGTCAGCACGCCATACTGGCTGGATCTGATATCGCTTGAAAGGGAAGCAGAGCTCCTCCTTGTGCATCGTTACAAAGCGGGCAAATGGTACGGTCAGGTCATAGCGGAGTCCCTTTTCGCAGATGCGGGCAGCAAGTTTGGCCGATCCGTTTGGTTTGCCGGTTTCATCGACCAACTCCTCTGCCTTTACGTCAGCAAGGAAGTTGCCGGAATCGAGAATCTTGAAGAGTAGCTTGTCGCCCTCTTCTCCATACTTGCCCATCAGGGTCGAAAGATTCTCCATCGAAGGAGTCTCGATCTGCTGGTATCCATACAAGGCATAGACCTCCTTGATGGTGTTGAAGATATAATTGCGCTTGGCCATTTCGATTGGGCCGAAGTCACGGGTTCCCTTTGGAATGCTTGGTTTTACTTGTTGTGCCATTTTGCTAAAGCGTTGTTTAGTTCTGCGAACGTTGTTTTGTTCTATTGTTGTTTTGTTCTATTGATGTTCAGTTATCTTTGTTGAGAGCGCAAATTTATCTAAATAATCGCTAAATTCAAAATAATTTTCCATAATAATATATATAAAGGGAGAAAATTTGCCTATTTGATAAAAATATGTTATCTTCGCGCCACAAATGAAAGGCTATATATCGAAAGTATGAGTAATATAAGAGAGATATTAAAAGAGCGGGTATTGGTGCTGGATGGTGCCATGGGTACGATGTTGCAGAAGTTCGGATTGACAGGCAACAGCGATATGTTTTCGATCTCGCACCCTGAGGTGTTGACCGAGATTCATCGCCAGTATCTGGAGGCTGGTGCCGATATCATTTCGACAAATACTTTTGGCGCTCAACGTGTGTCGCAGTTGGAATATGGTACAACCGACAGGGTGGTGGAGATGAATCGGGCATCGGTTCGTCTGGCTCGTCAGCTCTGTGACGAATATACGGCCAAGAATCCCAACAAGCCTCGTTTCGTGGCTGGCAGTGTCGGCCCGACCGGCAAGATGTTGTCGATGAGTGAGGATGTGAACGATCCGGCTTCGCGTGGCATTTCATTCGATGAACTCTCGTCTGCCTACGAGGAGCAGATTCGTGTCTTTGTCAAGGAGGGGGTTGATATTGTGCTGGTTGAAACAATCTTCGATACCCTGAATGCCAAAGCTGCAATCTGTGCTTTTGAGCGAGTGAAGAGTGAAGGTGAAAGTGGAAAGTGTTTTCCTGAGATCATGCTCTCACTTACCATTTCAGATGCATCGGGCAGAAGTCTGAGTGGTCAGACTCCAGAGGCATTCGTGACCTCGGTACTGCATGCAGATCCATTGTCTGTCGGTTTGAATTGCGGTTTGGGTGCTGAAGGCCTATTGCCATGGTTGCGTAAGGTCTCGGCTGTTGCTCCATGTTTTGTTTCGTGCCATCCGAATGCTGGTCTGCCGGATCAGGAGGGAAAATATACCCAAAGTCCGGATGATTTTGCCCGCGAGGTACAGACTATGTTCGACGAGCAGTTGGTGAACATCATTGGTGGCTGTTGTGGCACGACTCCAGCGCACATAAACGCTGTATGCGAGTTATTAGTTAATAGTTATCAGTTATTGCCTCGTGAGGTCCCAACTGTTACTCCAGGTCTGCATCTGGCTGGATTGGAGGAGTTCTGCTTCGATGCTAAAACTTTTGTTAAAGTGGGCGAACGGTGCAATGTGGCAGGTAGCCGTAAGTTCCTCCGTCTGATTAATGAGAAGAAGTACGAAGAGGCGCTCGAGATTGCACGCAAGCAAGTCGAAGATGGTGCTATGGTGATTGACGTCAATATGGACGACGGCTTGCTTGATTCGAAAGAGGAGATGCAGACGTTCCTGAATCTTCTGGCTTCCGATCCTGCCATCTGCCGTGTTCCTGTCATGGTCGATAGCTCTCGTTTCGATGTTATCGAAGCTGGATTGAAGTGTCTGCAAGGCAAAGGTATCGTGAACAGTCTGAGCTTGAAGATGGGCGAGGAGGAGTTACTGGAACATGCACGAGTCGTGAAACGTCTGGGTGCAGCCGTAATCTTCATGTGCTTCGACGAAGAGGGCCAGGCCACAGACTATGACCGAAGGGTACGTATCTGCCAACGTGCCTACCGTTTGTTGACCGAAGTGGTGGGATTCCGTGCCGACGATATTATTTTCGATCCGAATGTGCTGACTGTTGCTACTGGTATGGAGGAGCACAATCATTATGCAGCCGACTTCATTCGTGCTACCCGATGGATTCATGATAATCTGCCCGGAACCCGTGTGAGTGGAGGTTTGTCGAACCTCTCGTTTGCCTTCCGTGGCAATAACTTCCTGCGTGAGTCGATGCACAGCTGTTTCCTGCATCTGGCAATTCCTCAGGGCATGAATATGGCCATCCTAAATCCTGCTACCATGGTCGATTACCATAGCATTCCCGAACGTATGCGTCTGGCCATCCTCGAAGTGCTTCTGGCTACCGATCCCGAGGCGTTGGCTGATCCGGAAAGTTTAAACGATAACCCTAACGCTAACCCTAACAAAACAACAAAAGAACAAACCAACACTACAACGCAACCTGCGGTTGCCAAGTCTCCAGATGAGGTGCTCCGTGATTGTCTGGTGAAGGGTACGGCCACAGGCCTGCAGGAGAATCTGCTGAAGCTCATCGAACAGGGCAAGAAGCCTGTGGATATCATTTCTGGTCCATTGATGGAGGGTATGAATGAGGTGGGCCGTCTGTTCGGCGAAGGAAAGATGTTCTTGCCTCAGGTGGTAAAGACTGCACGTACGATGAAGCAGGCTGTCGATGTGCTTAACCCGTATATGAACCCTAACGATAACCCTAACCCTAACGATAACCCTAACCCTAACTATCTGGGCAAGGTGCTGTTGGCTACCGTAAAGGGAGATGTTCATGACATCGGCAAGAATATTGTGGGTGTTGTGCTTGCTTGCAACAATTTCGAAGTTATCGATCTGGGCGTGATGGTACCTCCAGAGACGATTGTGTGCGAGGCAATTGCCCAAAGGGTCGATGCAGTTTGCCTGTCGGGCTTGATTACCCCATCGCTCGAAGAGATGCGACAGGTGGCTGTGCAGATGCAGAAGGCTGGCCTGCTGATTCCACTCTTGGTGGGTGGCGCTACAACATCGCCTAAGCATACTGCTTTGAAGCTGGTGCCTTGCTACGATGGTCCGATTTTCCATGTCCGGGATGCAGCCCAGAATCCAGCCCTTCTGGCTAAGTTGATGGATCCACAGCTGCGCGATGCTGTCGTTGCCGAAAACAGAGCCAAGCAGGAGGCAATTCTTCATCCGATGGGCAATCTGGTTTCAGTCAAGACGCTGATTCCTTATATCGATTGGCTCTATTTCTTCTGGGCATGGCGTACGAAAGAGGAGAGCGAGGTCGGTCAGGATTTGAAACGCGATGCGATGCGCTTGATGCAGGAGTTGGCCGATGCTCCCGACGATCTGTATGCTACACGCTTCGAACAGAAGTTCTATGCTGCTGAGGGTGATCCTGTGACCAATACCATCACAGTGCATCAGGAGTATAATGAGGTTGTGCTGCCTACTCCTCGTCAGACCGAAGATTGTCTGCCTTACAAACAGGCAATGGCTAAGGGTGAAGTGTATCGGTTGAAGTCGCTTGCTGACTTTGTGGCTACAGCTCAAGAGCAACGTGAGGCTGCCGAACGTGGCGAGGCTTTGCCGGACTATCGGACACAAATCGGAGCTTTTGCCTGCACGATGAGTCCTGCGTTTGTCGATCGTTTGGAGAAACTTAAGGCAAAACAGGGTGGTGGTGATTACGATGTGTTGCTGTTGCAGACTTTGGGAGACCGTCTGGCTGAGGCTACTGCCGAGTATATTGCCCAAAAGATGCAGAAGGAGCGTGGCTGGCTGGGAATCCGTCCTGCTGTCGGCTATCCGTCGTGGCCAGAGCAACGCAACATGTTCCTTTTGGCCCAACTGGTTGACATGAAGTCTTTGGGTATTCGCTTAACGGAAAATGGTGCGATGTATCCACAGGCTTCGGTGTCTGGTCTCTATCTTGGTGCTCCAGAAGCTGAGTACTTCACCCTCTGATTCTTAATTGATAGGTAATGAATTCTCCATCATTCTGGATCATTCTTGAAATCATTCACCATTGGCACTGGCAGACTAATACCAGCACATAGCCCAGGGTGTCGCTTTGCTTTACCCTGGGCTGATAGCGCTTTGCGATTGCCCTTTCTGTGCGAACGGTTAACCGTACAGGTCGAATTCTTTTCACTCTTTCTCTTCTTGTAAAAATGTTTGATATAAATGGGAGTATTTACTGATTAGAAGTCTAAAGTCTTTTGATAACAAATATCTTTTGTCCCCTCTGTCGAGATAAAATTCACCAAGCCAAACGAATTCAGGTTTACCATTCATAAATAACAGTAGCAACATTCTGTTGTCCATGTTTTTTTCTTGGTCCGTTAGCCATCGGATATTCTTTTTCTTAATGGAAAATCTTGCATTCATTAAAATTTGATTTGAAGAATATGATAATGTGTCACAGACTGGTAATTTGTTCATTTCATGAAGTAATAAGTTAATTGCATCCTGATTGGTTATCATAGAATCAACATAATTGGAAAACAGGCTATCCTTATTGTTAAGGTAATCACAGAATCTTTCTAAAGTCCTTTTGCGATCCTGGCTAATAGAGAAAGTAGGATTGATATCAAATCCTACTAAAAAAATGCTGTCGACTAAACAATTTTGTCCATTAATGTAACCGAATACGAGCATTGCATATATAATTGTAATTATTCTTTTCATCTTTTTTATATTTCAGGTTCTTCTACTTCAGACTTTGTTGGATCTTCCTATCTGTACGTTTCAACTCCAAAGTGGTCATTTCGTGTAACTTGCCCATTCTTGAGTTAGCCTAATTTACGAGCAGTATAATCAGCATTGGTAATTTCATTGAAATAAAACACCTTTTTCACATGCTTATTATTGTCTTGAGACTAATTGAATGACAAATTTAGTAATGCATTCGAAACTCGATTATGACCTCTCATCTTAGCTGCCTCAATCATAGATTGCCATTCTTTTTCATTCCCCATTTTTGCGCCATGAGCAATTAATACATTTAGGATGTCAGAATTGTCAGGGCCATAATAGCAAAGCGCCTGTAATGGTGTCATGAATGTCCTTGGACCATATTTGTACATTGGAGTTCCGTCTGTTTTTAAATTTGGATTAGCTCCATGCTCTAATAACCAGCAAATAATTGATTGGATAGATACTATCGATTCAGTTTGATAGGTGTCATTGTTGATTGCGTCATCTTCCATACATAGGAGATGAAGAATTGTCTTCCCGTCATTTCCCAATTCATTTGGATTTGCACCGCATTGTATTAATATCTTTAACGCTTCAAACTTCCTGTTTTTGAAGGCAAAAAACAAAAGACTTTCATTATGATATTCTATTTTGTATTTTATTAATTTGGGTGACTTGCGCAGAATTGTATGAATTGTAAGAGTATCATTGTCGGCTATTGAACAAGCCAAACCATAAGCAGGAGTAAACCAATAATTTCTAATGTCCTTTTCTTCTAATTCCGAAGAAGGCATCGGACCTGCATGAAACCATACAGTCCCTAATAAAATTACTATAATAGGAATTGAATACACAAGTAATGATTGCATGATTTTTGCATTTTTTTTGTAAACATGCAAAGACCAGCGATTGAGTAACAAGATATAAAGAGGATATGCATCTATAATGATAATAATGAACATTTTTGACCAATAGTGGTCAGATTGGTCAAATAGCATTAGAGACGCCATCCATACGAAAGGGAATAATGGGAAGGGCAATAATGTCATTATTCTAATAACTCTCCACCAATAAGGGGATTCGTTTTTTTTATTCATGTCTAAAAATTTTGGGCATTAGTGGAACTCGATAGTCATCCTCTTTATTGCGTATCCATCCAAGTATAAGACCACTTCAATTTGATATTCTGGTTCTTGTTCCATTCCATATAAAAAATAATTTTTGTAGTTAATAACCCTGATAACATGATAGTTATCAAGTATAGAAGTTGGAAGTCTCTTGCCGATTTTCGTTTTTCGAATGTCATTACCTACACAATATTCTCCAAAGTGATATTTGTTACCTGACAATCTTGCTTCAAAATACATGTCATATGGCCCGAAATGTTTAGATCTGGCATAGGAAATAGTATCGTCTTTTGTAAAAACAACGAATTCATAAGGTGGACAATCACTGTCTTCCTCATTCAAATCTTCGGCGTTGTCAGGTGCTAATCTAGTTCCTTTTGCGCCATCATATTTTTCGAAAATAGCAGAATCCGTAAGATTTATATATGGTCCACCTAATGAGAAATCATTGATGTCTAGATTTGCAAAAACATATAATTCCTCTGGTAACCCAAGATTCTTAAATTGTAGAGACAAGTCAGGAATCATAATATAGTAAATATCATTATCCACCACTATTTTGCTGGTAGTAGCACTATCTGTATTTTGAGGAAACACACGAATTCCATAAGTACATTTATACGGGGAACTTCTGTTCGTTCCCCCACTCATACGTAAATCTCTGATGGAATCCCGGACACCAAACTCATATTGCGCGTTGATTGACAATACACATCCTGAGAACCAAAGGTACAGAAGAATCTTTTTCATACCCAATATCAAATTTACTTATATTGCATTTTCTTATTGATAGCACTGCCGAAACTAAATCCATACCTTGTCCGAAGATTCCCTCTACTATCTGTCACAGAATAGGATATTGAAGTCCCACCCAAATAAGTTTGAATAGACGAATATAAATTGTATGAATCTTTCGGACTGAACATAATACTACCCGAAGCATTTTTTGAATAACTCGAGCTTACCACGCTGCATCCATTCGTCCAATCGACAGCCATTATTCCACCTGTAGATTGTATATTCCATCCTGCATAATGAATTCTTATTTGTCTATCGGAACAAGACCTAGCATCATTGTTTAATCCAAATATTGTTGGACCTGCACATCTCCAACTACTAGCGTTGTTATGAGAAGTGATTTTTCTCTCGATTTTATAGATTCGGCTGATTCCGCTTGGCCAACTCTGGCAGAAGAAATCCTTAAACTTTTGACAAATTCCCTTTGACCCCAAGAAAGGGTTCTCTCAGAATTGGATGCTGCCGTATACATCTTAATACATTTGTATAGAATCTCTAATGGGATTCCTATGATTATAGACGACGTTCAACGACATTAACGACGACATACAACAAAACGAAAATAAATATCAATTGCAAAAAGATAAATGATTTAAAATCAAGAGCCCTGAAACAAAGTCCCATGAATGAAAAGAAGTTGCCTTTGACAACAGGAACAACTGCTGGAGCTTCTGAAAAAACATTCGTTTGGGATAATCTCATATCATAATTCATTTTGATTTGGCCTGGGCAGCTCCAATGCAGCGTATCAGTCCAGGTTTCAAAACTCTCAATCCAATTATCCAATTCCTGATGCATGTATGGCACCAATATGAAGTTCGGATTATCAGACTTGAATTCTTTCAGAAATGGATGATATTCTGTTTCTTGTAATTTAAAAGTAAATGATCCTCTTGGATTATCTACACGGACAGAACTATAGTGTGTGGTTACAGTATCCTCTGGCCAATAGATGTAAAAATGGCCATCATCTTTACCAATATAAAAGGGGAAACAACCTCTGGCATCATAACGGACAGTAGTATGCATCTCTTCCAGACACGGTCCCATCATGATTGTTCTATTGCCGACTATACCACCATCTATGAACAGGTACAAATCATAGTCCGGGTAATAATACAAATATTTCCATTAGAAAAAAACAAATATTGTAGTGATGGTCCAGATGAACATTAAGACCCAAAGTAGCCGCTTCAATATTGAACAAAATATTCTCATAGTCCAATTGATTTTCTTAGATATTTCTTAAAACCAGATTTGTATCCCATCCATTGAGGCTTTCTTGATCCACTTGGTTCTATACCTATCCTACCATTTTTTTTACAGTCATACGCCGAAAAACCTGCAAATGTGATTACTGGTGACAATCCCTTCGACCCTGCTTTATATCCAGCTGCGTAATTACCAATATCCCTTGCAGATGCAATAGTTTCAGCTCCTCCCATAAATGACGCAAGCATTCCTCGATATTTATCTCCTCTTATCTTAAAGTCATATTCTTGCCCATTTCTTCCTTTTTCCATATAGGTTAAAAGATTTTCTCCATCATCATCAATTTTTTCCATAAAAGGATAAGCAGAGTCAGCCGACAGATCAATGATGGACCCACTTGCCCAAGATTTTGTGTCAGAATCATAAAAAGACCATTCAGTAGCAGTTTCTCCAATCGTCTTTCCTGTCCGTTCCAGTTCTCCCTCATCATTCCAAGCGACTTCATATATGGTATTGTCATCATCAAAAGCTCCATCAACAACCATATAACGTGTACTATCAATAAACACAACTTGAAGGCTACATCCCGTCGGATCAATCAGATTCACAGGATCACCAGCACAATAGTTATATGGGGTGAGCCAAGTGAAGTCCTCCGCTAATGGGTCTGGTCTATCGAACACAGGTAGAGCTGGATTGAATAGACGGGCATGGAAATCATAAAGGTCAAGACCGTAGGTGCTATCTTGACCCTCGGCTAAAAGCCTCCCTTTCTCGCCGAAGATTATCAATCTTCTCTATGGCTGCGAGAGCCTTACCACTATACTTATATTTCTGTGTTTCCTGATGGGATGACAAGTTGCCGATGATGCCACCATATGGATAGTAGTGCGTTGTCTGCTCTACCTCGTTGGTGTGAGCATTCACTACTTGATGGTTATGGAAACAACGTTTTAGCATGATGATAAGTCACAAATGTTCGGGGCAAAGGTACGGATAAATACCGAAACCACCAAATGATTACCAGATTATTTGATCTTTTCAGCATCTAATACTTGTGAGGATAAGGATTCTCCATCATTCTGAATCATTCTTGAAATCATTTTCCATTGGCACAGGCAGACTAAAAACAGAGAAATTAGAGAACCGGTTCTTTCTTGTTAGTAGGATTCTTTTCATTCCTCTAAATTCCTTGCAGAAACCTTCGAACGATTCGAACATTCGGGATGTGTCTTAGATTAACAAGAAAGCAAAGGAAAACGCCCTGAAAGGGCAACCAGCAAATAGCCCAGGGCAAGCGAAGCGACACCCTGGGTATTAAGAATGCCGTAGCGACGCCCTGAAAGGGCAAAAGCATGAATATCGTTTGTACGCACAAGAATAGAGCATTGTCCTTCAGTAAGGCTTTTGCCCCGTCAGGGCGTTTGTT
>JAZRXX010000091.1:0-42384 GCA_045600485.1 Bacteroidales bacterium
TTAAATGATGTGGGGCGCAAATGCGTCAAACCGTATTCCATTCGCCTCAATTTGGCAGAAACAGTGCAATCTCGGCATGACACAATTTTGCATTTGTCTTGATAGGACGAATTATCATAGGGGTGCTGAGTAGTTACAAAAAAACTCCCTGTCGTCAGAAATGCGACAGGGAGAACCATCTTTATTATATTAAACTAACGCAAAACACCACATTTGGAAGACAAATACGCGTAAATCAACGAAATACGCTTCTGTAATTCTGCGTTGCAAAGATACAAACATTTTCCTAAGTTCCAAATCATTTCCGTAAAAAATGATTTTTTAGGCATATTTTTGACGTTTTTGCACAACAAACATGTTGTACAACATATAAATTGCCATTATTCCTTCAATTCGAGCTCAAAAATAGAAAGAACGTTGGACTTTGACGCTTCAACCGACACCTTTTTCTTGGCGGCAAGTTCTGTCATTGAGGCAAATGCCTCCTTGACTGTTGCTGGGCCAATCATTCGGATTTCGTACGTATCAGAAAGCACAGGTTCAGAAATATCCAAATAGCAATCACCCAAAGTCTTGGGGGTATAACCCTCCCAAACCAACTTACCTGCAGCATAAACTTGCAAAGGATAACTCGTAGAACGGAAGCCATCAAGACGAAGAGAGATTTGACGAATAGAAGCAGGACGTTCAAGTTTCACCTTCAACCAAGCATTCTCCAACAGACCGTCAGAACTCCACTTCGAAGCCATAGGATACTGCTTGGTATCATTGGCTTCATTATCATCGGTCAGATAAGCGACCTTATCGGCATTAACAGGTACTTCGATCTGCTGAATTGGCACATAAGTATAATGCTGCACATAAGAAGGCGTCGAAGGAGTCTCACCACGATCAAGGAAAAGTGGAAGATTGGCGGAACGGTCAGCCTCGATTCTTTCGCCATTCTTATCGACATAAAAACCATTTTGCACAGAACAAGGGAAACTCTGAATGGCGAGACTTGCCCCCTTGAGATTAGACTTGTGTCCATCGCAAGTGGTTGGAGTAGCAAACAAACGGATGTTGCCCGGCACACGAACCGAACGGATCATAACTCGAACAACACCAGCCTCAAGCATCAACTCCGTTGAACCGATCTTATTATTATCCTTGGAATGTCCGCCTTCGCTTATAATACCCTCTTCACCCGAAGGGGTAGCCGCAGCATTCTGCATTTTCTCCTCTTCGCTCACAACACCAGAACAGCCACCAAGATAGGTAGCAGGACCAATCATCTTGAAAGAAACCATATCATGAGCCAAAGGATGACGGCGTCCGTGATTATCGACAGCCTCTATTTCGGCGATACGGACGTCACTGCCATCGGCCAAAAACATCTCTGGAGCTTCGATCCAATGCATTCTGAGTTTGACGGGTTCTTCGACTGTAACAAGTTCGTAGCTTGAGACCTCCTTTCCTTGCTTGAACGAAACAGCACGCAAAGTACCAGGCTGCCAGAGCACCTCAGGCCAAGTGAAAAGGAAATTAGAAGAACGCAATCCCTTGCCCAATGAACGATTATTGAGGAAAAGTTCAACTTCGTCACCTGTCGATACAACATAAACAGGCTTTGTTACTGGAGCGCCCGACTTATCGCCAGCCTCATAGTTCCAATGACCGACGATATAAGTATGATCATGTTCGGTATCAACCCAACCATCCCACATAGCTTGATGCACATACCAGCTATCCTTGGCAATACGCATCGGATCAACATCGCCCGAAGTACGATAATTCTTTTCTCCTCGTGCATGAGTATTACTATCAGAGAAGATAATCTTTGCGCCACCGGCATTCACACGTCGGCCCGTACCGGGACGCGCCATCCAGTATTCATTCCAACGAACGACATTCTCGATAGCCAAACCATCTTGATTATGATTATATGCAACTGCACGATCTCCACGATAAAGGGGACCCTCACCCTCCTCATGATAAGGATAAGACCATCGATCCCAATAACGTCGAATACCTTCATCACGATTATACTCCATCATGAACATTGGTTTCGAAGCAGACTTGTTGACATACAGCATCTCGCCACCATACTCAGCCTCGTTGGAGTAGAGCATATTACGACAGCCGGCTGCACGTCCACCATTCGGATCGTATTGATCACGAATTGCCTTCAGCTCAGCCATGTGTTCTTCGCTGATAAAATTGTTGCCACCCTCATAGAAGATAATAGAAGGATTATTGCGATTGTAGATGATGGCATCACGCATAACCTCACAACGCTGTTGCCAACGTCGTCCAGTCACATCTTTTTCTGCATCACCAGCAGGCATTGCCATCAGCAAACCAAGGCGATCGAAAGATTGTATATCCTGTTTGCTGGGGGTAACGTGCATCCAACGAACCAGATTACCATTGCAACCCAATATCAAACGGTTGCTATAGTCACTCATCCAAGCCGGAACAGAGATACCTAAAGCAGGCCATTCGTTGGTTGAGCGCTGGGCAAATCCCTTCAGATGAAGCACACGATCATTCAGATAGAACATACCATTCTTGAACTCCGTCTTTCGGAAACCAGTTCTAATGGTTTGACTATCGACCACTCTATCGTCAACAAGCAACTGACTTGTAACTGTATAAAGATATCCATAGCCCCAAGACCAGAAATGCAGATCAGAGAGAGCCTTGCATGCTTTCATAATCGTGGTATCGCCAGCAGCAAGACCTCGCTCATAACCCTTAAAACGAGCCACTTCGTTGCCGTCTTTATCTTCAACAATATACTGACAAGTCACTTTCTGGATCCTTGAAGAACTGTTTACTACCTGACTTTCGCACCAAAGGGTTGCCGTACGATTTGCGATATCAAAATCTTTGGCATACACATAAACACCCGTTGTACCCAGATTAGAGTAAAGTGGCAAGGTCTGATACACCGGCGACATGACATGTAACCACACATTCTTGTTGATGCCACCATAGTTGCAGAAGAAGTTCTTATCATTCCATTGGAAAGTGGAATGAAGTTCTTTGCCATTCTCATCATAGCTGGTTTTGTGTTCGCGATAACGCCAATCACTATCGACACGAACAGCGAGTACATTCTCTCCATTATAATTAATATAAGGAGTAAGATCAAAGCCAAACGCCGTGATACCATTGTCAGCCCACCCCAGCTCTTGGCCGTTGAGGAAAACTTGAGCACCAAAGCGGACGCCCTCGAACTCAATAAAGATACGATGATCACGCGCAGATTCCGGGAGAACGAAATGCTTACGATACCACATGACAGTATCGCTCAAATCTCCACATACACGAGAATATGCCTCTCCTTGATTAAAGGAATAAGGTAAATTAACCTCTTTCCAAGTTGCGTCATTGGTATGAGGTCGTTGCGCATCTTGCACATCTCCAAGGGTCATACGCCAGGTAGCATTAAAATTATAACGATTTCCTGCGGTCAATGAGAGAGTGCATAATAAAAGTGAAATAGTTAGAATAAAGTTCTTCATTATTTTCAATGAGTTATAATTCGATGCAAAGATATACAAAAATTTAATATAGACAAAAAAAAAGGACAAAAAAACTATTTTTGTCCTTTTTTAATGATGATTGAATAATAAATTGTCAGAATACCATGTTATTTTTTAATCATCACTTATAGCTTATTTTATACTAAATGGTACTGCAGGAAGACCTGTCGAACCATACAAAGTCACCAATGGGTCATCATCCCATCCATAACGGACCGATACAGGACTCTTTACATCTGGTGAGGTCAAAACGACCTCTTGCACATGTTCTCCCTTGGTTGATTGAGCCGGAAGAATCTTCGCCTCAGCCCAAAAATACTTTCCATCAGCACCAGCCAATTTAAAGCCTTCCAGTTTACCGTTCGTCTGAATAATCCCAAGCGACGTATGTTGCTGCTGTGCGGGAGCAATGCAAAGCGAATCTCCAGCAGCTAACTTAAAGGAAACAATGGCTTTCTCACCCTCAAATCGAACAGAATGGGAAACGGGGCCTTCGCTAATCAAATTCTTCTCACCCTTAAGCTTACGCATTTGCAGAGCACATCGACGAGCAGCCTCTTTCTTGTTGAGTGGATGAATATCGTTCCATTCGCCCAAATCGATCAAAGCGACCAAAGCTGCATTTGGCATATCGACGACAGCCTGTCGTTGTGCTTCTCGAATACGGGCCCATCCACCATAATAGTTGGCATCAGTATGACGTTCCATATAATTTGCCAACTGGAAGATAATGGCAGGTACATCGCCAAAACTCTTGCGCCAATCTTCAATCATAAGAGGCAGAAGTTGGCGATATTCATCAGGACGACCAGCATTGGTCTCTCCTTGACACCAGAGAATACCAGCAACACGATAAGGAAGCAATGGATGAATGGTATTATTGTAGAGCGCAGCTGCCTTACCATTATTAACACCTTCTACACTTGGCTGATTAGGCATCAATACTCCACGTTTCAGCTTATAATCACCTTCGAGATCAATAAATGAACCACCCTTGAAGATAACACAATAAGGCTTATCAGCCACAAACTTCTCCCGGCTTCCATTTGTCTTCAATCGAATTGTAAGCACATTTCTGCCTGGTTTGAGAAAATTCTGTTTCAATGCATATTTGCGAGGAGGATACTGGTAGCCAGTTTCACCGACCTTAATACCATTGATATAGCAGACATCTGCATCAACAAGACATCCCAACCGGAGAAGGGAATCTTTACCGACCAAAGAATCTGGCAACATGAATTCCTTTCGGAACCAAAGAGAACCTTTCCAAGTCCGGCCATTCTCATCTCCAAGATTAGTATCATACTGATTGACCACCTCCCAATCAGAATCATCGAGATCAGGATTCATCCATTTTCCACTCAACCCAGGATCTCTCTCCTCATATATTTTATTATACGCGCGCGAGGCTTCCATGTTGATACGTTGATTCCGTTCAAGATATCCAGGAGTACGAAGATGTTCCAACTCTGCAATATATTTAGGCGCAACCTGCGACAAAAGCGGCTCGCTACACCAGGCGACAATATCGCTACCGCCCATAGAGGCGCTAATAATGCCTTGTGGAACTCCGGTCTTGGCATACATCTCTTTAGCATAGAAATAACCCATACCTGACCAATGGCCCACATTTTCCGGTTTGAGGCTCTGCCATGGATAGAATCCCATAGGGAGAACATCATCTTGTGGGGCAACAGCTTGTGGATTGCGTCCCATCTGAACCAGATGAATAGCAGGATTGATATCACTATCAACCTCGCTCTTGTACAAATCTTCAAGTCTTGCACAATGCAAATCCATGTTTGACTGTCCAGAACAAAGCCAAACGTCGCCTACATAAATATCATCGAGCTGAAGTTCGTTGATCTGCATTTTATAAGGGCCTCCCACCATCTTTGGCTTATTGGTTGGAATCGAAACCTCCCATCGGCCTTCAGCATCGGCTACAACAGAGTAATTCTTCTTTAAGAATTGAACCTTGACCGATTTGCCAGGTTCAGACCATCCCCAAACCTTGGCAGTATCTCCTCGCTGAAGAACCATTCCAGAACTGATAAAACGAGGCAAACGTACAGAAGGTTCTTCGGCGCATATCAAGGAATTTGACACACCGATAAGCAAAGATGCAAAAAGGATTAGATTTCTTTTCATGATGTTTCGAGTATTGTTCACGGTGCAAAGATATAGTTTTATTTTTAAAATTAAGCACAATTTTGTAACAAAATCACTATTTTACGGAAACAAAAGTTGTTGCAAAACCATTTTACCATACTTTAAATTTGTTTTTTTGAAACATTAGCACTAACTTTGCATCAAATTTTATACACACAAGCATGAAAAAACTACTCTTGCTTTTCTTGTCATTCTGCCTGATTGGGGCACTATACTCACAATCGCCTCGACTGTACAGCACGAGTCAAGGACTCGTCAGCACACGTATCAACCAAGTTGCTTGCGATAAAGACAATTTCCTTTGGATTACCACAAGCCAGGGACTTTGCCGTTTCGACGGACAAAGTTTTTCGACCTACCAGAAACAGGCCGGAAATCCGTATGCTTTGCAAGAAAACAATGTATCTTGCATCTATGAGGACAAAAATGGCAAACATTGGATTGGCGCAGCAGACGGTCTGTACTATTTGTGCCGTACAGAGAACAGACTAACGCACTATGTTTTGGATAGTGCCGTAACAAACATCAGTGTCTCAAACATCGTACCACATCCACTGAACGACAATCTGCTCATCATAAGCACATACGGCTACGGTATCCGTGTATTCAACAAAGCGACAGAGCAGGTAGAACGCCAGATGACGGGTATGCTGTGCTTTATGCTGAAACGATTCAATATACAGCACATGACCGGCGACGCACACAACCACCTCTGGATTGCCAATCCCGACGGACTGCAGTGTATTGATCTTGAAAAGATGGCACTCGTCACATTGCCAGAATTCATCACACAACAACCAATCGTCATCCAAGATATCTTAGAAGATTTCAGGCACGACCGCCTCTATTTTGCCACAGTCAACAAAGGACTCATTTGCTGCGATTTGGGGACAATGAATTTCAAGCAGGTCAATATGCCGAACTTGAACAATTCCAATCTCACAGCCTTGACACTGAGTCCAGAAGGTGACCTTATTGTCGGCACCGAAAGCGAAGGCCTTTGGCGCATTCACCTCGGGCAGGCTACAAGAATTCAGGTAGAGGATTGTCCCGTTGACCTTGATCATGTCAAAGTGCATAGCATTACATACGATGACCAACGAAACTTATGGTTAGGACTGTACCAGAAAGGACTCCTCTTCATACCCAATCAACAGCGACTGTTCAAGAATCGACCTATTCGTCCTACGGGTTCCATTCACAATCTTGGAAGCATTTCAAGTTTTGCCGTCATGAGTGACGGAAGCAAACTCTACGGTATCGACGGTGCAGGTGTGATCATCGAAAACACTGATGGGACGACCACACATTTCAATACCAGCAACAGCGAATTGAACACCAATTCGGTATTGTCAGTCGTTGCACTTCCCAATAGGCACGCGTTCATCGGCACCTACAATTATGGTGTATATTTCTTTGACGGAAAAGAGATCAAGCGAGATCCGATGCTGAGTTTATTGGACAAGCAGAGCATTATGACCATGGCCAACGACACCCTGACCAGAACACTCTACATCGGAACCAATGGTGATGGTATCTATGCCTATCGTCCACGCGCACAACAACTGCGACGTTTGTCTGGCGAACGGCACCTGCTATGGATTGTATCTCTTGCCATGGACAGACGTCATCGCTTGTGGGCGAGCACCGAAGGCAGCATCATCTGTTTTGACATCGATCAAGAAGAGCGACGCATCATACCTCCCTACAGCACTCCAGTACGTGCTTATGGAATAGCAGAAGATAACAACGGAACAATCTGGTTCGGCACGGACCACGGTCTGTTGACCTTTGGTGCTGGAAGCGACAGTCTCAAACTTGTTGAACCAGAAGGAGAAAAGCTGACAGAAGATTATTTCTCCCTGCTTCAAAGCAAAGACGGACGTCTATGGATGCCTTCGAGCAACGGACTGGTTTGCTATGACCCTCACAGCAAAAGTGTTTCACGCTATTTCGATCCTGAAATTGCCAATGTTGGATCATTCAGCATTCGCGCTGCCACCATGTGGAAAGACGGTACATTATCCTTTGGTGGAGACAATGGCATCGTGGAGTTCTCACCAGAAGAAGTCATTGCCTATCACCGATCTTTGCGCCCAATCCAGTTCACCAAGCTTTGGGTCAATAATCTCCAGAACGATTATGATCCAACCCTTTCGGCCGAAGAAAACATTCTGGATGAATCATTGTGGAAGGCGTCACGCATGCACTTGCCTTATTCTTCCAATAGTTTTGCACTTTCGTTTTCTGTGCAAGAGTACGCGAATCCACTTGGTATCCGCTACTTCTATCAGTTAAAAGGATTCGACAAAGACTGGCATGAAGTGTTAGGATTGGACAAGACAGCGATTTATTCGTCGCTGCCTTGGGGTGAATTCACATTAGAAGTAAAAGCCGTCTTGCGAGAGGCCAATGGCGAAATTCAAACGGTAACCAAAGAGCTGAAAGTAGAAATAGACGCTCCTTGGTGGGCCTCGTGGTGGGCTATCCTTCTTTACGCCATTATCCTTTTCTTGAGCATTGGAGCAATCATTAAATCATTACGTATCCGTGCACATCAGCGCAACCTTGTCCGTCGCGCTGAACACAATCGCCAGATCAAAGAGGCTAAACTCCGCATGTTCACTTCGGTCAGCCATGAGATTATGACACCACTCACACTCATCATCTCTCCTTTGCGTCGATTGATGCAACGCAACAATGACAACGCTACCCAATCAGTCTATGAGATGATGTACAGAAGCTGTCTGCGCATACTGATGCTCGTTACCCAACAAATGGATATACGCAAAATCGACAACGGACAGTTACGCCTGCATGTTCTGGAAACACCATTGCGTGGATTCCTCGACGACATCATGCAGTACTTCAGCAATAATGCGCTGCAACGTCAGATCGACTTCCAATTGATCATCCCGGACGACAAACGAGAAATCACAGTTTGGATTGATCCCGACCAATTGGACAAAGTATTCTTCAACCTGCTGTCGAATGCTTTCAAATTCGTAAACAACAATGGTAAAGTACACATCAAGGTTGCCATCGCCGAACGGAATCAGGAACTTACTATAGAAGTTTACAACTCAGGATCACACATCGATGCTGACATGGAACACCTGTTCGAACGCTTTGGCACCGAAGGTGGAGAAAGCTTAGGCTTGAGTCTGGCCAATGAATTGACAGCCATGCACCACGGCAAACTGAGCGCACGAAACGAAGAGGATGGCGTAACCATGATTGTAACATTGCCATTGGGTGACCAGTTATTCACAGACGAAGAAAAGAAACCAATACGTCGCGTCCGCAGAACAGAGCAAGAGAGTCTTGCTCTTGAAGCACATGCGATACACGAAGAAAACACTGAACCATCGACTGGCAAGGACTTGATCGAAATGCTCAGTGACGAATTGCACGAAAAGCAACGTCTGCGCGAACGTCGATCCAGCTTGAGTTTCAACTTCCAGGACAAAGAGCTTTCATCGGCCGACGAACGTCTCTTGAATCGTGTTGCCGATTGTATCAGCAAGAATTTGGGAGATCCAGACTTTACCGTCGATGAACTCGCAGATCAGGTTGGTATCAGTCGTGTACACCTGAATCGCAAACTGAAGGAGTTGATCGACACCTCGCCATCTTCGTTAATCAAAAACACACGTCTCAAACAGGCTGCATTCCTTCTGGTACAAAACAATGTTACCATCGCCGAAGTTGCCTATTCTGTCGGATTCTCAAGTCCTGCCTATTTCTCGTCGAATTTCTCGGCCTATTTTGGCATGACACCAAAAGAGTTCGTAAACACATACACCGAAGATCCTAACAATCCGGAACTGCAAAAGTTGTTGGAATAACCGACAACAGAAATGAATCCGAATCAAAAGCCACGAATTTTGGTTGTCCAAAATTCGGGGTATTCTTTGTTTTGATGAAACCTATATATTATATAATGAGTAACCTCACTCCAAAACAGCCGTTAAAGAGGCTACATTTTTCACTGTATCTTCTGGCCAGATTTTAATGACATAATTACCAGAATCAGGAAAAGAGAAAATCATTCGGGTAATATCGAACTCTTTCGTACACAAAGAGCCCCAAGTATCGCCATCCGGCACGGACGAAGCATCCCCCAAATCCAGACAAACGCGATACTCTTTATCCAGCATGATACGCAAAGGAACCTCAGGGGCAGGATAAACCTTTTCGTAACGAACAACCAACGACAGGCAATAGGGATAATAACATTCTATCAAAGAATATGGCGAAGACTTCAAATCGACATGCACCGGATAGAAAAGAGTGTCGGTCGGTGTCCACTCTGCAGAGTTAACATCGACCGAATATTCATAAACGTGGTCATCATTGCACGCCACCAGCATGAGCGTTGCCGCCCCCATCACGATTGCCGGTATTGTTCTTCTTGCCTTTACCATGTTTGTTACGATTTTTACGACGGCTACGATCGAAACGATTAAGAGCTTCATCTCCTACACCATCCGTAAACTGAGGAGACTGGACATTCTCTCCTTGTTCGAAAGTCAACTTCTCTGGTTTCTGTCCACGCTTGTTCATGTCGATAATCTCGAAAGCACGCTTGGCAGAAATGGTTACCGTATTGAAAGGTCCATCCTTCGAAGTGCTATAGGTTATAGTCTGTGCCAAAATATCTGCCTTGAAATAGAAATAGTCGCTATCCTTAGTCTGCAACACGACATCCTTGGCAGGCAACTTCTTGGAGCATTCCATATAGCAATCCACCTCGAAGTTCATACAGCACTTCAACTTGGCACATTGACCAGCCAACTTCTGAGGATTAAGCGAAAGATCCTGGAATCGTGCTGCTGCCGTTCCCACAGTCTGGAACTTCGTTAGCCACTTGGCGCAACAAAGTTCACGACCACAAGGACCAATTCCACCAATTCGACCTGCCTCCTGTCGAGCACCGATCTGTTTCATTTCGATGCGGACATGAAAAGCCTCAGCAAGCACCTTGATCAACTGACGAAAATCGACACGACCATCGGCGATATAATAAAAGATAGCCTTCTGTCCATCACCTTGATACTCCACATCACCGATTTTCATCTCCAACCCAAGGTCCTGTGAGATTTGGCGGCTTCGGATCATCGTTTCGTGCTCTTTGGCTTTCGCTTCCTCATATCGCGCCATATCAGCCTCACGAGCCAAGCGGAAGACTTTCTTGACAGCCTCCGGTTCGTCGAAATGGAATCCTGACTTCTTCATCTGAAGATGTACAAGATAACCAGTCATTGTGACTTCACCGATATCATGGCCAGGGTTACCCTCAACAGCTACCCAGTCACCCTTGTGTAGTTCGAGGCCGTCTTTATTCAAATAATATCCTTTTCGGGTATTCTTGAACTGGACCTCAATGAAGGGCCACTGTTGGGTCAACTCGGGGGCATCCTCCAACCAGTCGGTTACCATCAACGGTTTATTACTTCGCATAGCTTACAGCACGTGTTTCGCGGATCACAGTAATCTTCACTTGACCTGGATAAGTCATTTCCTTCTGGATCTTGGTTGCGATATCTGTAGAGAGCTGTTCTGCCTCGGCATCATTGATCTTGTCTGCACCTACGATAACACGCAATTCACGACCAGCCTGAATAGCATAAGTCTTTTGAACACCAAGATATGCCTGAGCCAAGTTCTCAAGATCATTAAGGCGTTTGATGTATGCCTCAACAATTTCACGACGAGCACCAGGACGAGCACCCGAGATAGCATCACAGATCTGTACGATTGGAGCAATAACAGAAGTCATCTCGCACTCCTCGTGATGAGCGGCAATAGCATTTACAATATCCGGTTTCTCATGATATTCCTCTGCAATCTTTGCACCCAGCTCTGCATGTGGCAATTCAGGTTCGTCATCCGGCACCTTACCAATATCATGAAGCAAGCCGGCACGACGGGCCTTCTTTACATTCAAACCAAGTTCAGAGGCCATGATCGCACAAAGGTTAGCCGTTTCGCGTGCATGCTGGAGCAAGTTCTGACCGTAGCTTGAACGATATTTCATCTTACCGATCATACGGATCAGCTCCGGATGCAAACCATGTACACCCATATCAATAGCCGTGCGCTTACCAGTTTCGATAATCTCCTCCTCCAACTGCTTACGAACCTTGGCTACAACCTCCTCAATACGAGCTGGGTGAATACGACCGTCCAGTACCAACTGATGCAATGCCAGACGAGCCACCTCACGACGCACAGGATCGAAGCACGAGAGCACGATAGCTTCAGGTGTATCATCGACGATAATCTCAACACCGGTAGCAGCCTCAAGTGCACGAATGTTACGACCTTCACGACCAATGATTCTGCCCTTGACTTCGTCACTGTCAATATGGAAGACTGTCACAGCATTCTCGACAGCAGTTTCGCTTGCAACACGCTGAATGGTCTTGATGACGATCGACTTAGCCTCCTTGTTGGCAGTCATACGTGCATCATCCATAATCTCGTTGATGTAACTCTGGGCCTCGGTACGAGCCTCATCCTTCAAGTTCTCAATCAGCTTCTGCTTAGCCTCTTCGGCGCTCAATCCAGCAATCTGCTCAAGCATCTTACGTCCTTCGGCCATACGGGCATCTGCCTCATGGCTCTTCTGCTCTACCATCTCCAACTGACGCTGAAGTTGTTCGCGAGTACGGTCATTGGCGGCAATTTTATCATCCAACGACTGTTGAGTCTGCTGAGCCTGCTGCTGCATCTGACGGATACGCTGCTCGTTCTGCTGCATCTTTTGATTACGTTGGTTTGCCTGACGATCGAGCTCACTTTGCATCTTTGAGATCTTCTCCTTAGCCTCCAACATCTTCTTTTCCTTGAGCATATCACCCTCACGACGAGCGTCAGCCAAGGCATTTTTATAAGTTTTTTTCAGGACAACTGTCCATACAGTCACGGCAACACCACCTCCAACGAGAAGGCCAGCCAATGCTGCTACAATTAAAAAAATATCCATAAAAAGTAAAAAAGTAAATATATATAGAGTATGTGTCCATTGCTTGTGGCCATGGGCGATACGGAAAGAAAGAAAAGTGCTGTTAGGGTAAGGTTAGCGTGTTTGGTTAAAGTTTTCCAAGTCTGCAGTGAGAGACTTAATCATCTCTTCGACAGGCCCCACATCGGTGGTACGTTGCAGGCGCACAAGACGTGTAGCAATATCCAATGCCGAGAAAGAGAGCATATACTCCTGAGTCAAATTGGCCACACGGTACTTTGTCTGATAAGCCTCCAAACGATCATTTATCATTCGGGCTGCTTCCCTATACACGGGCTCCTCATCAGGTTTGATGGTGAGGGGAAGCTTAAAATTTCCTACCTGTATTTTAATATTTACTTTATCCATTGAGCTTCGATAAGCACAAATCAATCTCGCGTATCATGGCGAGATACCTGTTACGAAGGTTTTCAACCTCCTCGGCTGAAGCACATTGAACTGTGCCAGCTTGCAGGCCATGGTATTTGTCGGTCAACTCCTGATTGGCTTTTTCCAATTCGCAGATTGCTTCCTGCTTTGCTTGATTTTCCTCTTTCAATCGGGCGACCTCTGTTTCCGCATTGATGCAACGTTCTTTCAGCAGTTGAATCTGCTGACGCAAACCATCCATCAAGGTTGCGAAACTTGTATCACCGATCTCAATAGTCATGGAGTCAACTAAAAAATCCGTACAAAGATACTAATAAATTTCGGTCTCCTCCAACTTTTTTTGTGTTTTTTTTCATTTCGCACACAAAAATCACACATAAAGTGGCAGGAATTGTCCGTTTTCGAACGAAATTCCTGCCACTTTTATATAAAACGCTATAATTTTTATACGCTATTTTGTAATACGTATAACTTTCTTGGTATTATCTATCTCAATATGTCCAAGGCGAGAAAGGACAGATTGACCCAAGAGTAATGGCGCATTCTGCGAAGACACCACCGACGCCTTTACGTTTGTCAAAGTCACATCACCAAAGACCACTTTGCGAAGCATGACAACAGTACCTTCAGAAATCTCGCCAGTAGCCGTTTGGTAATACTCCTTTCCACTGATATCACTTTTGGCCAAGAAACCGTTCTTGAACATAAATGTAGCCTCAACCGTTGACATCGTCACATCGCTTGCCCCCGTATCAAAGATATAATAGAGAGGCAAATCATTGATAGTGCACTTCACTTTGCATACACCACCCTCTTTCGTGAACGGAATCTCCGAAACATCACCCTCCATACTGGCTTCAGTATCCGGTTTCTTCAATGTGATACCCTGTTTCTTGGCAAATCGTTCCTCATAATCTGCAATCAGGTCAAGGAAGCGGGAATCCTGCAATAAAGATCCGAAATCAGGATCCTTCCGGGCATGATTAAAGCTCAAGAAGCCTGCCTCCAATGATTGTGTCAGATAATCGAGACATTTGACTGTATCTCCACGCAAAGCATAAAGACAAGCAATGTTATAGAGATTGCTGTTAACCGGATGATCGGCATCCTGGGCCAGCAAACGGTTTTGAACAGCCTCCAACGAATCATATTGCTGAAGATAAAGATAAGCATACATAGCATGATGCAACGAACGGACATTCTTGTCATTCTCGACAGCCTTAAGCAAAAATGTTTTTGCACCCTCCTTGTCGCCCTTCAAATTGAGCAATTTTCCCTGCAGCAAATTAATATGTGGAGACTCAGGACTGTGAGCAAGCGCCATCTCAATGGTTTCAAGCGCCTCATCAATCCTGCCCAAACGATCGAGACACGAAGCCTTGGCCTCATAGCCAGCACCTTTGTCCGGCTGAGCAGAAATGTATCGATCAAAATCAGCGATAGCCTCTTCATACATCGAAGCCTCCTCTTTGATAGAACCACGGTTGTAGATCAATTCAATATTGGCAGTATCAATCTCACATGCGCGATTCATCATATCGATAGCCTCTTTATACAGGCCCAGCATCACATAAGAATTAGCCAACGAACGTGCCATCAACGGATTGCCCGAGATATCGAAAGCGACCTGACTGTACTTAAGCGCATCGGAATAATACTCGCGACGGCTACATACATCAGACAACAGCATTGGCCAATAAGCATTGCCCGGATCCTTGCGATACTGCGCCTTCATCTTGATCGAAAGAAGTTGATAAGCAGAGTCTGCCAACAGTTCTACCGTCTTGAATGCAAAAGTATCATTGGACTTCAGCTGCAAACAGGTGATAATATCATCTACAGCCTCACGCCATTTTCCTTGTTTGGCATAAGCCTCCGCTCTGAAACGGTAAGAAACATTATAGTTGGCCGACAATTTAGTACAATATGTATATTGACGAATAGCCTCCTCATAATCCTTCTTTTCGGCAGCAACACGACCTAAAGAGATATAACCGAAAGCCTCACCCGGACTCAATTCTATACACTTCTGATAATCACGGCTTGCCTCATCGAAACGTCTCAGTTCAAACAACAGATCGCCACGACTCTCATAAAAATCATCGGTTTTAGGCTGCAGACGAATCGCCTCATCCAAATCACTCAAAGCAGAGACAGAGTCGGCCAGATGCAAATACACGTACGATCGATCCAGCAAGGCATAAGCATTCCATTCCTTCTCTTTTTTCAGAAGCGAAACACTCTGATTTGCTTCAGTCAAGGCCTTGCCATACTCCTCTTCCAAACGATAAAGATAAGACAGTCGGTAATGGGCAAAGCCATTTTGAGGACAAGCTTCAATCTCCTTCAACAGCCACTCCTTACTCTTTTCATTATCCTTGCGCCAAAACTCCATGGCGCGAGTATAATTGTAATTCTGTCTATAATCGTTTTTTCCCAACAAGTCTGCAGGCCAAACAGATGCAACGCCTAACAGAATGGCAACAATATATTTATTCTTCATATTTCAAGGGATTAAAGATTCTCAAATAGTTCTAAATGGTCACGGAAGTGAGGAAGATGCTTCAAAACAGAGTGACGAGCCCAACCCGCCTTTACTGCTTCGCGATAAGCTTCGCGTGCACCATCGTTATCCCCCTTCATCAGAAGGGTTTCTGCCTTGCTTATATAGATATCGACCAAATTCAATGGCTTTTGTTCAATCTTCTTCTCCAACCAAGACAATGCCTCATCAAAACGCCCCAGATGCGCCAAGACGATAGCGCGACGAGAATTATAAACTGGAACGGTATCGATCTTGAGTGCCTGCTCTCCCACAGCCATCATCTCCTGCTCCAATCCCAGTTCACCCATATAACACGTCAACTGTTCGTTATTACCCAAATCTTCAGGATCCAAAAGACAAGCGATTCGGCTCATTTCGACAGCCTCAGCATATTTTAGGTCATAAGCTTCAATCCGCGCTGCCAAATAGTACAATTCCGAATAATCCGGGAACAATTCAATTGCCTTTTGAACATATAGGCGAGCTTCGTCATAGCGTTCAAGATCATTACAAACAGTAATCATTGAACTATAAGCGCAGTATTCAAGACTATCCAATTGATAGGCTTTCTTGGCATAATCATAAGCAAGGTCATAATCTCCTTTTCTCGAGAACACACTTGCCGCAGACGCAAAAGCAAATGCATTTTCAGAATTAAGATCGACAAACGTCTGAACCAACTTGGTGGCATCTTCATGATTGCTTGAATGCGATGCCAGAGATAATTGGGCATAAACAAGAGTACTGTTATCTGGAGTCTTTGAGATACGTTCATCCAAGAGTTTCTTCAATGGCTCGAAAAGATCCTTATTAATACTATCCACCACATACCGGATAGCTTCTGAACTGGTATTTTCACAACATAAAGTCTCGACCAATTCTTCTGCCTCATGCTCATAATCCCCCTTGGCACGATAAGGTGCCAACAAATATAGATGATAATAGGGATAATCAGGGTCAGCCTCCACCGACTTCTTTGCCATTTCTATAGCCAGATCATACTCTCCTCGTCTATAGGCATTGCGAGACAAACCAATGTAGGGAACCGCATGATGCGAATCCACCTTGATAGCGGCATTGTAATCAGCATCCGACAGTTTGTAATCAGCATTATCGAAATAGTATTGCGCACGTTCCAGCAACGGATCTGGAGTAGCATCGTCACCTCTCAATTTCTGAGCCGTACGAACTGCTGCATTCAAATCCAACAGCTGGTCATCACTTTTCTCGAGTATGCCATAAGCTTCTGCACGATCAGTATAAGCCATCGCCAACCAAGCATTATCATGCTGAGCAGTTTTCAGGCATTCAATGGCCCTGGTAGTATAATCGAGAACGGTGCCATAATTATCAACTGTTTTAAAACAACGGGCCAAGAGCAACCACGCATAGCCATTCAAAGGTCTGGCATTCACTTCTTTTGAAAGGAACTGGGAGGCCTCTTGCGGATTCTCGTCAAACACTTCGAGTGCGCGCTGAACATTATAACAGTTCAGCCAATCATTTTGTTGAGCATCAGTGGCTGTCGGGACACCCATAAGCGACAGCCAAAATGCCAATTTGAGCAAATGCTTCTTCATAATTATATTTATATATTTTGTTAGTTTCGGATTAGAGCATTCCTGCCGATTTCATCTCATCGGCAACAAGGCAGAGTTCATCGTACCAAGTCTGACCGAAGCGGCGAACGAGAGAGTCTTTCAGACACTGATACATACGAACATTCAGTTTTCGTCCCAATCGAGTAGCGCATCCACACATCTGTGGCTGTTCGTCGTAGTTAACAGCCAAATAATCTCCAATCTGCTTCAATCGGACCGGATAAAGATGGCAGGAAACAGGCTTCATAAAGGGTTCCTTACCCTCGCGATAAGCGGGATGCGTCTGGAACTTACCCTCTCGAAAGGCCTTCTCGATGGCGCACAAGCAACTTCCTGCAGGCACATGAGCTGCCTCACATTCGGCATCACTCGGGTAGGTACAGAATACACAATCATGACCATCGACAACCGACGTCACCCAATCGCCTGCTGCATCTTTGAAGAAAGGGCCTTGTTCGCGAATAACCTGCTGACCGCGTGGTGTCAATTCGTCCCAAGTGACATCGACCATCGCCTTCATCACTTCAAGTTCATCTTCATCCAACGGAGCGCCACTATCGCCCTCCGAATTACAGCATCCACCCTTGCAGGCGGCAAGGTCACAACAGAAAAGTTCACGAAACAGATCTTCACTGACCAAAGTATCTTGTATTCCTATCATAAAAGAGTAAAGGGTAAAGGGTGATGGGTTATTATGAAACATCTGATTCCATCTTCTTGAAGTAGCGCACAAAACGCACCGTTACAGGAAGAATAACCACTTCATACAACGTCTTAAGGAAAATCTGAATCACCATTAGTTTGAACAACTCGAATCCTGGCATCGTACCACCAAATGCCATTGGAAAAAAGATCAAAGAATCTACGCTTTCGCCTGCCAAAGTGGACATAATCGCACGCAAACCAAAATGTTTTTCGCCATGCACATTGTGCATTCTATCCATCACCCAGGCATTGATCATCGAACCAGAAACGAAAGCCGTCAACGAAGCGCAAGCTATACGTGGCGCCAATCCGAATACCGTATTGAACGCATCTCCATTGGTCCAAAAATCCGGAGATGGTAGCATGGCAGCAAAACCACCCAAAGCCACTACGAAAAAGTTCATGGCGAAACCAGCCCAGATGATTCTTCGAGCTGCCCGAAAGCCATACACTTCTGTCGTCACATCGCCAATCACATAGGAAATCGGGAAGCAAAGCAAACCTGCTGTAACATTGAAAATGCCCAAATCCAACAGTTTTGCCTCAAACATATTGGACGCTATCAGACAGGTCACAAAAACGATGGCCAGCCACATGTAAGCAACCGAAACTTTCTTTGTCTTCATTCTGTTTGTTAGATTTTCAAGGCGCAAAGGTAACAAAAAATCTCAAAACTTCAAATAAAAAAGTCAAAAAATAGTTCAATTGGCAAAAAACTACACCAAAATTTGTATAGAAGCCCAAAAATGAGTATCTTTGCGCCCATAAATAATAATACGCCCAAGTACGAGCACGCATGCGATATCTTTCAATCATTTCTCTCCTTGCCGTCTGTTTCAGCACAGCCTTTGCCTCTGATGTTTCCACAACACCAGAACGTCCGCTCTACGAAGCCATCCTGGAGGCTCGCGAAATGCACCGTTTGGGCGACACCTCGCACATCACTATCCATCTGGCTCCCGGGCTATACAACCTGGAACAGACCTTGGTGCTTCGTCCCGAAGACAACTATTTGCACATAGTTGGAGATTCAGACCCAAACGGCAACAGTCCAATCATCTCTGGTGGCCTCCGACTTACCGGTTGGAAGAGACAGGGAAACTTGATGGTATGTGATGTTCCAGAATTTCATGGACGTACTTTAGAATTTCGCCAACTCTACATCAACGGACAAAAAGCCACACGCGCCAAAGATGTCAGCAATTGGGACGACATGGCCACCGTATTAAGTCAGGACCGCAAAGAAAAAGTCCTGTACGTCAACAAGACTCCAGCGCTTAAGAAAATTGCCCAGTTGGGAGTTGATCACGCAGAAATGATCTTGCACGAAATGTGGTGCGTCTCTGTTCTCCGAATCAAGAGCATCGAACAAAAGGGAGATTCCATGGCCATCCGATTCCACAATCCCGAAGCCGACATCCAGTTCTCTCACCCTTGGCCCTCCCCTCTCTGTCACGACCGTCCAAAGGGTTGGAACGCCTCTCCTTTTTATCTTGCCAACCATCGATCCCTACTCGACGAGCCAGGCGAATGGTTCCATGACTATCGAAACGGAAAACTCTATTACTATCCATTGCCTGGCGAGGTGATCAAAGAGGCTTTTGTTCCCGTGGTCGAAACATTGATTGCTGTCAAAGGGACTTTGGACAATCCTGTCACCGATATCTGCATCGAGAATATCGAATTCAACCATAGCACTTGGCTCCGTCCGTCGCGACAAGGACATGTTCCCCTACAGGCAGGAATGGCATTGACAGAGGCTTATCAGTTCAAAGAGTCTATGAAGCGTGCCAACAATCATCCTCTCGACAATCAAGGATGGTTGCAACGTCCAGCTTCAGCCGTCAGAATCTGTGGTGGCAAAGATATCCAGTTCAAACAATGCCATTTTTCTAATTTGGGTAGCAGTGCCATCGACTATGAATGGGGCACACAAGGAGGAGTCATAAGCCAATGCTCCTTCGAGCAGATTGCCGGCAATGCCATCGTAGCCGGCTCTTTCTCCCCCAAAGGTCTTGAAACGCACATTGCCTACAATCCGGCAGACCGCCGAGAGGTTGTAACGGGGCTTCGGATTACAGGAAATCAAATTCAGAACATCGGAACCGAAGATTGGGGCACACATGCCATTGCGGCAGGCTATGTGGCTTGCATCGAGATTGACAACAACCTGATCAAAGAAGTTCCCTATACAGCCATCTCGCTTGGTTGGGGTTGGAATGCAAACTTAGGATGCATGCACGACAATAAAGTGCATCACAACAGCATTTCCTTTTACGCCAAACACATGTACGATTGTGCCGGCATCTATACCCTCGGCAACCAACCAGGCACCGAGATTTTCGAAAATACCGTCAGCGACATTTATAAACCTAAATATGTTCACGACCCGAACCATTGGTTCTGGCTCTACACAGACGAAGGCTCGTCGAACATCCGGGTTTATAACAATCATTGCCCATCGGACAAGTTTCTGCAGAATGCCAACGGGCCATGCAATGTATGGGAAAACAACATACAATCTGTCGAAAAGTAATAAATCACAAGTTATATTCGTGAAATAAGATAATAGTATTTATGAACGCAAAAGAACTCACACTTCAGTGCGAAAAAAATCGCAAGCGTCTGATGGAGGTAGTTTACAATGCCAAGGCCGGCCACATTGGTGGCGATCTCTCATGCCTGAATGTAATGACTGCACTCTACACCGAAATTATGAACATCAGCCCCGAACAGGTCAAGGATCCTAACCGCGACCGTTTTATTCTCAGCAAGGGCCACTGTGTTGAATCGCTTTACACAGTTTTAGAAAATCGCGGCTTTATGAAGCCTGAACTCACTAACACACTCGGTCAATTCGGAAGCGTACTGAGCGGACACCCAACTATCGAAGTTCCGGGCATCGAAGTTTGCTCTGGCGCCTTAGGACATGGTTTGAGCATTGGCGTCGGTATGGCCATTGCTGCCAAGATGGACAAAAAAAGCTACAAGACCTTCGTCATGATGGGCGATGGCGAACAGGGCGAGGGCTCTATCTACGAGGCTGCTATGGCAGGCAGTCACTACAAGCTCGACAATCTGGTTGCTATCATCGACCGCAATCATCTGCAGATTTCGGGCAACACCGAAGACGTGATGGCCATCGATAGCATAGCACAGCGTTGGGGGGCCTTCGGTTGGGATGTCAAGGAGATGAACGGCGATGACCTGCAATCTATCCTCGATACGTTTGCCAGCATCGACTACAACTGTGGCAAACCACACATGCTGGTCAGCAATACCACCAAGGGCTTCGGCGTAAGCTTTATGGAGAATATCGCCAGTTGGCACCATGGCATGCCTAACGAGGTGCAGTACCAGCAGGCTATGCAAGAGATCAGCAACCGCATCGCAGAGTTAGAACGTTAACCATAACCATAACGCTAACCATAACGCTAACGTTAACCCTAACCCTAACGCTAACCGTTAAACATTACAAAAGAAATGAAAGCTTGTAGAATAAGTTTTACAGATACCCTCTTGGAGTTGGCCAAGCAGGACAAAGATATAGTTGCAGTCACCACCGATGCCCGAGGTTCGGTTACTTTAGGTGACTTTGCCAAAGAATTGCCAGAGCAGTTCGTCGAATGTGGAATCGCCGAACAGGATGCTGTTGGCATCTCTGCCGGTTTGGCACACTCAGGCAAAAAGACCTTCGTATGTGGTCCTGCCTGTTTCTATGTGGCCCGTTCATTGGAGCAGGTCAAGGTCGATTTGGCCTATAGCAAGAATCCAGTCAAGATCTTGGGTGTTTCGGGCGGTGTTGCCTATGGTGCACTCGGCACCACCCATCACTCCTTGCACGACATGGCCGTGCTCCGTTGCTTCCCAGGCATGAGCATCTGTCTGCCTTGCGACGAACGTCAGACCGCCAAGCTTGTCAAGTTGCTGGTGGATTATCCTCAGGCATGCTACGTTCGTGTAGGTCGTGCAGCTGTACCTGATGTGTACGAAGACGACAACTTCACTTTCGAGGTAGGCAAGGCAAATATGTTGCAAGACGGCAAGGATCTCACCATCATCGCTACTGGCGAGACCATCTACCACGCCAAGCAGGCTGGTATCGAATTGGCTAAACAAGGCGTTTCTGCCCGCGTATTGGACATGGCGTGGATCAAACCATGCGACAAGGAGGCTGCCCTGAAGGCTGCCAAGGAGACTGGTCGCATCATCACCGTCGAGGAGCATTCCAAGTTCGGTGGCCTTGGTGCTATGGTTTGCGAGATCCTTTCCGAAAACCCTGTTCCTGTCCGCATCTTGGGCATCCCAGACGAGGATGCTATCCACGGCACCAACAAGGAGATCTTCCATCACTACGGCATCGATGCAGAAGGCATTGTCAAGAACGCGCTGGATTTCCTTAACCGATAATCGATAACCGTCATGATCATCGCTATTGACCAAAGTACCAGTGGAACCAAACTGATGCTCTTCAACGAACAGTTGGAGATGGTGCGACGCATCAATAAGGCCCACCAGCAGTATTATCCTCAACCTGGTTGGGTAGAGCATGATGCCGAGGAGATCTACACCAACGTAGTGAGCGGTATTCAGGAGCTACTGAACGAAACTTCATCGCTAACCGCTAACCCCTCCTCGTTAACCGAATCCCTTTCGCTCGCAATAACCAACCAGCGCGAGACGGTAGTCGTTTGGAACCGCCTCACCGGCAAACCCATCAGTCACGCAGTGGTTTGGCAATGCCTACGTGGTGCGGACATCTGCAATGAACTCAAGAATGCCGGCAAGAACGAACTGGTACAGGAGAAGAGCGGACTCATCATCGATCCTTATTTCTCAGCCTCAGGTGCGAAATGGCTTCTGGACAACATCGAAGGGGCTCGTGAGGCAGCCGAACGAGGCGAGTTGCTCATGGGCACAATCGAGAGCTGGCTTATCTGGAAGCTGACCCGTGGAGAACGGCACGTTACCGATGTGACCAACGCATCACGTACGCTCTTGATGAATATTCACACCCTTCAGTGGGACCGAGAGCTTTGTGAACTCTTCACAATTCCACAATCCATGTTGCCAGAGATACTGCCTTGCGACAGCGTATTTGGAGAGACCGACATCGAAGGCATACTGCCTCAAAAGATCCAGATTGCAGGTGTCATGGGCGATAGCCACGGAGCCTTGGCCGGACAGATGTGTTTCGAAGCCGGATTAGGCAAGGCCACCTATGGTACTGGATCGAGCGTGATGGTCAACATCGGCGAACAGTTCAGCAAAGCACCCGGAGGACTCGTCACCAGCGTCGCCTTTGCAGCCGCAGGCAAATGCTACTACGCCTTCGAGGGCAACATCCATTGCACCGGCGCCACACTCAAGTGGCTTGAGCAGCAGATGCAGCTCATCAGTTCCCCGGCAGAAGTGGAACCAGCAGCCCTCAGCGTCGAAGACAATGGCGGTGTCTATCTCGTTCCAGCCTTTGCAGGACTGGGAGCTCCTTGGTGGAATGCCGAAGCTCGTGCTGCTATCATCGGCATGAGTCTGGCTACTACCCGTGCCCACATCCTTCGTGCTGCACTCGAGAGTATAGCCTACCAGGTCAACGATCTCATCAAGGCCATGACCGAACAGGCTGGTGTTGCCCTCAAAGAGATTCGCGTAGATGGTGGTCCAACACGCAACGCCACCTTAATGCAGTTTCAGGCCGACGTCTTGGGCGTTCCGGTCAACTGCAGCGATGTCGAAGAGGCATCGGCCATGGGCGCCGTTGTCATGAACGTATTGGGACGTGGCGTCTATAAGAACCTCGACGAGATTGCCCAACTTCGTCGTTCCCGTTGGACACGCCAACCCGAAGCCGACAGTCAAAAGATGCAGAAGTTCGTCAACGAATGGCATCAAGCCGTCAAACGAGTATTGTAAACAAAAGAATCTAAATATACCAATTATGAAGATTGTAAATAAAAAGCCATGTTTTGGCATTATTATTGGCACACGTGCCTACTTCAATAGCGAACTTGCCAAAGATGTTCGCAAAGAATTACTACGTATCATGGATGAATGTGGGTATGACTATGTAATCCTCCCTGAAGACGCAACCATTACCGGCTCCAGCTCGATCGAAACACGAGAGGACGGACTTAAGGTTGCCGCACAGTTCAAGGAGAACCGCGAGAAGATCGACGGTATCATCGTAGCCCTGCCAAACTTCGGTTACGAAATCGGTATCATCAACGCCATCAGCGAGGCTAACCTCAACGTACCAGTGCTGGTTCAGGCATACGATGACTACAACGACAAGGTCGATCTTGATCACCGTCGCGACGCCTTCTGTGGCAAGATCTCTGTTTGCAATAACCTCTATCAGTACGGTATTCCTTTCAGCGATACAACCTATCACACCTACGATATCTACGATCCATTGGTCAAGGCCGACATCGTGAAGTTCGCAGGCGTCTGCCGTGTAGTCAATGGCTTGCGTCATTGCCGCATCGGCCAGATCGGCACACGTCCACTGGGTTTCAATACCTGTCGTGCCAGCGAGAAGTTGCTCCAGCGTGCAGGCATTACCGTCGTTCCTGTCGATTTGAGCGAAATCCTCTACAATGCTGAAAAAATCGATGACAACGATCCTAAATTCCTCGAGAAGCTCCAGAGCATTCCGGCTTATGCCAAGGTACCTGAGCAGTATCAGGACAAGCTTCGCGTACAGGCCAAGTTCGGTGTTGCTGTCGAGAATTGGATGGAAGCAGAGCAGGTCGATGCCGTAGCCATCCAGTGTTGGGACAGCCTCGAGCAGAACTATGGCTGTGCCGCCTGCGTCACCATGTCCATGCTCTCCGACAAGCTCATCCCTGCTGCCTGCGAAACCGACCTTGCCGGTGCGGTTTCCATGTATGCCTTGACCTTGGCCACCCAGCAGCCAGCCGCTTTGGCCGACTGGAACAACAACTTTGCACAAGATCGCAACAAGTGCGTATGCACCCACTGTGGCAACTTCCCTAAGGGCTTTGTTGGCAACAACGACCTCAAGCTCGGTCCTCTAGGCGTACTTGGCCGCACCCTCGGCAAAGTTCGTACCTTTGGCGCAGTCTATGCCAAGGTTGCAGAGGGTCCATTCACCTTCTTCCGCATTTCGACCGACGACACCGAAGGTCGCATCAAAGCCTATCTTGGCAAGGGTGAGTTAACCAACGATCCATACGGCATGGATGGCTGTATTGCTGTCACCAAGGTCGATAACCTCCAGAAGTTGCTGAAGTACATCTGCCGCAATGCCTTCGAACATCATGTTGCTCTGGTACGTACCGATGCCGTCGAGATTCTGCAGGATGCCCTCGAAAACTATCTTGGCTGGAACCTGTACGTTCACGAATAATTATTATAATCAATATATTTTTTAACCCAACCCCTCGTTCTTAGAGAACGGGGACTTAAAAACAATTTATTCACCATGTCACAAAATTCAACAAAGAAAATTATCGTGGCATCTCTGTCAAACTTTTTGACAGCGGCTGCGATTGTTGCAGCAGGTTCAGGCCTGTCACTCTGGCAGGATTATCTTAAATTTGACCAAGATGGTATCGGATGGTTGTCCAGTCTTTCAGCCAACTGTTTGAGTGCTGCTATCGGCTCCTTCTTCGGTGGCATCCTTGCCGATCGTTATGGTCGTAAGAATGTGTTCTCATTTGCCATGCTTGCCTTCTTGTTAGGCATTGGTCTGACAGCAACATCAACTACCTTCGGACAGTTGCTCACAGGTTTCATCATCACCGGTATTGCTGCAGGTGCTACTGTACCAGCTTCCTGGTCTTACATTTGCGAGGCTTCTGAGCCTGCTCACCGTGGTCGCAACATGGTCATCAGCCAGTTTGCATGGGGCTTTGGTGCAGCTGCTGTCATGTGGATCAGTACAGCCAATGCTCCTGGTAGCTACATGTTCGAAGTTGTTCGTAGCTTGGCCGAAATGTGGGGTGTTCCAAGCAATCACACTGCACAGGTAAACGTCTTCGGTACCCGTCTTATTTTCGGCATCATCTACGTAATCGCATTCGTTACCTGGATTCTCCAGCGTCAACTTGATGAGGCAGAAGAGTGGAAGCATGAAGCCGAAGAGCACAATGGCAAGGGTACCTCAATGAAGCGTGCCTTCACCCATATCTTCGGTCCTAAATACATCAAGCCTATCGTTTGTATCACCACCATGTATCTGGCTTGGAATATGGTAGCATCATTGATGGGTACCTTCCAGTCAAACATTTACGAGAACATCGGTGAGATGGGCAAGATCCTTGCTGACCGCTTCAACGTATGGCAGTGGGTATTGACCTGCGCTCTTACCTTCTGGGGTATCTTCATCATCGACAAGTGGAACCACAAGAAGATTTTTATCAGCTTCGTTTCTTGTGGTGTCTTGGCTTGGCTCTTGGTTGCTTTGCTCGGCATCAGCAGCATCCCAAGTTTGATTATCATCACTATTCTTTGGGCAGCTCAGGCTGGCTTGTCTGTCCAGTTGTTCTTTGCATTGTGGGGTACTGAGATCTTCCCTACCAAGTATCGTGCCACTGCCATTGGTTTGATGTTCTGTATTGTTCGTGCTGTATGTACCTTGGGCAACATCGGCTTTACCTCACTTTGGGGCAAGGAGGTCAGCAACACACTCTTTACCGTAAGTTCAATTGTGATGTTGTTCTTCATGATCGTTGCAGCAGCTATCGGTTACTACTATGCACCTGATACTCGCGGTAAGTCACTCGACGAGATCACTCACGAACGTTATGACAAATAAATCAAAATGGATTTGGTTCCCCGGCGACAGAGAAATCTGGCTGGGGAACGAATTTAATAATCGACGGACTGAGCGAGGCGCCATGTTTCCACCATTCTGGAAGCAGGACAGCCACTGGCAGACCGTCGAATTCTCGAAAGAGATCAATCTTCTCTCACCAGATACCCTTCACATAACCGTGGAGGGTACCTATAATTTTATGCTCGATGGCAAACTGCAGTTTGGTCAGCCCAAGGAGTTTGTCGTTCCTGCAGGTACTCACAAACTGAACATCAAAGTTCACAGTATTGCAACCCCTCCTTCGCTACACATCTATGGCGAACAACCAGATTCTCCTGCCAACACCAACGAAACCTGGTTGGCTACTTGCGAGGACAAAATCTGGATCGACGAAAATGGTGTTGCCCATGGTTCGGGCATCTATCTGATTCCAGGCACATGGCCGGGTTGCGATAATCCAGACATTCTCCCATCAAAGTTCGAATTACTCAAGAAGGTTCCTATGGAACCGGTAAAAACAACGCACATCGACGATAGAACCACCCTCTACGATTTCGGTCGCGAAACATTCGGCTATATTGTCTTGCACAATGCCAAGGGACCTGTCGAGATCTACTATGGCGAGAGCGAAGCCGAAGCCTTGGACAAGGAGTTCTGCGAGACTCTTGATCGGGTTTCAGGTGAGGAGGTTTCAAGTATCAAAGAGTTTCAGGTTTCAGGATCCAAGGCCTTCCGCTACGTACAGGTAGTTGGTAGCGTGGAGCATGTCTCTATGCTCTACGAATATCTGCCACAGGATTTGAGCCGTTCGGCCGAATTTGAATGTTCAGATCCGGAGATTAACAAGATCTGGCAAGTGGGAGCCTACACCATGGATCTAACCACACGCGAGTTCATGATGGACGGCATCAAGCGCGACCGTTGGACTTGGTCTGGCGATGCTATCCAATCCTACTTGATGAACTATTATCTTCGTTTCGATAGCGAGGCGGTCAAACGAACCATCCGTCAGTTGCGTGGCAAAGATCCTGTAACAGCCCATGTCAATACCATTCTCGACTACACGTTCTACTGGTTCAATGCCTTGGGCGATTACTATCTTTATACGGGCGATGTCGCATTTATAAAAGAAATGTACACGCGCGCGAAGAGTTTGATGGATTATACACTTGGACGACTTACCGACGAAGGTCTCGCCATCGGACAACCCGACGATTGGGTGTTTGTCGATTGGGTAGATTTCCCGATGCACAAACGAGGCATTCTCTGCTTCGAACAGATTCTGCTCTACAAGAGTCTCAAGACCATGGCTCAATGCGCCGCTTTGGTGGGCGACAATACGGTCGATTATGCACAACGTGCCGATACGCTCAAAGCCAAAACCGACCAATTGTTCTGGAACGATCAGCAACATGCCTATCTGCACGCACTCGAAGCCCCAACGATATTAAATGAGCAGATCACCAAGTTCCCGAACATGATGGCCATCCTCTATGGGTTTGCCGACGAGCAGCGCCAGCATGAGATCATGAAGCACGTGATGCAGAACAACGATATCCCTGCTATCACAACACCTTACATGCGTTTCTACGAACTGGCAGCACTTTGCCAGCATGGCGAACATGAAGAGGTACTTCACGAAATCAAGTCCTATTGGGGTGGTATGCTTCGAAACGGAGCCACTTCGTTCTGGGAGAAGTATAACCCTAACGATAACCCTAACCCTAACCCTAACATTAACGATAAGGGGCCACAGGCACCGCATCTTGAAATGTATGGCCGTCCTTATGGCAAGTCACTCTGTCATGCATGGGGAGCATCGCCGGTATATCTGTTAGGCAAGTATTATCTGGGCGTCGAACCCATCGAGCCGGGCTACGCACGCTATGTTGTCAAGCCGAACCTCGGAGGACTGGTATCGATGCGAGGCAAAGTACCTACACCTTTCGGGCCCATTGTCCTTTCTGTCACATCCAATCATCTCTCAGTTTCTGCACCGCAAGGCATCGGTATCGGAACCGTAATCTACAACGGCCAGACCATCGAACTCCTTCCAGGAAAGAGCATTACCCTCGGATAATGGGTTAAGAAAATGAATCATTAAGAATGAAAAAAAGAATATAATCTTATATTTATGAAGCAAAAACTATTCATTATCACCTTTGTATTATTGAGCATATTTCCCCTTCCTACGAGTGAGAGCTGGGGGTGGGTCTCTGCTCAGACCATCATGCACGATGTACCTATTGGACAGACACACTGGACCGAAGGATTCTGGGGAGAACGCTTTCAGGTTTTCAGCCAGACTTCAGTACAAAGCATGTGGAACACCTGGAACACACCCGAGATCTCACATGGCTTCCGTAACTTCGAGATTGCTGCAGGCGACTGCGAGGGCGAACACTGGGGACCTCCCTTCCACGATGGAGACATGTACAAATGGTTGGAATCGGTCGCTGCTGTTTATGCAGTTACCAAAGATCCGGAACTGGACAAACTAATGGATCATTTCATCGATCGTGTAGCGCGTGCACAGCGCGAAGATGGTTACATCCATACTCCAGTGGTGATCCGAGAGAAGAACAATGGCATCGACACCCACACGCTGAAACGCGAACAGACCGTCATTGGCACCGAAGTAGGCAAGGAAAATGAAAAGGGAGCCTTTGCCAACCGTTTGAACTTCGAAACCTACAACCTCGGACATCTCATGATGGCAGGCATCGTGCACAAACGAGCCACTGGCAAGACTACCCTCTTCAACTGTGCCATCAAGGCAACCGACTTCCTCGTGAACTTCTACGAGACTGCCGAATCAGAACTAGCCCGTTGCGCCATCTGTCCAAGCCACTACATGGGTGTGGTCGAAATGTGGCGCGAAACGCAGAATCCACGATACCTTGAACTTGCACAGCAGCTTATTGCCATCCGTAGTCAGGTCAAAAATGGTACCGACGACAATCAGGATCGCGATCCATTCGAGACACAATATAATGCCATGGGCCATGCCGTCCGTTCCACTTACCTCTATGCAGGTGTGGCCGACATCATGAACGAGATTGGCAACATCAACAAAGATGGCCACGATTGGATGGGCAATCTCTCTTCCATCTGGCAGGACATTGTCAGTCGTAAAATGTATATCACAGGAGGTTGCGGTGCCCTTTATGATGGCACCTCGCCCGATGGCACCAACTACAAACCGGACAGCATCCAGAAGGTTCATCAGTCTTTCGGTCGTCCTTATCAGTTGCCAAACAGTACAGCGCACAATGAGACATGCGCCAACATCGGAAACATGCTCTTCAACTGGCGCATGATGAAGATTACCGGCGATGCCAAATATGTGGATGTAGCAGAAACCTGTATGCTCAACTCCGTTCTGCCGGGCATTTCGCTCGATGGCAAGCGTTACTTCTATACCAATCCACTACGATTATCGAAGGACCTGCCATACACACTGCGTTGGCCCAAGGAGCGTACTGAGTATATCTCGTGCTTCTGTTGTCCTCCGAACACTTTGCGTACCGTATGCGAAGCACAGAACTACGGCTATAGTGTAGGCGATAAAACCATCTATTGCCAGTTCTACGGCGCCAGCGAAGTGACCGCTAACATACCCGGTGTGGGCGAAGTGACCTTACGTCAGGAGACCGACTACCCTTGGGACGGCCACATCAAGCTGACTGTTGTCAAAACACCCAAGAAGGCCAAGAAGACACCTTGGACCATTGCATTCCGTCTGCCAGGATGGAGTGGACTGAAGGACGAAAACGGGTACCGTTCAACCACTCAGATCTGGAAGGCTGGCGACACCCTCAGCATCGATCTGCCAATGCAGGCCAAACTGATGGAGGCCAATCCTCTGGCCGAAGAGATTCGCAATCAGGTGGCCATTCAGCGTGGTCCTGTTGTGTACTGCTTGGAGGAGTGTGACCTGCCTAAGGGTGTTCGTCTCGATGATGTACGCGTTCCATCCGACATCCAGCTTCAACCTATCAAGATGCAGATCGACGGACACACCGTCATGGCGCTCGAAGGTAATGTCAAGGTTGCCGACAACGAAGCCTCGTGGGCTGGTGTTCTTTACCGCGAAGTGAATCAGAAGGAACGCTCTATCCGCGTCCGTTTTATTCCCTATTTTGCATGGGGCAACCGTGGTCGTTGTGACATGACCGTTTGGCTTCCACTTGAACGAAGTATAAATATGACTCAGAATCCCATCATCAACGTGATTGGCGATAGCTATGTGGCCAATCATCGACAGCCTAAAGAGAACACCTGGCACTACAAGTTAGCCCAGGAACTTGGCTTTCAGTACAACAACTATGGTCGCAACGGCTCTTGCATAGCTTTTGACCGCACACACGACGGCAAGTTCAACTTCGGCCCTGCCATGTGGCAGCGTTACAAGGCCATGGACCCTAATGCTGACTATGTATTGATCATTGCAGGGCACAACGATGCCGACAAGGTAGGCAACAACATGGATTCGCTCCAGATGGTCAAAGATTCGTTGATTGTCATGCTCGATGGCATCCAATCGCTCTGCCCCAAAGCAAAGATCGGCTTTGTGACTCCGTGGTATGTAGATCGTCCGGGATTTGCATCTGTCTGCAATCTCATCCAAGAGGTATGCAACAAATATGGCATTCCAGTCCTATGGAATGCCAATCAAGATTGCATAATCAAAGTTCGCGACGATGCCTTCCGCAAGCAGTATTTCCAGGCACCCAAAGACAATGCCCATCTCAACGCTGCGGGCCATGACCTGTTTCTCCCCGTAGCCCGAGAATGGTTCAAGAGCAATCTGCTCAAACAATAATCAGAACTCCAACGGCAAGTGATCTTCGCCGTAAATGATAGACAAGTATTCCTTGTAAGTAATGTACCGGCCACCCATACTCCTGAGGTGGTCGGTTTCAAATTGTAGGTCAATCATCTTGATTCCCAGTTTCTCCATGTTCGCTGCAAGGGTAATCAGGGCAATCTTCGACGCGCTGGGAACTAACGAGAACATACTCTCTCCACAGAAATAGTTTACGCCACAGTAGCCATACAAACCACCCACAAGTCCCCCCTGTCCGGCTTCAGAGCCAAACTGCCAAACCTCTATGCTGCACACCTTGCGATCCTCATGCAGCTGTGTAAAAACCTGCTTGATTTCGGGGCCAAGCCAAGCGCCCACCTCATTTTCACGCAACTTTCCGCAATTCTCAATCACATGTTCAAAGTCTCGATTGAAAGTCACCACATACTTCATGAAGCCGTCTTGTACCTTATTGCCCAACGGATGCGAAAACGGATAATCGCAATGCACTTTGCAAAGTAGCTGGCGCATACTGTGCGAGACATGAATATCGCCTGGCAGCAGCACAAAACGATCCATCGGACAATACCATTGGATGTAGGGTTTTCCGTTCTCATCCAAAATATCATTATCCTCTGGTTTATAGGGGAACCAAGGCAGAATACCATAGGCATAAGCCAATTCCACCCGTTCCTTACTCAAATCGCCACCAATGGCAAAGAGGCCACCTGATTCTCCATTGCGAGGATCCGGGAAACCCGCAATCTCTTTGTCCAATTCATATATCATTTCTTAATCACTAATTGGTCATCCTTACGTTCAATAATCGCCTCTCCTCCCTTCTTGAGCGAACCGAAGAGGATTTCACGCATCAGCACAGGCGAAAGCAGCTGATTGATCTGTCGGTCCATCTCGCGGGCACCCAGCTTCTGGCTGAAACCCTTGGAGAGCAATAGTTCGCGGGCCTCATCGCTCAATTGCATAGTGACATGACGCGACGAAAGTCTGACGACCAGTTGCTGCAGTTTCTTTTCCAGAATGAGAGATGCCATAGTGCGATCCATATCGTTGAATACCACCGTAGCCGACAATCGAGCCAGGAACTCTGGCTTGAAGGTTTTGCGAACTGACGTCAGCATCGACTCGCCAGCCGAAACGGACGAACCGAAACCGATTGATGCCTGATGAGAATACTGGGCACCGGCATTGGAGGTCATGACAAGAATGACGTGACGGAAGTCTGCCTTTTGACCTTTGTTGTCGGTCAGTCGGGCGTAGTCCATGACCTGCAGCAGGATGTTATAGATATCACTATGGGCTTTCTCGATCTCGTCCAGCAAAAGCACGCAATTAGGCGTTTTGCGAATGGCATCGGTCAACAGACCTCCATCTTCGTAACCTACATAACCGGCAGGCGAACCGATCAGCTTCGCCACAGTATGCTTCTCTGCATACTCCGACATATCGAATCGCACCAGTTCGATGCCCAGCTCCTTGGCCAAAGCCTTACATACCTCTGTCTTGCCCACTCCTGTTGGACCCACAAACAGCAGGCTCGCCACAGGCTTGCCCTCTTCAAGCAATCCGGCCTTGCCCATCTGGACAGCTTCAACCACATGCTGTATAGCCTTGTCTTGTCCATAAATCTGAGCCTTCATGCGGTCGGTAAGTGTTTCGAGGTTCTGGGTATCTTCGTCACGCAACGATTTCGGATCGATCTTACAAATATGAGCCAAAACATCGTTAATCAGATTCTTGTCAACCCACTGGTGCGTCTGGTTCCGCAACTCTCCCTTTACCTTACGCTTCAACGGATGCATTTCGCGATAGGCTCCCGCTTCGTCGATGAGGTCGATTGCCTTATCGGGCAGAAAACGGTTGGAGATATGCTTGGCACTTACCGACACAGCATATTCGATGACACCCTCAGCATACTCCACACCATGAAATTCCTCATAGTGTTTCTTCAGTCCTTCGAGGATTCGCACGGTTTCCTCCTCCGACGGCTCCAAGATATCAATCTGCTGGAATCGGCGCACCAGCCCCTTGCTCTTCTGGAAGTGTCGGTTGAACTCCTGATAGGTCGTTGAACCGATAAAACGGATTTCGCCCGATTCAAGATAGGGTTTGAGCATGTTCGAACCATCCAGCGAATCCCCACTGCTGGCACCGGAACCGATCAGCGTGTGAATCTCATCGATATAGACTATGCTGTTGCCCTCTCGGCGAACGCCATCCATCACCGCCTTGATACGTTTCTCGAAATCGCCTCGATAGTTGGTCCCTGCCACCATCGATCCCATATCCATCTGATAGATACGCGCCCCTTTCAGTCGTTCAGGCACTTCACCTCGTTCGATGCGTTCTGCCAAGCCATAGATCAGGGCTGTCTTTCCCACGCCCGGCTCTCCAACATGCAACGGGTTGTTCTTCTCTTTGCGACACAGCACCTGGATGGTACGATCCAATTCTGCTTCTCGTCCGATGAGGGGATTGTGCTCTGGCAATAGGTCGTTGATGCAAGTCACGAGCGACTGCCAGCTCTCCTTGCTATTGGATTCCGGTAAGCCGAACACATCGTCATCGTCCATATACCCATCATCGGTCTCTTCCTCCTCGCGCACATGCAGTGGCAACTCTTCACCTTCGCAGGCTGCAACTACGGTAGTCATCAGTTCGGCCTCGTCGGTCGTAGTGTACTTGAGCAGCAGATAGCGTGCATGCGAATCTTCGAGACTCAAAATAGCATGTATTGTGTGCGACAGGTCAACCTGCGTTTTGCCGGCCGATTGAGCCATAACTTCGCTCCACTCCATGACCTCTCCCATCTGCTGCGATGCCATGAGCTCATACTCCTCCTCTTCGGGCACAACATCAATTTGATCAGCACAGAGACGCAGTTCATGTTCAATCTCCTTCTTGTCAGCCTGATAACTCTTCATCAGGTTCAATCCCTCATCACTCTCCACAATGGCGAAAAGGAGAATCTCAGGAGTCAGAAATTCATAGCGTTGCTCGGTAGCAACCTCGATTGCTGCTTGATAAATCAACTCCAATCTATCAGTTCTATTCATAGGTCAAAAGGGGAGTGCATCAGATTCAACAGTCAGTTTAAAGGGGAATCCCTCTTTGCGGGCCATATCCATCGCCTTCTGAGCTTTGGATTGGGCGAGGTCACGGGTATAAGTACCCACCGTGGCAATGCCATTTTTATGCACCGTCAGCATGAGACTCTCTGCCTCTATCTCGTTTTTGTGGAATACTACACGCAACACTCTTACCACAAATTCCATCGTGGTAAAATCATCATTGTGCATTATTACCATATACATATCCGGTTCCCTGAGTTGCCGATTGGTTCGGACTCTGATGTTCGATTGTTCGTTGCCCATAATTATGTCGATTAACGATTTGGCGATTGACGATTAGCGATTTGGCGATTAGCGGTTATCGTTCATCGATCATCGGTTATCGGTTATCGGTTATCGGCAAATCGATCATCGTCTATCGGGTGGCAAAGATACACCTTTTCTTTCTATTCTGCAAGTTTTTGTTCATAAATCATTCTTTTAAAATGAGGCACCCCTGCACAAATAACGCAAAATGTTGCTTGTGCAGGGGTGACCATCCTGAAGCTGCTACCTAACTTTTGAATAATAACTTCTGAATTAGGAGGAATAATAAACTTTCATTAAAAAGTATTATCAACGGTCTCGGCATCCTTACCCTCAAAGTAGCGGATGGGGGTGATGTGTGTAACGACCTCATTGACTACATGGTTGAGTTGCATAGCCACAAACTGACCATCGTGCGAAATGCAGAGATCCAGACGGAAATTGGCTCCAGGGGTACATTCTACTTTGGACAACGACTCGACATTCGCCTGCAATTGGTCGCTTGGACTCTCAATGAGGTTCTTGAACAGTCGGGCATCAGCCTCGTTATAATAGTTCGAATAACTCTCGACAGCGCTGTTGGTTGGTACATAGACGGTACTGTGGATCAGTCCGAACAGATAGTGACGCTGATTGATCGATGGATGCTTGGCCACCTCTCGTGCCATATTCAAGGCAAAGAATTTAGACATAATGATAAATGTTTATTGAAGTTTGTTATTATGCGATGCGATTCATGAAGCCCTCGTTCGTTGGCTCCGACTCCTTTATTCGTACACTATCGCCGTCTTGCCAGACTGATTTATCTTTTTTTCTATAGGACTTGATTTTGAAATAGGCGTTGAGTAGCAGAGATGCCAACAACAAGATAACAATAAACAATAACAGTTTCATATTACAAATTATTTAAGTGAATAACGATTCGATTTTGAATGGTGCAAAGATAGAGGGTTCCTTGCACACTCGAAAGGATTATTGATGAATTGTTTCGATAGCAACAATCGTTCATTTTTAATGCCGCGTCCAAGAAAAAAGATAATTGCTATCGAAAATTTCTATAGCAAACCCTTTGGCGAATCGATAATAGTATGTACCTTTGCGCCCGATAATTAACAAAACATCCACAACACATGGAACTTCGTCAACTGCGTTATTTCGTCAAAGTTGCTGAACTGAAGAGTATCAGCGAAGCTTCACATCAACTGAATATCACCCAAAGTACCTTGTCACAGCAAATCAAACAACTGGAAAATGAATTGGGTGTTGAACTCCTGGTTCGAGATTCCCACCATGTGCGACTGAGTGACGTCGGCGAAGCTTTCTTGCCACAGGCCGAAAGAACCTTGACAGCAGCCAAGACTTGCCTCGAACGAGTACAGGATGTACAGCATCTGGGCGCAGGCGTGCTGAACTTAGGATCAACTTATTCATTCCTGCCACTGCTCAAGGAGACTGTCAACCAGTTCATGAAGCAATATCCAGGCGTCAAGCTCAACATCTGCTGCCACTCGATGGAGACTTTGCTCAATATGCTGCACGAAGAGAAGATCGACATGGCATTGAGCTACAAACCGTCGTTCATTCAATCAGACATCGAATCGCACATTCTGTTCGACAACCGACTGGCTGTGGTGGTGGCCGACACCCATCCGCTGGCCGAACGCGACACAGTTCGTCTCTCGGATCTTGAACGATTTCCATTGGCATTACCAGCCAAAGGTCTGCAGGCACGCAACACGTTCGATCGCATTGTCGAGGGCCTTGACTATCGCTTTGAGGTTCGTCTGGAGATCAACGAGGTCAATGTACTGATGGATCTGGTTCGTTCATCGGGCAAACTGGTCACGGTATTGAGCGAGGCTGCCCTGATCCGTACACCAGGCATCAAGGCGCTGACTCTCGACCAGAAAGGGACGCAGATGGAAGGCTCTTTTCATGTCTTGAAAGATGCCTACATGAAACGTGCCACCAAGGAGTTTTTGCGCATCCTGTGCGAAAACCGTTCCTATGGCATGGCTCTGATGGATTTATTATAGCAGGTCAAAATCTCACGTTGAGATGGCAAAGAGTGACATATTTGTAAGATTTTGTAAAATTTACACTAAATTATTTTGACAACAGAGAAATAATGCATATATTTGCCCTTGAGTTTTATGGGGTACAAACCCGTATGACACGCACTTAACCTTTCACTCTAACAACTACTACCATGCAAGAACTGAAATACAGCGTAGATGGGAAAACTCTAATCTGGGCAAGAGGAATAGAAGGACACTTCTCGATACCAGATTCAGTAACCACAATCGGTGACTATGCCTTTTGCGGGTGTTCCAACATGTCCAGTATCGAAATACCGGATTCGGTAACAGCCATTGGCGAGTGGGCTTTCTGGGGCTGTAGTTCGCTGATTGAAATAACCTTGCCCCTTTCAGTTTCTCAAGTGGGGAAATATGCCTTCTGCGGCTGTACGTCATTGCAACGGGCAGAAATCCATCATCGGATTTTCTCCATGGGCAGCTATCTCTTCGAAGGCTGCACCAGCATTACCGAACCCATCATCTGTCAGGATATGTTTGTCTTTATGCCTGTGGGATTTGCCGGTCACTACGCAATTCCTTCGGGCATAAGAATTATTTGTGGTGGAGCCTTCTCCGGATGTGTCAGTCTGACGGACCTGACGATGCCCGACACATTGGAGGAGATTGGTACAGGTGCGTTTCGTGATTGCACCGGACTGAGTCGCATCGTGATTCCTAACCGGGTGTCAAGCATCGAAGACTGGGCCTTCTGTGGCTGTCGTGGATTGCTCGATGTCGAGATTCCCATATCGGTCATCAATTTAGGCAAAAGCGTCTTCTATGGCTGTACGGGATTGGAACAGCTGTCGATACCCAATTCTGTCACTATCATCCGAGGGGCCAGTTTCTACGGCTGCAGCGCCTTGAGGCAGATTCGGATTCCCGATTCAGTTTTCTCTATTGGCGAAGGGGCGTTCATGTCATGTGCCCGGCTGGCTCAGATAGAACTGCCCGATTCCGTGACTCACATCGGCAAAAGTGCATTCGAAGGGTGTTCTTCTTTGTCATCCGTCCGATGGCCCGATTCGCTCAAAGTGATTGGCAAGAATGCCTTCACCGGATGCAAAGGGCTGACACAGGTCATTTTGCCTCATGCCGTTCAGGAAATAGGTAGAGCAGCCTTCCGGGGCTGCACCAATCTGGCCTCGATCGAGATTCCGAACTCTTTGACCGAAATGAGTGGCAGACTCTTTGAGGGCTGCACGAACTTAGGCAACGTGGAGATTCCCAACACGGTCACCACTTTGGGCGATGGCGCTTTCTCGGGGTGCAAGAGATTGGTGAATATCGAAATTCCCGCTTCGGTCAAGACTATTGGCGAGGCGGCTTTCGAAGGATGTTCCGGTCTGGTGCATGTCGGTCTGCCCAACTCCCTCTCCTCTATTGGCAAATACGCATTTCAAGGCTGTAACAATCTGCTTGCAATGGAACTGCCAAATGCGCTGCTCGAAATTGAATATGGCTGTTTCAAGGGGTGTGCCGGATTGAACCGGATCGGTCTTCCCAAGGGAATGACCACAATCGGCGAGTGTGCCTTCGAGGGTTGTGCAGAACTGGCCGAGCTACAATTGCCGGAAAACTTGATCGAAATCGGGCCAAGCGCCTTCCTGGGTTGTTCGAGCCTGACCCATCTGACGATTCCCCAATCTGTCAGGAGCATTGGAGCTTGGGCCTTTATGGACTGTTCTGCACTCGTCTCCGTCCAGATTACCGACCAGGTGGAAGAGATCGGCATGGGGCTCTTCAAGAACTGTCTGGAACTGGCTGAACCTGTCATCTGCAACCGAAAGTTCATCTACATGTCGCCCAAGCATGGCGGCAGCTATGCCATTCCTCAAGGCGTAAACACTATCTGCAGCAGCGCATTCCAGGGGTGCAGCGAACTGACAGAAGTGACGATACCCGACTCAGTCGAGGTCATCGAGGGTGGCATCTTCGGCGGAGCCTTTGCCTACTGCTCAGGACTGACTCACATCGAACTGCCCCATTCGGTTACAGAAATCGGCTATCGAACCTTCGAACATTGCACAGGATTGGTCAGCGTCGAGATCCCGAACTCCGTAACGACCATCGGTGAACGAGCCTTCTGGGGTTGCTCTCGACTGGAGAGCGTCGAGATTCCAAACTCGGTGACAACCATTGGTGGCGGTCCTTTGGGTGGTGCCTTCTGGGGCTGCGCTTCGTTGTCACACATAGACATTCCCGAGAGCGTCACGTCGCTTCCTTCGAACTGTTTCCGTGGTTCGGGTTTGCGCGAAATCATGATCCACAAGAACATAGAACTGATTGGAGACTTTGCCTTCGACGATACCCCGATCGAGAACTTCCTGGTGGAGGAAGAGAACCTGTATTATACTGCCGACGGAGGAATCCTCTACGACAAAGAGAAGCAGACGCTCATCAAGTATCCTCGGGGCAGGAACGAGGAGTCTTTTCTGCTGCCACCGGATGTCTGTCATCTGGCCAGCGGGGCCTTCAGGGGAGCTACATTCCACAGTCTTTACCTCCACGCTTCGCTACAGTCGGTCGGCAACTATGCATTGGCCAAATGCTCGAACCTGACCGAGCTGCATCTTTGTGCCGAAGATCCTAATGTCTTCGTCTTATCTGCCAATGCCTTTACTGGTTTCAACTTTGCTGCCTGTACGTTGTTTGTTCCCGTTGGCACGGGCTATGCCTACCGTCATCACCCTGTATTCTGCAAGTTCAAAGAGGTAGTTATCGAAAGGAACTTCTAATATTCAAGTTGATATAAGCTCACGGATGGTGGAATGTACGATGTGCCAGTAACCACCAATTACTTCAAGCAGGGTAAACCATTTGAAAACAAGTATTAGGAGTATCAGCAAAAGTCGCTGATTTATAGATTTTTAAGACGTATTCTTGCATTTTCTTTTTAAAGTTAAACTAACTTATAGTGGCATATCTTTTTGAAGATTTTGTCCCATTTTTGTCCCGTTTATTATTATCTTTGCCAAGTGAATTAATGCGCTGAAATAGAGATATTTAGGCAAATGAAAGTATATAATAACAAATGACAAGAAAATGACTAGAAAAAAGAACGAAATCACTTTGAAGGAACACGGTAGGATTCGTGAAAAGAACTTGAAGGACGGCAACAAGAGCCTGTACCTCGACATCTACATGAACGGCAACCGCAAGAAAGAGGGTTTGAAACTCTACATCGTGCCGGAAGTGAATGCTGCTGCAAAGCAACAGAACAAGAACACCTGGAAACTCGCAGAGCAAATCAAGGCTCAGCGCATCCTCGACATTCAGAAGGTCGGCATGGTCGATTGGGAGAAGGTCAAGAAGATAAACACGACTCTCGTTGACTGGGTTGACAGGTACATCGATGACAAGGATGGCTTGTCAGAGTCAAGCACTCGAAGCAAGCGCAACCTGAAGGATAGAATCGTGGAGTACCTTAAATATATAAATAAGGAGAACCTTCCACTCAACAAGGTCGATAAGGACTTTGTCAAGGGCTTCATCGCATTCCTGAAGACCTGCACCTTCAACAATGGCAAGAAGACACTGAGCGATACCACTCAGCGTATCTTTGTCAACCGCTTCGGCACCATCATGGAGAATGCCATTCGTGAGGGTATTGTCACCGTGAATCCTTTCCGCTTGCTCGACAAGAAGGAAAAGCCACAGAAGCAGAATGCTGAGAAGGAGTTCCTTACCATTGACGAACTGAAGAAGGTAATTGCCACACCTTGCCGTTACCCTATAGTCAAGAAGGCATTCCTCTTCTCTTGCTTCACAGGTCTTCGTTGGAGCGACATGCTCACTCTGGAGCCTAAGCACATTCACGATTCTGTGGATGGCAAGACACAGTACATCGAGAAGAAGCAAGTCAAGACAAAGCAAAACGTTGTTGTACCTCTCTGCACCGATGCCTTGAAGTGGATGCCAGAGCCTGAGGCTGGCAAGACCATCTTCCACGAACTCCAAATCACTCAAACCACGGTTGAGGTTGTTTTGCAGGAATGGATGGAGGCCGCTGCAATCAAGAAGCACATCACTTACCACTGCTCAGGTCACACTGCTGCAACCATGTGGCTTACACTTGGTGCTAACCTCTATGTAGTGAGCAAGTTGCTCGGTCATCGTAGCATCAAGGTTACTGAGGTCTATGCAAGAATCGTTGATCAGACAAAGATTCAGACAATGAACCTTGTCAATGATATGTTCAACAAGAGTACATCTGAGGTTCCAGCAACCACTGCCAACAATGTAGTCAATGTAAACACTATCGACACTACCCACATTGTGGATAATGTTCACAATGGCATTATCGGTGTACCATCTATCAGCGGTAGTCAAGTTGCTAACCTATAATATATAATAATGTATGGAAGTCAAGGTAAAAGAACGCAAGCAAGCCTCTGGCAACAAGACTCTCTATCTGGAGTATTACGAGACAGGTTTCCGTAAAAGAGAGAACCTTCATCTTACCATCTATCCCGAAGATGGCAATGCAAAGCTCGCCAAAATCAACAAGGAAACTCGCCATCAGGCAGAAGTCATCCGTAGCGAGCGCATCCTCAATCCTCCCTCATGGCTCTTCAAGGATCCTGAGGAGGATGCTGAGGAGCATGTTGACGAACGTACTGCCACATTGACTTGGGTACAATGGGCATTGGACTATGCAGAGTTGGGCAGACAAGAGGGAAATGTAAAGACCCAGGTTCAGGAAAAACAGGCGGTAGCCAAGAAGGTCAAGCACTTCCTGAAGCTCCGCAAACTGCAAGACATTCTTCTGAAGGATGTCAAGACAGAGCATATCAGTGACTTGTACAAGTACATGCGTGAAAAGTATCGTAACCCAAAGCAAATCAAGAATAATGGTGGTCATCTGTCAGACTTCTCATTGATGCTGTTCGGTCAGACCATCAATGCCATGTTCAACAAGGCGGTACGAGAACAGATTATCGGCTACAATCCAGTAGGTGGTTTGGATAAGTTGGAAAGATTCCACATCCCCGATACTCACAGAGAGTTCCTTACCATCGATGAACTTGAACGCTTCCTTGCCGTGGAAACAGCAACGGAGCCAGAGCGCATCGTGCAGAAGGCATTCGGCTTCGCATCTATGACAGGTCTCAGACTTTGTGATATGCGCAGACTCAGCTGGTGTCACATCAAACCTATGGGCGATGGATTGTGTGTTCACATGAAGCAACAGAAGACCAAGCAATGGGTAACGGTTCCTCTCAATGACAAGGCTTTGTCTTTGCTTCCACCCAAAGCAGAGGTGGATGATGGCAAACCTATCTTCAAGTTCTTCAAGAAGAATGATAGCGTCACCATGTATGTGAGACGCATCAAGGAGAAGGCAGGGATTGAAGAAAAGGATGTGAC
>JAZRXX010000092.1:0-18437 GCA_045600485.1 Bacteroidales bacterium
CGTTTTACATCTTTAATTCATCTTGAGCGCATCTTCGAACTTTTGCTTCGGTTACAATGTCACATTGCGCCCTCAGTAAAAGTCCAAATCTGCCTCTCAATCTGAACAAAATATGTTAAACTAATTCTGAACACCTACTTATATCGTGAAAATAGACTAAAAAACATTCGGTTGTTGTCACATTTTTGTGATTCTCCCGTTATATAGAAAACAAAACTTGGGAACAAGACACGAACCTTGGGAACAAAAACTTACTTATGATACACATTCAAAACATTCACAAGACCTATCAGTCGGCAACTCCGTTGCATGTATTGAAAGGCATTGACCTTCATATTCGTGAAGGCGAATTGGTTAGCATTATGGGCGCTTCGGGCTCAGGCAAATCCACATTATTAAATATATTAGGCATTCTCGACGATTACGACGAGGGCGAGTATCGTTTGGCAGGTACACTGATTCGCGATCTCAGCGAGACACGTGCGGCCGAACTTCGCAATCAGTTGATTGGATTCGTCTTCCAGTCATTCAATCTGATTAGTTTCAAGAATGCCATGGAGAATGTTGCCTTGCCTCTCTATTATCAGGGAGTCAGTCGTCGCAAGCGCAACGAGTTAGCCCTTGAATATCTTGATATGATGGGACTCAAGGATTGGGCAGATCATTATCCAAGCGAGATGTCCGGCGGACAAAAGCAGCGTGTAGCCATTGCCCGAGCCTTGATTGCCAATCCAAAGATAATTTTGGCCGACGAACCAACTGGCGCTCTCGATAGCAAAACAACCCTCGAGGTGATGGATCTGTTGAAGCGAGTGAACCGAGAACAGGGCAAGACAGTCATCATCGTTACCCACGAACAGGAAATAGCTGACGCAACCGACCGTCGCATACACATCAAAGACGGTCTCATTGATAAAGACATTACTATATGATTACCGACGTTATCGAAGAGATCTACGTTTCGATGAGTCGCAATAAACTGCGCATAGCTCTCACCGGATTCAGTATTGCATGGGGCATCTTTATGCTCATTGTATTATTGGGTTCGGGCAATGGGTTGTTGCATGGCATGATGGAGCGTTTTGCCTCACAAGCTGTCAACAAGGTCGAACTTTATCCAGGTTGGACATCGATGAGCTACGATGGTTTGCCCAAAGGTCGTCAGATCCGACTCTATTACGATGATCTCGAGTTCTTGTGCAGTACGATGCGCAAGCATATTTACGAGGCCATTCCAGTCATTGAGAATAGTGTTTTGGCCAGTTATGGCGATGAATATACCTCAGCCACAATCAATGGCATCTATCCTAATTATTTTTCATGCGATGGCGACAAGGTCCTAGCTGGTCGTGGCATCAACGAAATTGATATTCGTGAGCGACGCAAGGTCTGTCTCCTGTCCGAAAACACGTTAGAGATCCTGTTCGGTGACACCGAACCACATCTCGGAACGTGGATCAATATCCAGAACATTCCGTTTCAGATCGTTGGTGTCTATAAAGCGCCCTACAAGACTTATAATCAACATATTTATGCGCCGTTGTCCACCGTGAGTGGAATCTTCAAGCCAAGTGGCGACTATGGAGAGATTCAACTTCTTGTGAAGAATCTTGAGACGAAAGAGGCCAACGAGCAGTTTAACAAAGACATTCGTGCCGTGATGGGCCGGCACAAGCAGTTTGATTCCAGCGACCGTAATGCGATGTGGATTTGGAACAGTTATGAGGACTATATCCAGGCGCAGAGTATCTTTTCTGGTCTTCAGATGTTTATTTGGATCATCGGAATTGCTACCCTGATAGCAGGTGTGACCGGTATCTCGAACATTATGTTGATTACCGTCCGCGAGCGAACCCATGAGTTTGGAATCCGTAAGGCCATAGGTGCTCGTCCGCGTCAGATTGTTTCGCTTGTTTTGCTCGAATCTGTTGCCATCACGATAGTGTTCGGTTACATAGGCATGTTCTTTGGCATTGGCTTGACGCAACTCATAAACTTTATCTTGGGTAATATGGCGTCCAATAATGGCGAAGAAGACTTTACCATATTCAAGGATCCTACGGTCGATATAGACATTGTCCTGATGGCCACCCTTGTCATGGTAATTGCCGGAGTGATTGCTGGCTATGTTCCCGCCAAGCGAGCTGTGAGTATCAAACCTGTAGAAGCATTAGCACAACAATAATTCATTATGGAAGAACTTTGGCAAGAAATATGGCAAACCATCCGACGCAACAAGTGGCGTTCGTTGATGACCGCCTTTGGCGTCTTCTGGGGCTTGTTGATGCTGATCCTGCTCGTTGGTTTTGGACATGGCATCTTCAATGGCATTATTGGTAATCTGAATGCAATTCCCTCCAATACAATGTTCTTTGGCGGAGAAAGTACCTCGATGGCTTACAAAGGGTTTGGCAAGAACCGGTATATCACGCTCGATAACGAGGATATGGAGATTCTCAAGACCTATCTCGACAAGCGTCTTCGTTATCTGACCCCTATCAATGTGGTCGGTTCGCAGGATGTAGTCTTCAATGACTTCAAATATTCTGCCCGACTGATGGGAAGCGAACCCAGTTACTATAACATCATTCCGCAGCAGGTGCTTTATGGTCGTTACATCAACGACATCGACATAATGGAACATCGCAAGGTATGCGTCATGGGAGTACAGGTTTACGAAACACTCTTCCCCGGAGGAGGAGATCCCTGTGGAAAACTGGTCAAGGTGGGTAGTGTTTACTATACCATTATCGGAGTTGTCAAGAAATTGTCCAATTACATCAATATCGGAGGCGATGTCAACAAGTCTCTTCTGTTGCCCATCACCACCACTCAGTTTACCTACAATATGTTCAACTCCATTCATATCTGTGGAGTCACTTTGCAGGATAAATATCCGATTTCTGAATGGGAGGACCGTATCAAGGATAGCGTCAAGGAACATCACTATGTTCATCCCGACGACAAGAAAGCCTTCTGGGGCTTCAATCTCTCTGACATCATGAATATGTTCAATGGACTCTTCCTTGGCATCAATATCCTGCTCTGGATTGTCGGTTGTGGCTCGTTGTTCGCCGGTTTGATCGGTATTTCCAACATCATGCTTGTTACAGTCAAGGAGAGAACGCAGGAGATTGGCATTCGTCGAGCTTTGGGAGCAAAGCCGCTGACGATTCTGTCGCAGATTTTAGCCGAGAGTCTTGTGCTTACCTCGGCGGCAGGTGTGACTGGTCTTATGCTGGGTGTCTGGATATTGACATTGGTCGGCAAGATTCTGGAGGCAAATCCCTCATCTGGCAACGATGGATTCCAGATGCAGAATCCCGAAGTTCCCTTCTCTGTGGCTGTTGCAGGCATGCTGGTCATTATTGTCGGTGGACTTTTGGCCGGTTGGATGCCTGCCAAGCGCGCCATGAAGATCCGTGCGATTGAGGCACTGAGGGAGGAGTGATAGCCTCACCCTAACCTTCCCTCACTATGGAAGGAGTGATTAATTTGAAATTTATAACAAACTAACATTACTTATATGAAAAAGTATTTCAAGATTGGCATTTGGTGCCTCGTAGGTGTATTCGTCATCTACACTTTCTATTTCCTCTGGCAGCAGTCGCAGCCCAAGGAGGTCGTTTACGAACTCATTACACCAGAGGTTCGTGATATTGTTAAAACCACCGTGGCAAGTGGAAAAGTCGAGCCGCGTGACGAAGTCAACATCAAGCCTCAGATTCAGGGTATCATCACCGAACTCTATGTCGAGGCTGGCGACATAGTCAAGAAGGGTGACCAGATTGCTAAAGTGGCAGTCATTCCCGACATGTCTTCACTCAACCAGGCACAGAGTCAGGTACGCACGTCGCAGCTTTCGCTCGAAGAGGCAGAACGTGAGCATGCCCGTGTTGAGAACCTGTACCAGAAGGGTGTTGTGTCGCGCGAAGAGTATGAACAGAGCCTTAATTCGCTCGAGAAGACGCGTGAATCTGCGCAGTCGGCTCAAGATGCTTTGGATATAGTTACCGAGGGTATCAGCAAACGTTCCGGCCAGATCAATACCACCATTGTCCGTAGCACCATTTCCGGTACTGTGCTCGACGTTCCTGTCAAGAAGGGAACCTCTGTCATCAACGCCAACTCCTACAACGAAGGAACCACGGTTGCAACCGTTGCCGATATGTCGAAGATTATCTTCCGTGGTAATATCGACGAAACTGAGGTCGGTCGTATGAAGACCGGAATGGATATCCAACTCACGATTGGTGCCATTCAGGGTGTCACGCTTCCTGCTGTCATGGAGTATATTTCGCCGAAGGGATCAGAGAGCAATGGTGCCATTCTGTTTGAAATCAAGGCGGCTGCTCAGATTCCAGATACATTGATCATTCGAGCCGGATACAGTGCGAATGCCACCATCGAGTTGGCTCGTAGCAACCAGGTGCTTTCGGTCAAGGAGACAGCAATCCAGTTCTCGGGCGATTCGACTTTCGTCTATCAGCTCACTTCTGCAGCCGAGGCTGTACCTCAGGTCTTCGAACGCATTCCTGTCAAAGTAGGCATGAGCGATGGCATCTTTATCGAGGTTGTTGAAGGAATTACGGACTCAATGAAACTGCGCGGCAATGAGAAGATTGAATAAGACGATGACGTTGACGATGGCGTTGACGATGACTGTTGCTGCCCATGCTCAGACGATGTCATTGCAGGATTGTATTGCCTTTGCGCTCGAGCATAATAATTCCATTCAACAGCGGGAACTTCAGAGGCAGAACAGCGAGATTGAGTTGAATAGTTCGAAGAATACCTTCCTTCCTTCGCTCAGCGGAAGCATCAGCCAAGGGTGGTCTTTTGGCCGTACAACTTCCGAGGATAGCAATTCCTATTCCAGCAATAACTCAACTTCTACCAATTTCGGTTTGAATGCAGAGATGCCGCTTTTTACCGGCTTTCGAGTCAGCAATCAGATCAAGTCCAACGAGTTTGCCCTCAAAGCGGCTACTGCCAATCTTGAGAAGGCACGCAAGGATATCGGCATCCAAGTGGCAAGTTATTATCTGAATGCCTTGTACTACAAAGGACTCACCGGAGTGCAGCGCCGTCAGGTCGAACTGGATTCGATTGCGGTTCTGAAGGCTCGTGCGTTATTTGAGGCTGGCAAGAAGCCTGCTTCTGAGGTCGCTGCAGCCGAGGCTCAATGGGCCGTCAGTTGTCACTCTATGACCGAAGCTGTTGGCAACGAAACCATGGCACGTCTCGACTTGATGCAAGCCTTGAACATGGAGGGCAATGTCGAGTCATTTGCAATCATGGATATCGACACCTCCAATCTCTCGTCGCAGGTCACTTCGGCCGACGAGATCTTTGCTCAAGCCATCGAACAGTATCCGTCCATTCTTGCAGCCAAATATAATCTTGAAAGCAGCCGATATGACCTAAAGGCATCGCGAAGCGGTTATATCCCGACGGTTTCTCTGCATGCCGGCTACAGCACGACCTATCAGTATCTCTACGATGCGCCATTCTCGCAGAAGGGCTTTGGACGTCAGTTGGCCGACCATGCCTACAAGTCTGTAGGTCTTAGTGTATCGGTGCCTATTTTCGATCGCTTCTCTACGCGCAACGCCTTGCGTCGAGCTCGTTTGAATATCGAAAGCCAGAACATTGCCCTTACCGAGGCCCAGCAGTCGCTTCACAAGGAGATTCAACAGGCCTACTGGAATGCGCTCAAGGCTCGTGACAACTATACTTCGGCTCAGAAGGCCAGCGCCTCTACAACACTGGCCTATCAGTACGAGTCCGATCGCTATGAGTCGGGCAAGGGAACTACCTACGATCTCCAACAGGCATCGAACAAGCATCAGAAGAGCCTTCAGGATGAGCTTCAATCCAAGTATGAGTTCCTCATGCGCCTCAAGATTCTTGAGTTCTACAGTTCAGAAAAATAGCTTTTGAAGTTCGATTCTGTTTCCCTCCTTCATTTGGTCACTGGCATACCCTTGCTTACCCAACCGTTATAGCCAGCATCAAGTTCGATGACTTTGAAGCCGTTCTTCACCAGTATTCTGGCTGCGTTCTTGCTTCGTTTACCGCTTCGGCAGTTTACTGCAATTTTTACCTCTCCCTTTACGGGGAGAGTTTTTGTGTATGCTTGCACTTTCTCAAGGAAGTCATCCTTGAGCACATCGATGTTTATAGTGTTGGCGATGTGTCCATCTGCATATTCTTCGGCCGTGCGGACATCGAGGCGCACTATGGTAGTGTCCTCTATGGCTTTGGCATAATCTTCTACAGAGAGACTTTCAAACCCTTCTGACTGTGCGTTGCAAGCGAACAAGCTGCATAGCATCGTGAATATTCCCATAAGTTTTCTCATTTATTTCAAGTTTAAAAGATTCTTGCTGTCCAACCACCGGCAGGAGCCAGATGGATGGTGAGTTTATCGGAAGGAGAGACCTTGCGGCTCACATGCGTGTCTTCGTGCCCCAGTTGCCGGTCTTTGTCTGTACAAATACAGAAGCCTTTTTAGACGTTTCTGTGATTCCGCCTTTTCCTGAGATGACTTGCTCTCCCCACCAAGTCAGAGTCTTCCAATCGTCTGGTTCCACGAGATCGAGCCATTTGTTTTCTTTATTATTGCCGGTCCATGACCAAGGCATGTAGCCATACTCAAGCTCGTTGCAGACATCGATAATGACTGAGTGATCAACCTTGCAGTTCAGGTTGTTCTTGCCTTTGTCATAGTTGTAACCGAACTCGCCAACGATGAGCGGCAATTCCATCTCGTGACAGAGTTTGAGCTTATCCTTGATTTTTTCAGGCTTGTTCCAGCTGCCATACATATGGATGGAGAAGAGTATATTGTGCAATGGATCCGCTTCGATCAGTCCTTGTCCGCACTCGATTATCGGATTGATGTTTTGTCCCCATCCTGGAGCATCGATGACAAGTGTCGTCTTATATCCGGCCTTGCGCATGATGTCTATGCACTTTGTATATGATGATTGCCAGTAGTCCGCCTTAGTGAAGTGATTTCCCCACTCGTTAGCGATGTTCAGAAGCAGGAACCTTTCGTGTTTCAAGAGCATTTCAGCACGATCAGGCTCAGCGTACCATTCAGCCATATCAGCCAGACGATCGCCAGACGTATTGCCGGTGACGTCATGGAGTTCTACCATAGGTATCATTTCCAGATCGATGCATCGTTTGATGATGCGTTCAAGGTCAGCATCCTTGCCTCGGGTATTCCAGACGATGCGGATGGTATTGCATCCTACCGCCTTGATGTCATCGAGCGCGAGAAATGCCTTCACTCCAAACCATGCGTGTGGATTATTCATGCCTCGTATTACGAACACCTGACCTTCGGCATCGATGAGTTGGCTCTTGACAGTAGAGAACACACCCATCTGTGCATCTGAATGAGCCATTTCCTGTGCCATGCCAGTCATGCTGACTATTAGCGAAAGGAGCAATAGAATTTTCTTCATTATCATAGTCGGTCGTATTGGAAATGTCGCTCATTTTATGAAAGCGAACATCTGTTGATTAGATGTACATGTACGAGTGCAAATATAGTGTTTTTTTCGAAAAGCAGACACGAAAATGCTCCAAAATCGAAATTCCTCTCCGGTATTTGTTGAAATGGGCTCAATTTTTTGCATTATCATGGTGTGTAAGTCATGTAATTCAACATTCGCTGAGTAGTTACGTTTCTGGGTAGTTTCGCCTTAGCTAACTCCCGTTGACTTCCGTGAATAATACAGGTTAGAATCTTACCCTGCAACCCAATTCCATGCCTACTCCAATATGGTTGAGGGACATCTCAGAGAAGAAACGGACATGTCTGCCGCCAACCTCTACTCCTACAGGAACGACATTCCAGGCAAAACCGATATCAGTTTTGTTGCAAGTAAAGTCGACATTATCATGGGGATTAATATCAAGTTCTGACACTTTAGTAAGACTAATGCCCAATGAAGCCATACTATACATCGCTACGAACCTTTTGCTAAACCATAAAGCACGAAAAGCTGGCAAGACATAATAGTTTACATAATTGACTGAAACCATAGGATCATAACAAGGTCCCTCTTTATAATCACCATCATTTACCACACCATCACCATTCCAGTCAAAGAGAGGTTTCCAGTATCCGAAATCATTTTCTGACATTTCTGTTACGGGGTCATAAGTAAGCCATTCATTTCCATCTCCTGCATAGATAAAAGAAAGGCCGACAGCAAATCGTCTTGAGATGCTTCTCATATATCTTGCGTTGAAACTGGCATATCCGAAAGCAAGACAACCATTATTAGAATATGGCAGAGGAGCATTCTTGAAAGAACTGCAATGCTTGTTATGGTCACTAGCGTCCACGTTTGAGCCGATACCGAGTCCGAATGAAACAGATATCTCATTTTTAGGCAAATCTTTCAGTCTGTCATTGGAGGAACGATAGTTTTCATTCTGAGCGAATGAAGATAAAGTGCACAACGATAGTGTCAATAGGGATAATGCAATTTTAATTGTTTTCATAATTTGGAGTTGTATAGTCCGAAGTTCCAACCAATGCCCAATCGAAGGGCGATGAAGTTGCCCATTTTGACTTTGTGGTAGGAGGTATCTTTCAGCTCCACATCGTAAACGCTGATTCGTTCGTACAATTGCCGGGCAGTACCCGTCCACTGAATTTCGGACGTAAAGAACATGTGGTGCAAGGGGGTATAACAGAGTTGAGCCGAGGGCGACCAGGCAAAACTGAAAGCGCGGTGAATTGGTTTGTGGTGGCTATCGACGGCACGGACAGTAACCTGCTCCATGGATTCGGGATTGGTCAGCGATTTGTCGTAGCGGGTGTAGCTGTAATCCACTTCCGGGTGCATATCCCTGTAACCCAATCCCAGTCGGGCACGCAAAGACCATCGCGACCAGAAGTCATAGCGATAGGAGATACCGGTCAGCACCTGAATGTAGTAGGGTCCGGTAGTATTGCCAATAATGACTGGTTGGCACTCATCCTGAGGTGTTGCTTGATAGTGATATTGATTGGGCCCGTGCTGTTGCTGCACTTTGTGAGGCTCGTGATTGAGCGATGCCAGTTCGCCCGACACAAAGATTCCCCAATTCGCTGTCGTAAAACGGGTGTAGCGCAGCATGCCACCTCCGCCAATGACTTTGTCGCCCATATAACCAGTTGCCATTGAGGGAGTATTGGCATAGGAGCGAAGATTCCACATCCACCCACCTTGCATCTCGAGCGTATGGTTGCCTTGTGCATTGAGTGTTGTTGCGGCCATGCAGAAAGCCATTATCAAAAAGAGTTTCATATAGGTTAGTTTGATTAATCAGCTCTGGTTTTGTTGTGATTTCGACCGATGTTCCAACCAAGGCCAAAAGAAACCTTCAAGTAATTGCCCATCGTGACACGGTGAAACGAGGAGTTTTTGATTTCTCGGTCAAATTCGATTATGTACTGACGGGATTCCTCATAATCCACCACACGGATTTTGTCTTTTGTCCATTTGTCGTACAAATAGTCGTTATCGATTGAATAGGGTTGGGATGTTACCGTCTGGTGGACGTTGTACACATCGATTCGTTCGTTCATGCGTCGCATCGTGCCTGTCCACTGAAGTTCAAGCGAGATGAACATCTGCTGGTGCGTGGTGTAGCAGAACTGGATGGAAGGAGAGAAAGCGACGCTGCCCCGAAAGTTGACCTTGTTGTGATTCATGTCGCAAGTGTGAACTTGAATTTCCTCGAAATCGTCGGGGCGAGCCATGAACGGAAGTTGGGTTTGCGGACGGGTCAAAGCGCTGCTCCAGCGGGCATAGAAATAAGTCTCTGAGAACCACATGCCGCGATAACCGATGCCCAAGCGACTTCGTAACGACAAGCGATTGGCAAAGTCCCAGCGATAGACGCCACCTGCTAGCCATTGAACACATCGATTCTGGACAGTATGATGGTTGAGATCTTCTGGATAATAGTATTTGTCTTGATAATCATACGACCCGGTAATCTGATCGAAATGCCCGTTAAGCATCGATACTTCGGCGTTGGTAAATAATCCCCATTGTGGTTTCAGAAATCGGGTATAGCGAATCTGTCCGAATCCTCCAGTTCCATTCTCTCCCATATAGCCGGCCGAAAGAGATGGAAGCCCGGTGTAGGAATTCAGGTTCCAGATAAATCCTCCTCCCAACTCGATGGTGTGCATACGGGCATATTCGCAACGGTAATCAACATCATCGTCTTCGTCTTGCTCTTGTGCGATGCCAGACACCGGATGCAAGAGGAGTAATAATAACCCAAGTATAGTCTTTTTCATTGTTTGCAATGTTATTGAAGGGTCAAACGGATAACGTAAACCAGTTCGGAGCCAACCACACCATATTCGATGTTATTGATGGGTGCGCCATCTGCGCCCACGCTATAAGCAATTGGGTCGATTTGGTAATTGTTGTAATCCAGTATCCAACCGCATTTGATTGGTTTCCCATCTTGAATGTAGGGGCTGGCTATTGTGATTGTATAGGTTTCCTGTGTCTGCCTGTCGGTGAGGGCATCCATGTCCATCCACGACAGGTAGAGCACAAACCCTCCATTAGGATGCAGTTCTGTCCCATTGCGGAGCATGCCACAAGGGGAAATCGTCATTTCGGCCAGATCCGACATACGCGTGCAGGAAACAAACAAGGGCTCTTCCCCCTGAGGAGCAAAGAATATAGAATCGGATTGCCATTGCTGAAGCATAGGAATTTGCATCAGCGGATTGCCCCCTATGCTATCTTTGATTACGATGATGGTAGAGAACACCCCTTTCCTGTTCAGGGAAAAGTTATAGCTGTCGAACGATTCGTCGGAGCAGGAGGACAATATCCCCATCATTACTGACAGAATTACGTGGAGGCATATTTTTGTGAATGGTTTCATAGAGAATTGTCTTTAATGTCGTTGTATTTTAATTCGCCTTCAAGCGCTTTGACCTGGACATGGGTCCTGCTCTTGAAGTTGTATGTAAAGCGAAAACCGAATGTTTGCGTCTGCTCTTCGTAACTATACGTGTTCAAGAAACATTCACCCTTGCGGGTCAGTCCACGGGCACGGTTTATTGGTTGTCCCATAACAGAACATTGGAACCTGTTGTCGAGGAAGGTCTTGGTCAGTTCCATTCGGACACCATAGGTTGTGCGATAACGCCTGTCGTAGGTGGTGTATTGAGGCAGGCAGGAGGCATTCAGCAATGCCGTCCAGTGGTTCCTGAATCTGAAATGGCTGACACATGCATAGTATTGCTGCCATTGGTTGCCCCGATATTTGATGTTCTCCCAGTTACCATTTTCGTGGTTGAGGTTCCATTGGGCATTCAACTTGAGTTGCCACCAATCCGTTGGATTCAGATTGGCTTCGGCCTGCAAGGTCAGGTGATTGGTGACGAGCAGGTTTTCTGGTTTGGTAAAGAGGATTGACTGTTTGAATGCATTCTGGTCCGAGAACCAGAAGATCTCGTTTTGAGCCTGGCGATTGGTGAGTGTCAGCAGCAGTCGGCTTTGCCAAAGCGACAGATGGCACATGGAGACGTGATAGACAGGCGTCTGCAGATACTGGTTGCCGATGGAATAGTTGAGAGCATCGTTCCATCGGATGGTCGGTACGAGGATTGAATAGGGGGTCTCTTCCATCTCTATCATATCGTTGAGGGTCAGCGTGTGCCTATGTTCCTTGTTCAAGACAAAATAAAGATGGGTATAGAAACTCGGTTGGAATTTCTTTTTCGTTCCAGGACCATTCTTGACGTATTGGCCATTGTCGTTGTATTGTCGTTGGTCATACTTGTGGTATTGGGGGACCATACCCAGATCCAACTTGAATCGTTCCAGTTCGAAGGTCATACCTACATAGGTTCGTGCCATAATGCCTTGCACATTCATTTCGTCGCTCAAGGTCTGCGTGACCAGAATGTCCATGTTGCTGAAGAACTCCGTTGGACGGTGATGCAACAGGAAATGGGTGTAGTCAGCACCATACTGCATCGAAAAGTAACGGCTCAATGGATGGTTGACATGGGCAGAGACCTTCCAGAGTGACATGTTCGGAGCTTCGCCTTGCTCAGTACCCACACCAGCGCCATATAGCGAGACATCTTCGTTCACGCTGTGACGGGTGAAGACGTCGGCCAGCAGATCCAATTGAATGTGGTGGTCTGAGAAGTCCCCGGAGTACTTGAAGGTCTCTTCGTTGTCAAAGTGTCGGCTGTGATTCCTGAACGCCTTGAAGTCTTTGGATAGAGGCTGTACTTCCGATGACTTGCCTGTGTGGGTGGCAAAATAATAACTGAATCCCAGCTGGTGTCTGTCCGAGAGATCCTGCATCAACGAAAAACGGTTGTCGAAAACCGGCGACTCGGCAGTCAGCTTATAGGCCGACAACCAATCTTGGATTGGGGTTTGGGTATGGGTGGTCACTTTGTGCTCCTGTCGGTTGGCGGTATTGCACATCTTGTCGTAGATGCTTGTCTTGTTGTAGCGGGCATTGACAACCCCTGTCAGAGTCGAAGAGTAATGAGTTTTGGGAAACTGGAATTCCGTATGTGCGAAACCATAGCATCCCTTGTTGTTTGGACGACGAAGCGTGATGTAGATGGTTCCTGTAGCATAATCAGCCCTCACTTGCTGAACGATGTCGCTCGTCAATTGTTCCACCTCGTGCTGGTCGGTGAGTGGAATACCATTCAGATAGATGTGTTTCACCCGTTCTCCATTCAAATAGAGATGCCCGTCGCGTAATGTGATGTTGGGTTGTGACGCCAACAGATCGAGCCCTCCTAACCCCGCCACGTTCGTTTTGGCAACATAGCCCAATGTGCTGGTCTGGATCTGTCGGCCAGCAATGGCTACGTTCGGCAGCAGATGCATCGGTGGTTTGATGTATTCGATGAAGATATCGTCGTCGGTTTCTGTGATCAGTATCGGGAAGTCTTTGCACAGATCATGCACAGCAGCATTTGCCTCTTTGTGTCTGAAACTACGGGTCACACGGAGATTTTCGAGTTCGTTGAAGACAAAGACCAGATGTTTGTCCTGTTGGGCGTGGTCAATGAGTCGTAAGGCTTCAGCCAACGACACATCCTTCAACTCCATCGTCACCCTTTGTGCCCATGCCGGAGAACAACATAGGACAAGAAGTAATGTCAGTATTCGGGTTTTCATAGCGGTGGCGATGTTACTGAATGGTCAGGTGATTGTCTTCGAGTCGGAGTTGCACGACTTGTAGGTTGTTCAGGTAGGCAACGATTTCGTCGATGGGCTTGGCGCAGTTCAACGTCACGTAGAGGCGAATGTGCTTGGATTCCTCGTTGGCGAACTGGGTCTCTATGCCATAGTATTGCTTCAGGCATAGGGCTATGTGCTCCATCTCGACGTTGTCGAACACTAATTTCTGCTGTTGCTCATCAAGATATGTTCCTAATACATTCGTAGTGTCGGTTTCGGCTTGGACTTGTGCAATCTCCATTACAGCAGGTTGGAAACTGACCGCAGCATCCTCTTGACTCCGGTTGATCAGGAAGAAGGTAGATGCCAGTGCAGCGACACCAACAGTGCAGATCAACACAATGGCAGCGGCTCGGCTTTTCCATGCCGAACTGCGTGGGGTGATGCTGTAGGGGGCATCTATCACCTCGCGCTCGAATTTCGCCCATTCCTTGTCGATGTCGGGCATACCGATCTTCTGGTCAATGTCTTTGTTTGTCATATTTTCGAAAGATTTAGGAATTTTCGGATTTTGGCTAATGATTGTGTCACGTGTTTGTTGACAGCCGCCGAACTGATGCCGAGCTTCTCGGCTGTCTGGCTGTAGGTCAGCTCCTGGTCGAAATGCAGATCCAGCACCCGTCGGTCCTGTTCCGTCAGGTTCTCGTTGATCACACGTCGCACCTCACGAAGCAGTTCCTCCTGCCTGTGGTCTTTGGGCGAGAGCATCTGCCTTTTCCATTCTTCTGCCGCCTCTTCTTGACGTTGTTGTCGGCTCAGGGCATGCAGGCATTGGTTGCGGGTGGCAGTCAGCAGATAACCGCTCATGGCATCTGATGCCATGAGCGGTTGGCGTTGCCACATTTGGGCAAAGACCTGACTGACTGCATCGCGCGCCTCTTCTGCATCTTGGACAATGCAGTAAGCTACGCGGTACATTTGCCGGTAGTTTTGTTTGTAGATCTGTTCAAATTGCTCTCTGCTGTAGGTCATTGGTTACTTGTGGCCAGTTGTTTGAAACGAAAGGAATGGAAGATATCACCAGCTGTTACGCTAAGCGACACGAAGCGGGCACTCGGGCCTTCGTTGGCGGTAAACAGAACGTTCAGCGTATCGTGGGCAATGTGGACACGGCACCATTCATTCTCTCCGATGTGCCAGAAATCGTAATCCTCCATCTCTTCCATATTGTTCGTCTCCCTCCAGATTTCGGTTGTGCTATCGGTTTGGAAAATGATGTCGGAGATCCAGGGCGATTTGTAGTTGGAGCAGACAAACATGCATTCTGCACCTTCGGCAGGAACCAGATAAGCATGCTCAGTGTCGCTGTGCTTGATGTCTTTGGTCTTGTTGTTCCACTTCATTGGTGTCCATAGCCCGTCTGGCTCTGTGTGTGTGATATCGCACGATGAGGCCATTAGAAGGCTCATCAGCGAGAGGATAAATACTTTCGTTTTCATATTCTTTAAGTTGCTGTTTTCCTATAAGACCCAGAAATGGAAGAATCAAATACCCCAATTGAAAAAAAGGAAAAAATGCCCTCTACTAATTAAAGGATAAGGGAAAAAGGATAAGGGAAAAATCGCCCATCTCCAACAAACAACTGAAAACTCAAAACTAAAAAGAATCAGATCGCCACACCGAAGAGGTGCTTGACCTCCTCCATCACGAATGTGCTTTCGAGCGAACCGAGCATCGGTAGTTGTCCCAGTACGTTGAGGACGAACTCCTGATAGTACTTCATGTCGGGAGAATGCACCTTGAGCAGATAATCGAAACGACCTGAAATATTATAACATTCGGTTACCTCAGGAATCTCCTTGATGGCATCGCAGAACTCTTCGGCTACCTTTTTATTAATAGGAGAGAGTTTCACGCTACAGAACACAACAAAACCCTTGTGGAGTTTTTCGGCATCAAGGATGGTGACGTATCGCTTGATGTAGCCATCGCGCTCCATGCGCTTGACTCGTTCGAAGACTGGGGTAGAACTGAGGTTCACTTTCTGTGCCAGTTCCTTGGTGGTGAGACGGGCATCCTGCTGCAACGCGCGGAGGATGGAAATATCGATAGTATCGAGGTGTTCAATTAGAGCTTTTTCCATGTTTTGACAGATGTTTTATTCTTTATTGGTGTGCAAATATAGAAAGTTTTTCTTTTGTTTTGCCATTTCTTTGGAATTAATCAATAAACCACCGTACCTTTGCATCGCGAAATCGCTCAAGTGACATGAGTGGGTTTCAGTTTTGAGTTTTTAGTTTTCGGTTGTTTGAACAAAACAACACAACAACGAAAGTAACAATAATAACAAAATAAAAATAATACGACTATGGCAAACGAAAAGAAACTTCACATCGAGACTTTAGCACTTCATGTAGGTCAGGAAACCGCCGATCCGGCAAGCGATGCTCGCGCCGTACCGATCTATCAAACCACCTCGTACGTGTTCCACAATGCACAGCATGCAGCCGACCGTTTTGGCCTTCGTGATGCAGGCAATATCTATGGCCGTTTGACGAACTCGACACAGGGTGTGTTCGAAGATCGTGTAGCAGCCCTGGAAGGCGGTGTGGCTGGTTTGGCAGTAGCTTCGGGCGCTGCAGCTGTAACCTACGCTCTCCAGAACATTGCACAGAATGGTGACCACATCGTTGCTGCCGACAATCTGTATGGCGGTTCCTTCAACCTCATCACCCACACTTTGACCACCCAGGGCGTAAGCTATACTATTGTCAATACACGTGACTATGCTGCTGTCGAAGCTGCCATCCAGCCAAACACCAAGGCTGTGTATGTCGAGACCTTCGGCAATCCTAATTCCGACGTCACCAACATCGATAAGCTGGCTGAGATTGCACATCGTCACAACACCTTGCTGATTGTCGATAATACTTTCGCACCGATTGTGTTCCGTCCGATTGAGCATGGAGCCGACATCGTGGTTCATTCAGCAACCAAGTTCATCGGCGGACACGGTTCCAGCCTTGGAGGTGTGATTGTGGATGCCGGCAAATTCGACTTCAAGGCCAATGCCGACAAGTATCCAACCCTTGCCAAACCAGATCCATCGTACCACGGAGCTATCTTTGCCGATGTGGCAGGTGCTGCCGCTTTCGTGACCCGTATCCGTGCCGTCATCCTTCGTGATACTGGTGCTACCATCTCTCCATTCAATGCCTGGATTCTGCTGCAAGGTGTCGAATCGTTGCCTCTTCGCATCGAACGTCACATCGAGAATTCGCTCAAGGTGGTTGACTTCCTGAGCAAGCACCCCAAGGTACAGAGCGTAAGCCACCCAGCTTTGGCCAGTCATCCGGATCACGCACTCTACGAGGAGTATTTCCCTAAGGGTGCCGGTTCGATCTTTACCTTCGAGGTCAAGGGTGGACAGAAAGAGGCTTGGGCCTTCATCGATGCCCTGAAACTCTTCTCTCTCCTTGCGAATGTGGCCGATGTGAAGTCGCTGGTTGTTCACCCTTACACCACCACCCACAGCCAGTGCTCGCCTGAGGAACTCGAACAGCAGCACATCACTCCTGCTACCGTCCGATTGAGCATCGGCGTTGAGCATATCGACGATATCATCGACGATTTGGCCCAGGCATTGGATCAGATCTAAGGGGAGTAAAAGGGAAGTAAAAAGGGAGTAAAAAGGACGATACAAATGGAGGCCGTATCTATAATCCCTTCACCCTTTCCCCTTCACCTTTTACCCTCAAGTTGAGCTCGCGAAACTTGAATTACTAATATAAAGGTATAATCCTCTACCACACCTGTGGTATATTGGTAGTGGTTGAGGATTTTTTTAGGAAATAAATTTGGATAAGTTGGATAAAAACCTTACCTTTGCACCATGATAAGCGATGAGCGGTTGGCGGTTAGCTGTTAGCGGTTATCCTATCTATCGCTTCTATCACCTCTATAGCATCTATAGCTACTATAGCCTCTATAGCATCTATCTCAACTATAAATAAAGAAAAATAAACTATGGCAATTTACAGTACAATTACCGAACTCATTGGAAAGACTCCATTGGTTCAGATCAGCAAGTTTGCTGCCAAGCGCAACGCTAAAGCAAACATTATTGCAAAAGTAGAGTTCTTCAACCCTGGTGGTTCTGTCAAGGATCGTGTGGGTCTCAATATGATCGAGGAGGCTGAGCGCAAGGGCATCCTCAAACCTGGAGGCACTATCATCGAGCCAACGTCGGGCAATACTGGTGTCGGTCTCTCACTCGTGGGTGCAGTCAAGGGCTACAAGGTGATCCTCACCATGCCAGAGACCATGAGCATCGAGCGTCGTAAGTTGGCTGCTGCCTATGGCACCGAAATCGTTCTCACCCCAGGTTCAGCAGGCATGAAGGGCGCTATTGCCAAGGCCGAAGAGTTGCGCGACAATACCCCAGGCGCAGTCATCCTGCAGCAGTTTGAGAACGAAGCCAACCCAGCCATCCACATTGCTACCACAGGCGAGGAGATCTGGAACGATTCAGATGGCAAGGTCGATGTCTTTGTGGCAGGTGTAGGTACTGGTGGTACTGTGAGTGGTGTGGCTGCTGCCCTCAAGAAGCACAATCCGAACATCTATGTCGTTGCTGTCGAGCCAGCTACTTCGGCTGTTCTTTCGGGCAATGCTCCTGGTGCGCACAAGATTCAGGGCATCGGTGCCGGTTTCGTACCAAAGAACTTCAATCGTGAGGTCATCGACGAGATTCTTCCTGTTGGCAACGACGAGGCACTTGAAACCGGTCGCGCTTTGGCTAAGGAGGAGGGACTCCTGGTCGGCATCTCTTCGGGCGCTGCCGCTTATGCCGCTTCGCAGATCGCACAACGTCCTGAGTTCGCTGGCAAGAACATCGTAGTTCTCCTTCCTGATACTGGCGAGCGCTACCTCTCGACTGCACTCTTCAGTGAATAATGAATAATCTTAGTTCGCAGTATAATAACTGATAACTAATAACTAATAACTGATAACTAATAACTAATAACTGATAACTAATAACTAATAACTGATAACTAATAACTAATAACTGATAACTAATAACTAATAACTGATAAGTAATCAGTCAAAATTAGTTTATAATATTTTTTGATCTTTAAATACTAAACTCATAACGATTTCGTTATTATCATAAAACGATACTGTTATGGGTAAGATTACAAAAATAGAGTTAAGCGAAAGCGAGCGTATCAA
>JAZRXX010000093.1:0-52951 GCA_045600485.1 Bacteroidales bacterium
GTTTTACATCTTTCATTCATCTTGAGCGCATCTTCGAACTTTTGCTTCGGTTACAATGTACATTGCGCCCTCAGTAAAAGTCCAAATCTGCCTCTCAATCTGAACAAAATATGTTAAACTAATTCTGAACACCTACTTAAAGGAAAAAGGATAATCCCCTCTTGTCGTAACAACAGGAGGGGATTATTGTATAAAGAAAAATTCTTATCACGCTCGGAGGGCCAACTCTTCCTCTTTGAGCGGAGAGGGTTGGGGTGAGGCTTACTTCTTCGTGTCAATCAGGCAGACGCACCCAGCACCCAAGAGGAGATAGATGCCTGCCATGAAGAGCATCATTGGCTGACTACCCAGCGAGGAGAGTACCAGACCACCCGTAGCGGCGGCTATGATTTGAGGCAGACAGATTACGCAATTGAAAAGGCCCAGATAGAAGCCCATGCGAGGATTGCCCTCGATGGCATTGGTAAAGAGGGTGAATGGCAAAGCCAACATGGCTGCCCAGGCACAACCCATGCAGAGGAAACTGACGATGAGCAGATACTGGTTGGTAATCATGCAGAGTGATGAGAAACCAACAGCACCAATCACGAGCGAAAGAATATAAGCGAACTTGACTCCCTTCAACTTCGGGATTATGATTGCCCATATAACAGCACCAATAGCCATGATTGCCGACATGATTCCGTACCAGTTGCTTGCATCCTGGTAGCCTGCCGACTTGACATCGGTAGTGTTCCAACAAGTCTCGGCAATGGCGCCTGGTGTATAGGTCCATTGGTAGAGGAATGCAGCCCAACAGAAGAACTGTACGAGACCGATGGTTACAAATGCTTTTGCTACGGATTGTTTCTGCTGTTCGGTTGCCTGGTTCTCTTGCTTGGATTCGCCCACACTTAGATTGTGTGCCTTTGCATATTCCTCTGGATTAAGCTCTTTGACATTCAATGTGGTGTAGAGAACGCAGAGAATCAAGATGGCGGCACCGATGTAGAAACTGTAAATCACCGAGTTTGGTAGTACACCATCGGGAGCAACATTCTCGACACCGACAAAGGTTAAGATGTAGGGTGAACAGAATCCGACAATCGAGCCTGCATTACAAAGCAGAGACTGAATGCTGTAGGCTTGCGTTTTCTGTTCTTCGTTTACCATGTCGCCAACCATCATTTTGAATGGTTGCATGGCCATGTTGATCGAGGTGTCGAGCAGCATTAGCGAGAAGAGTCCGAACAGCATGGTGCCTGAGAAGCCCCACATGACTACCTGTGTGGTCAAATTTAGGCTGCCGGCATTGGGCAGCATCAGCATGACCAGTACGGCTACTAATGCGCCTATAAACAGATAGGGTACGCGACGGCCGAAACGGCACCAGGTCTTGTCCGACAGTATTCCGACTATTGGCTGGACTACCATGCCCATCAGAGGTGGAAGTATCCAGAAGAATGAGAGTTGATGTGGATCAGCTCCTAATGTTGCAAATATTCTCGATATATTGGCCGATTGCAGGGCGTATGCTATCTGTACGCCGAAGAAACCAAAGCTGATACTATACAGCTGTTTGGTCGAAAGATTAGGTAATAAACTTGCCATTATTATTCTTTTGTTTTACCGCAGAAAAAGAATCTTGTTTATCGACCAGATGCTTGAACCATATCACGGACGTGCTGGTTGAATGAATCTGCTTTCATGAGATCTTCGATATTGAGATGCATACGATAGCGCCAATAGTGACGTGGATTAGCAGGAATGTTGATGCGTTCGGCGAAAGTGTCCTTCAGTCGTAGGCTTTCGTCGGTGGCAAGCCAATCCTGAAGCGGAAGGATACAGAAGAGCGATGGACAAGCCAAATGGTCAAAGACAATGCGATTGCAAATATCGGTGTTTGCCGTTTCGGGAGCATCGTTCATCATGCCTAATTCGTGATTCCAGAAACGCTGTGTAGTTTCACGATCCAATTCCCACCATTCGCGAAGGGTTTCAGTATCGTGTGTACCCGTTGTGCATACGCTCATCACAGGATAGTTATAGACATGACCAAATTCGTCTTGTGGATTCTTAGGCATACGCTGAATCTCAAGACTGATGATCTGTAACTGATTCATGACCCAAGGCACACAGTCGGGAACCATGCCCAAGTCCTCACCACATACAATCATCTGGGTAGCATTGATCAGACGAGGAAGCTTCTGCATAGCCTGCTCGTACCAGAACTGATTGTGACGATGATAGAAATAGTGAACATAAAGGCGGTTGAAAGCCTCCTTTTCCCAATCCTGCAGACGAGAGAAAATATAGTCATCCTGTACCGAAATGCGAGGATGATACATCTCTGGATTCTTGTGGTCGGGTACAAACAGCACATCGCTGATGAGACTGTAGATGGCCTCTTTCATATCGATGTTGCGTGGTTTGCATTTGCCGCTGAAGTAAGCTTCAATCTTGCGTTGTGTATTGAAGTGCTCTTTCATTGCCCAGATATCGTCGTGCTGGTGATCCAGGAAAGTGTCCTTCACATACTGGACTGGGTCTTTGCCCTCGTAGGCCGGTTGTTCGCCTTCTGCCTGTGCTCCCATGTACTTGCGCAACGGACCGAACAGGAGTTCCAGCAGTTCGTCGTTGATGAAAGGTTTCGTCATGAAGTCCTTTTGGAAAGGCAGACCAAAACTCTCAATCTCTTGTGGGCTCATTGGCAGGGCAGGCGAGAATTGGCCCAGGAGACCATGTACCGCGTGGGTCGGAATCTCCCAGATACGGAAAAAGCCGAGTATGTGGTCGATGCGATAGGCGGTGAAGTATTCGGACATCTTGCGGAAGCGTTTCAGCCACCACTTCAAGTCGTCTTTGAGCATATAATCCCAGTTGTAGGTCGGGAAGCCCCAGTTCTGGCCATTGGCAGAAAATGGATCAGGTGGTGCTCCTGCCTGTCCGTTCATGTTGAAATAGAATGGCTCTACCCAAGCTTCGACCGAAGCACGGCTAATGCCGATCGGAATATCTCCTTTCAAGATAACGTTCTTCTGGCGAGCGTAGTTGCTGACAGCCAGAAGCTGGACATGGAGCAGGTACTGGACATAGCAATAGAACTGCACTTTGGGTGCGTTTTCTTTTTGGGATGCAAAAGAGGCAATGGCCAGTCGGTCGAACTTGCGATATTCCAGCCAACGGTTGAAGTCAGGTGTGCCGTACTGATCACGAAGCACCGAGAAGGTGGCATAAGGGATAAGCCACTCTTCGTTGTTTTGGGCGAAATTTTTGTAGTCGGCAGAAGATAGAGTTGCTTCGCCTTCCTGTTTGAAGAGGTCACGCAAGTAGGCACGCTTGGCATCGTTCACGGCTTCGTAATCAATCTGCGATAACTTGTTCAAAGCCTTGCGTTTCTTCTCGTAGGCAGCTGCTTTCTTCTTGTCTTTGAGTGCCGGCAACTGGCGCAGATCCACATACTGCGGATGGTATGCGTAGATGGATATGGAGTTGTAAGGATAGGAATCCGTCCATGTATTGGTGATGGTTGTATCGTTGATTGGCAGAATCTGTAATGCCTGCAGGTTTGTGGCATAGGCCCAATCGACCATGGCTTTCAGATCGCCGAAATCACCCACACCGAAACTGCCCTCGCTACGGAGCGAGAAGACTGGGATAGCTACACCGGCAATGCGCTTTGGGTCATTCCAGTGGTCTTTTTGGGTGTAAGTACGGATTTTTTCTTTGGCCACAAGCACATGTGGCATCGAGGCCTGTTCGCGACGAACACAATTGCCATCGCGCCAAATACTGTAGCGATACAGAAGTGCTACACCGCCTGTGGGCAGTTTGACGTCGGCCGAACCCCTCCAGATGATACCATCCTGGGTTGAGAGCATGATTGGAGCAGAATCGTTATCCCCAAGGTTGACGCCTACGGCTTCGCCCCAGCAGGTACGATACTCGATCTCAAAAATAAGTTTCATTTCCTAATTTAATAATGTGTTGGTATTATCTTTACGGTTTAATTGACGGTTGCAAAATTAGGTGTTTTTCCCGAAAAATCCAAAAAAACAATCGAAAAATTGATATTATTTTGCATAATTGGAAAAATCAACCTATCTTCGCGTCAGTTTTTGTGCGACAAAACAAAAAAATAACAAGATAACCCAACAATAAAACAACACAATCATGAAGGTTCTTCTGCTCGGAAGTGGTGGTCGTGAATGCGCCATCGCATGGAAATTGGCTCAAAGCCCTAAGTGTAACCAACTTTTTATTGCTCCAGGCAATGCCGGTACTTCGGCTTATGGAAAGAACGTGGCCATTAAGGTTAACGAGTTCGACAAGATTGCTGATTTCTGCAAGGAGGAGAAGATCGAAATGATTGTTGTCGGTCCTGAGGATCCATTGGTGAACGGTATTGTTGACTACTTCGAGGCTGTGCCTGATGCGCCTAAGGTGATTGGTCCATCGAAGGCTGCCGCCCAGTTGGAGGGATCGAAGGATTTCTGCAAGCAGTTCATGCAGCGCAACGGTATTCCTACTGCCCGCTATCAGAGCTTCACAGCTGCTGAATACGATCAGGCTTGCAAGTTCCTCGAAACTCTTCAGGCTCCTTATGTACTCAAGGCTGACGGCCTTGCAGCAGGTAAGGGTGTATTGATTCTTCCGACACTCGATGAGGCTAAAAAGGAACTGAAGGAGATGCTGAACGGTATGTTCGGTGCCGCTTCTGCTACCGTAGTTATCGAGGAATTTATGTCAGGTATCGAATGCTCTGTATTTGTTTTGACCGATGGCGAAGGCCACTATAAGATCCTTCCTGTTGCCAAGGACTACAAGCGCATCGGCGAGGGCGACACAGGCCTCAATACCGGTGGTATGGGCAACTGCTCACCTGTTCCATTTGCTGACGATGTGTTCATGCAGAAGGTCGAGGAGCGTATCGTCAAGCCAACCATCGCTGGTCTCCTCAAGGAGAACCTCAAGTACAAGGGCTTCATCTTCCTGGGCCTGATCCGTATGGATCGTGATATCCAGCAGTATCATGCTGGCGACCCAATGGTTATCGAGTATAACGTCCGTATGGGCGACCCGGAGACCGAGGTTGTTATGCCTCGCATCAAGAGTGATCTCCTCGACTTGCTCGAAGGTGTAGCCGATGGTAACCTCGATCAGAAGACACTCGAAGAGGATCCACGTACAGCCGTAACGGTTGTCCTTGTGAGTGGTGGTTATCCAGGCGACTATGAGAAGGGTAAGGTAATGACTGGTCTTGATAACGAACTCTTTACCCAGGGTGTAGTGGCTCCTGCCGACAATGCCAAGAAGAGCATCCTCTTCCATGCCGGAACTGCAGTCAATGCCAATGGAGAAATTGTGACAGCCGGTGGCCGTGTTATCTGCGTTACTTCTTATGGCAACGATCGTAATGAGGCACTTGCTCAATCTATGCGAGGTGCCCAGATCATCCAGTTCGATGGCAAGTATTATCGCCGTGACATCGGTCAGGATTTGAATAAGTTCTAACAGACCCCCTAAATCCCCCTTTTAGGGGGACTTTTATTGGATTATGATATACATTCTGCTCAGTCTCATCATTCTGGCTGTCCAAGGGTTCTTGGGCATGGCCGATTGGTGGGTATTGTGCGGTAATTGGTTGATAGCAGGTTTGATTTGTCTGGGACTGACGGCTGTGCTCAATAATCAGCGTCTGATAGCATTTAATCAGATTATGGTTAGCGTCAAGGTGTGGGTATTGCTGGCAGGTTTGATGAATCTTTCGGCTATCTATGTCGCTTCGTCCATTTCCATCGGACAGTTATATCTGATAGCAATCGGCTTTACGGCACTCTTCATGACCTCTTTTTTCTGTTGGCAGAACAAACAGATGCCTGTCCGTTCGCTTTCGATGGGCGCTATTGTCGGGGTTTTGACGCTGTTGTACATGCCTACTATTCTGTGGATTGTCGTACCGTTGCTTGTTCTGGTTTATTTGTCCAGCTGGTCGAAGGATAATCTGGCGTGCATCTTTACAGGATTTGTCACTTTGGTATGGGTGAATTACTGCCTGTTGAGTTTGTGTGGAAGTGATTCGTTGGCCAATGACTATTTGGTATCGTTTTATGCAGCATGGAACTCGATGACATACAGTTTGCCGACACTTGTGGGTGATGGATATACCGGTCTTGTTTTTCTGGGAGTTGTCCTGTTGCTCCTGATCTACTATGTTTTGGTCGGTCTTCTGTCAAGTAGTCTGAACAGCCTGCGTATGCGTTCCAATGTTTCGCTGATGGTGATAGTGGGCATTCTGATTTTGTTGGGTTTGCCCTCGTGCTGGCAGCTGTATTTGGTTCTGGCAGGTATTACCATCTGCATAGATTTGCTTCTCTCTATCGGCAATGAGCCATCAAAACTGATGATCAAAAGCGCCAATGCAGCTATATATGTTGTGCTGTTTCTTGGTATCGGCGAGTATCTCATTCGATTGGCAGTTGATTATATCAGCACGATTTCCTTCTCTCTTCCTTTCGAAATTCCCTTTTTGAACTAAACAGCGAATTAATATGGATGTTCATTTCGCCCCTTTGCAGGGATTTACAGAGGCACCTTACCGACGTATTCACCAAGAGGTGTGTGGTGGTGTGTCGTGCTACTATACTCCTTTTATCCGCATTGAGCATGGACAAATCCGCAAGAAGGATTTTCGAGAAGCTTTGCCCGAACAGAACAAAGGGGTGCATGTCGTTCCTCAGATTATTGCCAGCGATGCCGGCGAGTTCCAGCAATTGGCCGATAAACTGATTGCTCTCGGACACCGTGAACTGGATGTGAATATGGGTTGTCCATTCCCACTCCAAACCCGTTTGGGGCGTGGATCCGGTATTCTGCCGCATGCCGATAAGGTCAAGGAGATACTTGAGGCCATGACTCGTTTGAACCATGAGCAGGACATTACTTTCAGTATCAAGATGCGTCTTGGCCAAGAGTCGGCCGAAGAGTGTATGGCTTTGTTACCTCTGTTCAATGCCACCCCTTTGCATCACATTACCCTCCATCCTCGTGTAGGTCGGAATCAATATAAGGGAGAACTCGACATCGAGGCTTTCAACCAGTTTGTTGCTGCGTGTGAGGCCCCTATCGTATTCAATGGGATGTTGACTACGGTTGAAGAGATCCATGTCGTGATTGACCGTTTCCCTCAGTTGCAAGGTATCATGATTGGCCGTGGACTCTTGGCGCGTCCTACGTTGGCACAGGAATTTGTGTCTGGACAGACCTGCCGTATTGATGAGGTGCAGAACAAAGTGCTTGAAATGCATAGGCGTCTCTTTGCTCACTACGAACAAGCCATTGAGGGAGGAGAGGGTCAATTGGTTCAGAAGATGCAGTCTTTCTGGGAGTATCTTGAACCTACCTTTGGGCATAAAGCTATCAAGAAGATTCTCAAGGCTGGTAATTTGCGTAATTACCGTGAAGCCGTTTCAAACATACGTTAAGATGAAAAAGACTATTATTGCGATGATGGCCCTCTTGATGTTGGGCTGCGCCGACATGCTGGCCAAAGGCAAGAAGGTCGAAGAGCCTTCGGTTTATTTGATGGTGTATCACAAAGATCAGGACCATGGCGTACACATGGCTTATAGTGAAGATGGCTATAAGTGGACCGCCTTCAACGACGATAAGGCTATCATTGGAGGAGATACCATTGCAGAACAGCATGGCATTCGTGACCCACACATTTTCCGTGGACCGGATGGTGCGTTCTATCTTTCGATGACCGATTTGCATGTGTTCGGCAAGCGTGATGGATTTCGTGATTCCGAGTGGGAGCGTAGTGGCAAGCTTTATGGTTGGGGCAATAATCGTGGATTGGTCTTGATGAAGTCAACGGACCTCATTCATTGGTCACGTACCAATATTGATTTTACCCAATTCTCACCTCAGACTTACTATGTGGATGGCGATACGCTTCAGTTTGACTGGAAGGAGGTAGGCTGTGTTTGGGCCCCTGAAACGGTTTTCGACGATGAGACTAACCAGCTGATGGTTCATTTTACCACTCGACAGGGTGTTGAAAAGAATACCATCTGGTATGTATATTTAAATAATGAGTATAATCAGGTCCAAGGTGAACCTCATTTCCTTCTTGCAGCGCCGAAGATGAAATTCAATGTCATAGACTCTGATATTATCAAGGTGGGTGAGACTTACCATCTGTTTTATGTGAGCCACGAGGGTGGCGCAACACCGAAACACGCCGCATCGAATAAGTTGACGGGTCCATACAAATTCGACGAGTACTATGTCGATGGTGTTCGCCAGGGACATGAAGCTCCCAATGTCTGGAAGCGTTTGGGCACGGATACTTATGTGGTCATGTTCGATAACTTCCGTCTCAAACCTATGAATTTTGGTTTTGTTGAGACTCGAGATTTCTTTACATACCACAATATCGGTTATTTCGATGGTAAGGGAAGTTCTATGACTCGTACCAATTTCAGCGAACAGAAGCATGGAGCTGTAACATATATTACACGCTCGGAACTGAATAATCTGCTTAAGCGTTGGCCGAATACTGCAAAGTAACTATTTGTCTTCGCTATCTTCTCCCCATAATTGTGTACGTAAGGCACTTGATTCGCCCCACTCTTCAGTAACTACACTTTTACACAGACTACCAGAGGTAGCAACTACTTGTTCCTCTTGCATATCGACAACAAATACTGTTGGTCTCAAATAATTTTTCATCAAATGTTGTATTAGATGTTGTATGTATTAGTTTTCTGGGGTGCAAAGATAAGTATTTTTTGAATAATGCACAAGAAATAGTCTAAATTTATCTATAAAAATGTCGTAAAATGACACGTTTTACGCAAAAAGGCTAAAAATACACAAAAAACTTCGACTAGTACACCATTTCGACGTGATTGAATAATAACTCACACGAAGAATATAAGTTCCAGATAGGAATCTTAGTGTCTTTTATTCTTCGTGTGATTTAGAATAGAGAGATTCGTTATTTTCGTTCATTTAGCGTTCGATATAATAAATATAGATTTCTTTGTTTTGGGGTTTCACTATAGGTGAAGTGGTTTCCAAACCTTTGTTTTTCATTTTTACTATAGTGAAGTTGCTTTCCAAAGCTTTGTTTTCCATTTTTACTATAGTGAAGTTGATTTCTAATGCTTTGTTTTCCATTTTTACTATAGTGAAGTAGGTTTCTAATGCTTCGTTTTCCATTTTTACTATAGTGAAGTAGGTTTCTAACGCTTAGTTTTCCATTTTTACTATAGTGGAGTAGGTTTCTAACGCTTTGTTTTCCATTTTTACTATAGTGAAGTTACTTTCCAATGCTTTGCTTTAGGCTTTCTTCTCTTTGTAGCATAGTCCCGAATGTTCGAATACATAATTCGACCACAAAGGAAGTGTCCGAATTGTCGTTAAAAGAGAACAAGAAAACACAGAAAGCAAAGAAAATCTAAGTAATCCGAGCAATCATGTGGGAGAGATATTGTTTAACCACGGAAAGCACGAAAAAATCGACCTGTACGGTTAACCTTTCGCCCTGAAAGGGCAATCGCAAAGCGCTATCAGCCCAGGGTGTCGCTTTGGCATTCTTAATCCCCAGGGTGTCGCTTTGCTTGCCCTGGGCTATGTGCTGGTTGCCCTTTCAGGGCGTTTTCGCTCAAAACTTCTAACCGTACAAGTCGAAAGTTTTTGAACTCGAATCGATTATCACTAGTGTATCATCTCGACGAGATTAAATAATAACTCACACAAAGACTAAGGGAAAAGACTTTTTGTCTTCGTGCCTTCGTGTGAGTTTATATACAAGTCATTGAGACAATACGCTAGTTAATAGTTATTAGTTAGGCTGTTTGAATATAATTGTCTTTGTTGTCCTAATTGTCGTTTGACAAAAAAAGTCAGGCGAATCCCGAAGGATGCCTGACTATATCTAAGGATATCTTCAATTATTCTTTGCTCAATAATTTGAGAGTGGCCTTCTTGCCATTGTCAGCTACCGCCTTGACAGTTACCTTGCCAGCCTGACCACGCTTGGAACGCAGGATGACTTGAAGGGTGCCATCGTAGAGTCGCTTGGTCACGATGTCGGAGGTGAAGAGTTCGTTGGTATAGTGGTCACCATTGTCGAGTGCGACAAGCGAAGCAGGACCTTCGACCGAAATGGTTATCTTGGCAGAATCCGACAACACCGTGTTGCCCTTGCTATCGACAGCACGAATGGTCAGGTATTGCAGATCCATACCATCGGCCTTCCACTCAGGGAGAGTGAAGGTGGCATTGTCAGGACCAAGTTTCTCAGCCTCCAAACGAATGGCAGTAGCCTTGCCGGTTGTCTGAATCTGGTGACGTGCTACCTCTTTGCCCTGATTGCGGGCAATGGCCACTACGGTACCACCGTTGCCATAAGGAATCTCCTCCCAGAGGACCATGTTGCGGTCGTTTGGGTTGCTGATATCGTTCTTCTTGATTCCGAGGCTCTTGCCATTGACCAGCAGTTCAACCTCGTCGGCATTGGTGAAGGTATAGAGGCTCTGGGTGCTTCCGGTTGGGAAGTTCCAGTTCTCGGTGAGACGCTGTTTGCCCACCTTGACATCGTTCCAGTTTACGGTTTCTCCCTTGCCATCGCGCACACCGATGTGTACCATAGGTTCTTCGGCAGCAAAAGCAGTCTTGATGAGGTAAGCCTGTGGATAGGTCTCTAGAGTGTGACGGAAGTAACTGTAGTTCCAGCCCTTCTTAGGCCATCCGTTGCTCTCGCCCCAGTATTCGATGGCGCCCCAATAGGCAAGACCCACAGAGACATTCTCAGGCATATTCCAAAGGCACTTCAAGAGCCATTCGGTTTGTGCCTCGCTCTGGAAGAGAGTCATCCAAGGGCAGTTCTTCAGGTAATCCTTGTAGCAGTTGCTTTGATAGTTGAACGAAGAGACCTCGCTGACCTGAGCCAACTCCGGTGGGACACGGTAGGTATCGAAGTCTGGAGTACCACGTTGTGCACCGGCACGGGCAGGGAACATAGCGACGGTAGTGAGACGAGTAGAATCCCAACGGCGCAACAACTCGCGGAAGATGCGGTAGGTGGTGATTCCCCAGTCGTTGGTGGCATAACCGCTCCAGTCGGGACGTGTCTGCAACTCGTTGCCCAAACTCCATAGTACCACACTTGGGGAGTTGCGGTCACGCTTCACCCATTCGGTAATCAGCTCCGGCCAGATACTCATGAACGGTTTGCGTCCGCCCCAGTATTCATTGTCACTCCACTTGTCGATCAACTCATCGACAATGAGCAGGCCCACACGGTCGGCAATCTTGGTGAAGGACTCGGAGTAAGGGTTGTGTGAGCAACGGATGCAGTTGTAGCCGAAGCTCTTCAGTTGACGCATCTCGCGTTCGATAGATTTGTCGAAAGCAGCTACGCCCACAGCACCCATGTCGTGGTGGTTGGCAATGCCCATCAGCATCACCTTCTTGCCATTGAGCTTGAAACCGAAGTCCTTGTTGAACTCGATGCTGCGGATGCCAAACTCCTCACGGATGCTATCGACCACCATGTCGTTGCTGAACAGGGTTACCTCGGCTGTATAGAGTTGTGGGGTGTCGAGATCCCAAAGGGCGGGATTGTTGACAAACATCTCAGGCATGGCAACCTCTACGACCGAGGCTTTGGTGTGGTCGGGCATGTCGCTGCCTGACACAGCTACCAGTTCTCCGTTGGGGGCAAAGATATTGCAACGCACAGAGGCATTCTGATTCTGCCAACCAGCCACCTCTACCTGTACCTGGATGGTAGCTTTTTCGGACGAAACTTCGGGTGTAGTAACAAAAACGCCATGGTGTGCGATGTGGGTCGGATTCTGTACTCTGAGATAAACATCGCGGAAAAGTCCACCACCGGTGTACCAACGCGAGCCTTTGCTCTTGCCTGTATTGGCATAGACAGCCACAACATTGGGCTTGTCGTACGAAAGATGACGGGTAATGTCGGTTTCGAAACCAATGTAACCATATTCGGTCGATGCCACCTTGCGACCATTGACATAGACATCGCCATAGTACATGATGCCACCAAAGTCAAGCACTACCTGTTTGCCACGCCAAAGGGTATCGGCAGTAAAGGTTTTGCGATACCAGCCTTCGCCTTGCTCCTTGAAGCCACGGGCACCGCCTGCCTGTTCGTTCCAAGGCTGTTCAAACTGGAAGTCGTGTGGCAAGTCGAGAGTACGCCATGACTGGTCATCAAAACTCTGGGAGGTGACGGCTTTCTCGTCGGCAGGACCGAACTGGAAACGCCAGTCAAAGTTAAACAATTGTTTCTGCTGTGAGACAAAAGAGGAGAGCGGATAGTTCGTACCGCTTTTGCTCTCTTTCTTGTCAACATACTGTGCCTGAAGGTTGGTTACTGCTACGAGCAATAAAGATCCAAGGATGCATAGTTTCTTCATATAAGACAGGTTATTTGTTACTTGGTTATTGTGCGCAAAGATAATGATTTTTCCTAAATGTGACGAATAAACTGTCGTAATTGTCAACTCTTTCCTTATTTTTTGTCTTCGAACTAAAAAAAACGAGCCTTTTGGCCCGTTTTAAATGATTGAACCAAGTTAATCGTTCATGATCACTTATTGTGTCAGAATTCTGAATAGTACCGTATTCTGGTACGTAATGGATTTGTTACGTGCAAAGAAGATCATGCCGTCGCAAGGGGAAGTGACCTCGCTGATAACCTTGCCTTCGTAGGGGTGGACAATGACTGCAATAGTCTCACCTTTCGTCACCTTCTGTCCCGCTTCGACTACATGAGTCAGAATGCCTGCATGTGGCGACTGGATGGTGATCCATTGTTCTTCGTCCACAATCTCCGATTCCATTCCTTGTGGCAATTCAAGACCGGAAATCATGCCGGTTGCTAACATGAATCGACGGATGCCATCGATGGATTGTTGTGCAGTCACAGGATCAATCACATCGGTTGTGCCGGCATAGAGCGAAAAAGCCTGCGTGTTCCAAATCTGCCAGTTATAGTTGAGCAACACGGTGTCGAATGGTTCCGGCTTGCGGGTGGTGACATAGGGGAATCCGAACAAAGCACCTTGTTGTGCCGTATTCATACCAGCGCCAGTATCCATCACGCGGACGTGTGGCATGAAGTTGCCGGGCAGATAGTAGGAGGCGAGCTGAATGCCATACTTGAAATCCTGGATAAATTCAAACAGGGCAGCGGCAATGCGCTGAGTGGTTTCGCCCAGATTATACCCCGGGAACATACGGTTGATGTCGGTATTGTCCAATGCCCAGAATCGTTTTTCGATGTTCATGGAGAATGGATTGACCGATGGAATCACGCTGATCGATACACCTTCGGCAATCATGCCTTTGTCCTCAAGCTCGCTCAGTCTATAAACCAAACGTGATGCGACATACTGCTGCTGCATTTCGTCGCCTCGCATAGCGCCGACGATGGCAAGAGTCTTTTCGCCTGTACCGAATGTGTAGGCTTTGATCCTGAAGTCATCGCGATAGGGCGACGACATGGTGAATATGGTTTGTTCTTTCATAATAGGCTGGGATTTAGATGTCAATCCTATGTATTCTAGCTAAAAGTGATCCTTCGTAGATGACAGGATAGGCACGGATGGTGAAGAGTATGCCTCGATGCGGAGCACGTACCTCCTGCAGCACACGTCCTTCGAGCGGAGAGATAATCTGACCGATGGATTCTCCTGCTTCGACGATGGCTGTTCGTCCGTTGTGCGCTTCGGTCACGAAGATGCCCGAGGTGGTTGCATTGAGGAAATCGACCGAATCGCCTTGCGACAGGATCGGCTCATGCAGACAGGCAGGATCGACAGGTTCCTTCCAGATACCCATCTGGTGCATCAGGTTGACAATACCATCGAACAGCTGCTGACATAGGGCATGGTTGATACGCATACCGACACCCATTTCTGCCACCAGCACAGGCGTACCCACGGAATTAAGCGAGTGGGCGAGGGTGGACTCAAGCACGGTGGCTGCCTGATGTACCCAGATGAGGTCGATGTTCAACATCTTGGCATAAGGTACCAGCATGTCGGCTGTCTGTTCGCTGATGCGTACTTGGGGAATCTCCCTCAGGAACATGTTCGACGAATGGATGTCGATCACCATGTCTGCCCCTTTCAGGTCGGTGTAGATGTCGTGAGCAACCTTCTCGATCATGGAACCTCGGGTATTGCCCGGGAAGATTCGGTTCATGTCAAGATCGAAAGCAGGCACTCCTCGCTGTATGGAGTCGATGCCCAATGGATTGAGGGCTGGATAGAGATCGACCACACCATCCAGATTTTCGGGATGTTGCTGCAGCATTTCAGCAATTTTGAACACTACGTATTGTCCCTCCAGTTCGTCACCATGCGTTCCGGTGACGACGCAGAAGCGACGTTGCCCTTTTCCTCCACGGAAATGGTTCTTCTGTATGCGGAACTGCTCATCGATGGGCATTTCCATGCTTGTTACATTCTGTATCATATTTTAAAACGATGACGTTAATGAAGACGATGACTATTGGGGTTCTACAATGACATTTACCATCATGCTCTCTTGTGTGCAACCGAAGAAGCGGCCACGGTTTGTCGGACAGTCGTTGGCATCGCGTCCGTGGGCAATCTTGATGTACCCCCATTCGACGACGACGTTGTTGGTCGGATCGAAAGCAATCCACTCATGACCATCTGATACCTCAACCCAGGCATGTGTCTTGCCTTCGCCAGCAATCAGTCCGTTTACATATCGGACATAAAGCCCTCGGCAATGACAGAGCGCAATCATCAGGTGGGCGAAGTCCTGACATACGCCAAATGGCTGGTGCAGAACATCGGAGGCAGTTGTGGAAATGGTTGTGCTGCCGGGAGTGTATTGCAGGAAACGATACACCCAATGCATCAGTCGGGTGGCCTGCTTGAAGGGCGATTCCTTCCGGTTGCCCAATACGCGATCTACGATGCAATGCATCTCCTGGCTGGGCTCGGTCAGTCGGGTTGCCGTATTATAGAATGGCTCTGGTGTCCCCGGGATACGGTAGGGTAGAGTCTGTTCTACTATGCCCGTTGATGCTACCCTGAAGAAGTCATGAGTATTTTCGAAGCTTCCCCACTGCACGCAATTACCCAGCCCGTCCCTGCTTTGGTTCAGGATACAGGCTGGTGTAACTTCCAGTTTGGATTCCAGAAGATGCTGGAACTCATTTTCGCATGGACAAGCACGCAGTTTGAAAAAATGCCGTCCAATAGCTGGATAAAACTTCGACTCGGTTATGTACGAATAGCTATATGTCATTAAACCAAAGCCAATCGGTTCAAGTAGTTCAATACTTTAGTCTTGTATTCTGGTGTGTATGCCTCGTAAGTCTCCTGATCGGCCAGTAGCGCACGCAGTTTGCGGTATAGGTTCTGGTCAAGCAGGTTAGGCTCGTTGGCTACGCTCTTTTCGAGCACGGCCATTGCCTCCTCGATTCGATAGTATTTATAGTCAAAACGGATGTTCATGTCGAGATGCTCGATCTGTTTACCCAACAGGAGCAGGACACGTGTCTGACCATAGACACGCTCACCGATAGAGCCCCAGAAGGCCAGCAATGCATCGGTGATAGGTTGCAGATCGGTGATATTCATGTCATAGACCTGCGACTTGGCACGAATCAGGTCCCTGCAGATCTCGATGTACGAGAATGACTCGGTACGAATCTCAGTACGGAGCACGATGGCATTGTCCATCATACGTTCGATGATGGAACGCAATGATGTGACAGTCTCTGGATTGTACAACTGATCCATGATCTGGTACGATGTATCCAGCGAACCTTCGGTATAAACGTCCAACTTCTTCAGAAAGTCACTATATACTGGTACTTCTCCTTCGGGCACATCCAACACTTCGTCGTATGCCTTACGCATCAGGTGGAGCAACAGGTATCCACGTTCTGCGTATCTTCCTAACCAAAACAATCGGTTTGCCGTATTGGCACTTAAAATCTCTTTCATATAAATATAGACCCATCCCCAGCCCTCCCTCATAGGGAGGGAGCATAATGCTGGGGAGCTTTTATTAATAACTTAACTAATAACTAGTAGCTTCTTGTTAAATTTAACAAGATAACACCCACGTATCTTTGAAGCCACCTCCCTGTGAAGAATTGACCACAAACGAGTTCGGATTGCGCGAGAAACGAGTCAGTCCAGACTTCCATACCTTGGTCTCTTTGCCGGTCACAACGAAAGCACGGAGGTCACACTTGCGTGGTGAAGGCTGACCTGTTTCGTCGATGATGTCCAGATCGATGAAATCCACCACCTCCTGAGCAATCCAGCGGCGAGGTTCCTTGATGATCAGTTGCTTGACCTCTTCCAGTCTCTCTGGAGTCATGTCTCGGCCAAACATCACACCATAACCGCCAGCTTCAGCCACATCCTTGATGACCAGTTTCGAGATGTTGGCGATGATGTAATCGTAATCCTCCTTGAAGAAAGGAAGATAGGTAGGTGCATTCTGCAGGATAGGCTCTTCATTCAGATAGTATCTCACCATCTTTGGTACAAAGTAATAGATGCCTTTGTCGTCGGCGACGCCATTGCCCAAGGCATTGATCAAGCCTACGTTGCCTGCACGATATGCCTCCATCAGATTCGGAACACCCAGCAGAGAGGTTGGTTCGAAGGCCAAAGGATCGAGGTATTCATCGCTCACGCGACGATAGATAGCACCTACCTTCTCTTTCTTTCCGTCGAGGGCAAGATAATAGACTTTTCCATCTTCTACAATCATATCGCCTGGGAAGGCTAATATAGCACCTGCCTGCTCTGCCAGATAGGAATGCTCGAAAAACGCTGAATTGTAACGGCCAGGGGTGAGGATGACATTGATGCCACGTCCGTCGTTGACGTAATCCATCATTTCGCGAAGCATATCTCCATAGTTGCGGTTGTCGGCAATCAGATTGTCACGGAAGGTCTGCGGGGCAGCTTTGCGTGTCACCTTACGGGCAATCATCGGATAGGAGGCTCCCGAAGGAATACGCAGATTGTCCTCCAGAATCAACCATTTGCCATCCTTGGCCTGTACGAGGTCAATACCGGCAATGTGGGCATAGATCTGGTGGGTTGGGGTGATTCCTTCGCATTCTGGCATATAGCCTTTGCTCTCGTAGGTGAATTCCTTCGGCACGATGCCATCTTCGACAATCTTCTTGTCGTGGTAGATGTCGTACAGGAACATGTTCAATGCCTTAACACGCTGTATCAATCCTTTCTCGAGCATAGCCCACTCATCGGCAGGTATCTGTCGTGGAATGGAATCAAATGGGAACAGCTGTTCGTTGAACACGCCGTTCTTGTAAACACCGAAACGTACACCGTAGCGTTCCATCCATCGATTCACTGAATCTCTACTTTTTAATAACTCTTCCATATACTTTTTCACATTTGGATTGTTTTTGATAGTGCAAATATATCAAAATGTTTTTAAAAGAAGAAAAAATATGAAAATAATCTACATAAATATGTGATTTTGTATCTAAGTGATAGTAAAAATGCTAAAATTGCAAAGTAATGTTATCAAAAGTATGTTTGTGATAGCAAAATGAAAGTGTATATTGATAAGTAACGAACAAATGTTTTGTTATATATTTTAAAATGTGTAATTTTGCAACGTCAAACAAATAGAATGGTATCATAATTCTAAAATCAACAATTAAATTAAAGTAAGATGAAAGAGAAACGTTGGATAATCATGTCCGTAATCTTGGTTGTGTTTGCTATTATCGGATGTACTTATCAATATGCCGATGGTCTTTGGGAATTGGCTGACGGCGAGGAGTTGCAATGGGCTAATGTAGCATGGATGATTACTGCTACTATCTTTGTTTTGATGATGACACCAGGTCTTTCGTTCTTCTATGGCGGTATGGTGGGTCAGAAGAATGTCATCTCAACCATTCTGCAGTCGTTTATTGCCATGGGTTTGGTCTCTATTCTTTGGGTGACCGTTGGTTTTTCGTTCAGCTTTGGCGAAGATCTGGGTGGGCTTCATATTCTTGGCAATCCCTTTACCTTCTTTATGTTTAATAATGTAGGTGCGCACGAGGCTTCGCTCTCCTCTTCGGTCGAGGGTATCCGTCAGTTGGCTGCCGGTGGTGTAGCTACCACCATTCCGATTGCGCTGTTTGCTCTGTTCCAGATGAAGTTTGCCATCATTACCCCTTCGTTGATTACCGGTTCATTTGCTGAACGTGTCCGTTTTTCGGGTTATCTGGTCTTCATGACCTTGTTCTGCTTCTTTGTCTATTTCCCTTTGGCACATTGGACCTGGCATCCTCAGGGCTTCCTGAACCTTTGGGGTGTACATGACTTTGCGGGTGGTATTGTGGTTCATGCCTCTTCGGGTGTTGCCGCTTTGGCTGGTGCCCTCTTCCTGGGCAAACGCAAGGGTGCAACGCACGAGAATCCTGCCAACATTCCATTTGTGATCCTGGGTGCTGCTCTCCTTTGGTTGGGTTGGTTCGGTTTCAATGGAGGTTCTTCGTTGGCTGCTGATCATATCGCCATTCTGGCCTTCCTCAATACCAATACTTCGGCTGCAACTGCCATGCTGGCTTGGATCTTTATGGATTGTCTGCGTGGACGTAAGCCATCGGCCATGGGTGCAGCTGTAGGTTCGGTTGTAGGTTTGGTGGCCATTACTCCTATGGCAGATCAGGTTACACCAGGCGAAGCCATCATGATCGGTCTGGTTACTACTATGGTTTGTAACACTGCCTGCTATTGGAAGAACAAGAAAGGTCGTTTCGACGATGCGCTCGATGTCTTCCCGACTCATGGCATGGGCGGTATCTTTGCTACTGTGCTGACAGGTGTGTTCATGTGCATCCTGCACGAGAAGAACGCCGATTGGGCAGGCATGGGCCTTCATGTTCTCGGTTTGACCATCGTGTGCGTTTATACTTTTGTGGTTAGCTTGGGCCTCTATTGGATTACCAACAAGATGATTCCGATGCGTGTGTCGGCCAAGTCGGAGGCTCTCGGTTTGGATATCTCACAGCACGATGAGCACTATGGCTTTGCTGATCATGCAGATGCTGAGCTCGAAGAACTTCAGTAATTTTGCGTTGTTTTTATATAAAGAAAGGATGCACCTGAATACAAGTGCATCCTTTCTTTTGCGTATAGAATTATTCATTAATGGGTGATGACAACTTTCTTTCCCCTGTTCAAATAGAGGGAACCTGCTGTCTGGTTGCTTATCTTGCGTCCATAGAGATCATAGAAGACGACATCGTCGGAGGCTTCTTGTTCGATGGCATTCAGCCCAGAGGATTCGTCATGCCTTACGAGGCGGATATTGCCTACGAGAACCTCATTCAAGCCGCCCGTAGCCTTGGTAACAACCCATTTCAGCAGGTAGTTTCCTGTCGTAGTGACTTCGAAGTCAAGATCAAAGTCGGAGGTTTGTGTGATACGGGCCGAAGAACCGTTGGCCGAGACGTTGGTTTTGGGGGTTGATGCCAATGATTTGATCACGGTTCCCGAAGTTGTTGTAACCTGAGCCTTGAGGCTTGGATTGGCCTTCCATCCAACGGTTGAGTAGGAGAGGGTGTACTTGCCGGGCTGGAGATTCAGCCGATAGTTTGCCTCTTCGCCATAACTGATATAACCATCGGCATCGGTACCGGAACGGAAATAGAAGGCATATTGCATGGCACCTTCGGCAGAGAAACTCATGATGCGAGGACCGAGTGTATAGTTGCCAGCAGAACGAATGCCTCCTTCTGATCTTGTCCGCCAACCAGCAGGAACAACTGAGGCTCCCGATAAGTCAAATCCATCGGTGAAGATACTCACTGCCTTGTCGTCTTCTCCTTGCGGAAGATCTTCGCGGGCTGAACTCTTCACGAAAATATAGGTATTCACACTATAGGCAGCGATCGATAGCTGTGGCTGGAAGACCTCAGTTTCCATGTTCAGTTCGCTCTTCTTGACGTTCTGGGTTTCGGTTGTGACGATCTGCAATCCTTTTTGTGTATTGAATGGCAGATTCAGTGTTGTCTGGTAGGTGTTGGCCGAAGGGTTGAGAACCATAACCACTACACTATCGCCGGTCATCGACAGATAAGCCGACGAAGAGAGCTGGCCCGTCGCATCGTTCAGAGAGTGGTTGATGCGAGTTGTTCCTGACACATATTTGGCGTAGTGCGAGAGTATATAGCCACGTTTGGTGATGGCATTGTCGGTTGTGCCATAATTTCCATCGCCGATGCAGCCGTAGTAGCGTTTCAACGAATAATGTACCCAGGCGCTCATATTTGCCAACATGGCGTTGTTGATGCTGCTGGCAAAAAGGAATCCGTCGTTTTTCCAGTCGATATTGAGTTTGTTGTTCTCCTGACGCTCGTTGATCAGGTACTCGGTCATCCAGACCTCTTTGCCTTTCTGTGCAGCGAGAGGGTATGATGAACCGTCCCAGCCATAAAAGTGTCCACCTACGATATCGAGATTGGCGCAGGCTTCGGCATCGTTCAGTATCGGTTCGTGCACGCTGCGAGTGAATTGAATCGCTTCGGGGGCAATGACCTTGCACTCGATCTTGCTGCCCTGTTCGCGCAGGAACTTGGCCATCTGCTGTCCTGTCCAGATGCAACTTTGATACTCGGCTTTCCAATCCGGCTCGTTTTGTACAGATACTGCATCGATGGTTACTCCCTGCTTTTGCATGTAGAGGTAGTAATCGTTGAGGAACTTTGCCCAGTCATCGTAGTATTCTGTTTTGAGTGAACCACCGTTGCTATCGCTGTTGTTGTCTTTCCACGATGCTGGTGGTGACCATGGTGATGCGAAGACGAAGGCTCCGTGTTTCTTGGCTCTTTTGGCATTGGCGACACCTCCATTCCAGAAGTTGGAGTTGTTGGCCATGTAGAGACGCAGGATGTTCAGACCCAACTGATTTTCGCCTTTGCCGAATAACTGGTCCATCTGGCTGTCGCTTAGCCAATACTGCCAGGTTGGACTTGGCGAGAATCCGCCAAATCCAGTCACGTGCTGATATTTGATGTTTGCGTTGATATTGATGCTGGCTGTCTTGTCAGCACCCGTTGCCATGAGCACTGAGCTCAAGGCCAAGGTTAAAAGAAATGTTTTCTTCATTAATATAAGGTTTTTTCAAATGTTGTTCAATGACTGGTTTTGTGACTGATTGTCTTCAAAGCGTCCATTTTCGCCGCAAAGGTACAGATAATTTTTGAAACCTCCAAAAGATCACCAGATTATTTGGCAATTATGACAACAAAGACATTGCTTTTCAATTTTCGTTCATTGCGTCCGTTGCGTGAGTGCCTTACTATTGGCTGATGAGATCAAAGGGAAAATGCATTCCAAAGCTTTGTTTTTGGGTTTTACTATAGGTGAAGTAGGTTTCCAAAGCTTTGTTTTTGGGTTTTACTATAGATGAAGTAGGTTTCCAAAGCTTTGTTTTTAGGTTTTACTATAGGTGAAGTAGGTATCCAAAGCTTTGTTTTTGGGTTTTACTATAGGTGGAGTAGGTGTCTAAAGCTTTGTTTGCCTTTTTCACTAAGTCAAAGCCCCTTTTCAACCTTGTAGATTTATACTTTTTCCTATAGCTTTCTATGTTGTGTCACTTAATCTCTTCGTTAACCGTACACGTCGAATGATTTTGCAATGGTTGCAAGGCTGTTTTGTAATCTTTGACTGTCAAAAGATAGGTGTAACTATAAAATTTAGTTGATAGAAAATAGTTTGTAACGAAGAAAAATCGTTATGAACTATTTTTTTTAGTTATCTTTGCACCGTGAACATAAAATAATTCAAAAAATACACAATGAAACGATTGGTCACTCTCTTCATGGCAGTAATTTCGCTTATGGTTGGAAGGGCTCAGGAACAACAGACGGATTCCCTCAGCTGGCAACAGCTCGTGGCAGAGGGACGTCACTATCGCGAACAGGGCAACAGCTTCCGGGCGTTGCTGTTGTTCCAACAGGCCGAATCTATACAGAGCAATGATACGATACGTCGCGAATTGGCAAACTGTCTCTTCGTACGTGGGCAATATAAGAGATGCATTGAGCTCTGTCAGTCGTTGCTTGAGCCGGATTCCCTCGAACAGGATCTCTATCTGATGGCACGATGCTATGAGAAACTCGAGCAGACAGCCGAGGCTTTCCGCTATCAGATGTTGGTGGCCGATCGTAACATTGAGAACTATAACAATCTGCTAAGCCTCTGCCAGACATTGATCGGCAACGAACAGTACGAAGATGCCCTCACGATGCTGGATCGCTATTGTATTATCGATTCGACCAATGCCGCAGTCAACACAGTCAAGGCTTACGCGCTACATAAGGACAACCGATTCGACGAAGCCATACGACTTTATGAACAACTGATAGCCGAGGGCGATACGCGAGCTTCGACGCTCTACTATCTGGGCCTCTCCTATTATCGCAAGAAGCACATAGCCGAGGCGTACGATCTGCTCAAGAGGGCGGTGGAGAAGAGTGGACGCAACAACACGAACATTCTCTCCCGCTTTGGAGTCGTGGAATTGAACATCAAACGTGACCAAATCACTTGGGTCAACAATCATCGGCCATGTACCGACTCGCTCTCTATCCTGAACCTCTTTGATATGGACAACAAGGATGTGATAGGCGAATATCATCGACTGGATTCCATCTGCGAGGAGATCAATCAGCAGGGCATAGCCGACATCCATGAGGCCATCGAAAAGATGTATCCCGCTTCGGAGGTGCTCTACTATCTGCACAATAGCATTGCCAACATGTACTTCTGGAAGAGTGAAGATAAGAAAGCCATTGAGTATTTCCGAAAGTCATTGGAAGATGAACCGGAGCACTACAATGTCTATTACAATATGGCAATATCCTACCATCACCTGAAGGATTATCGCAGCGAGATGAAGTGCTTTGAGAAGTTTCTCGAGATGGCCAAACCAGATGAGGATCCCAATGCCTTGCAATACGCCCGAGAGGCAGTCGAAGAGTGTCGCAAGGTGCTGTTTATGAAAGACGCTTCTCAATCTCCCAAATAAGGGAGAAGATTAATCCTCCTGATTAATTAAAATTACCAATACCTTTGCATCGTCATACTAAAAAACAATGAAACCATGATACTTAAATCCATCGTATCTACACTGCTGAGTCTTCTGTTGGCCTTTCCACTGTTTGCCAAATCTGACATTGTCTTTCCGTTGAAGATGAATCAGGGACACTTCTATTTCGAAGCAGATGTGGCTAAGCAGAAGGTAGAAGTCATGCTGGAATCAGGTATTCCAGCCCTGCTCATCGGACAGGATTTCTATCAGCAGCATAAATCGGAGATCAATATTCCATTCCAGCTCTCCAAGTCACGTATCCGTCTGCTGAACGATCTGTATGACATCACACTGACCGGCAAAGGACGTATAAAGATCGGTGAGGCTATCTATGAAGGACAGATCTTCATCGTTGAAGATTACGAAGGCATAGCACTACCTGTTCAGCATTTGAAGCATCCCGATGACCATAGTCAGCTGATCTCCATAGATCTGCCACAGAAGCGTCTCACGGTAAAGGCCTGGAGCAAGGAGGCTATGAGTGATGGAACCCGTTACCGCATGAAGCAGGACAAGAACCTTGGTTTCCCACTTCTGGAATCCACGCTCCGACTTTCGACCGCTAAAGGCGAGGCTACTCTAAAGGGAAATTTGATTGTGGATTTCGGTAATCCGATGTTGCTCTTCCTCAATGGAGAGAACAGTCAATTGAAGAAGGCTGTAGCCAATGGAAATATAGAACTCAAGGATGCACGCAACAAAGAAGGAAAGGTCGTAGCTAAAGGTATTTATGCAACCAAAATCCAGTTGGTGGGGGACGAGTTTGACGATGTGATGATCGGTGTCAATCCCAATCCGAATAATCTCAAGCATCTGGGATACTTGGGAATCAAGTTCTTCGACAGGCCTGTAGTCTTCGACTTCGCCCGAATGCAAATGATAATCAAATAATATAATATACTGATAGATATGAAACAAGATCTGACCGTCAAGGAAGAAGAGGCTATGAACATCTTCTGGGAGCATGGACCGCAGTTCGTGCGTGAGATGCTGGAATTCTATGAGGAGCCGAAACCTCACTTCAATACACTCTCCACTGTAGTGCGTACGCTCGAGGAGAAAGGTTATGTAGCGCACCGTTCAATCGGTACCTCCTACCAGTATTATGCAGCCATTACTGCAGAACAGTACCATAAGAAGACTCTCTCGTCTGTCATCTCCCGTTACTTCAGCGGCTCCTACATCAATGCCATTTCAGCACTGGTGAAGGAGGAGAAGATCTCCGATGAGGAACTGGAAGAATTGAAGAGACTGATAGAGGATAGAAGGAACAACCTTAATGATTGATTATTTATATGTTTGCTTATATTCTTAAATCTGCCATTTGCGTAGCGGTATACTATCTGTTCTATAAGTTGCTGTTGAGCCGCGATACATTTCACAGGTTCAATCGTTGGGCACTATTGGGCATGATGTGGATGTCGCTGATCCTTCCTCTGATCTCGATCAGTTCAAGTCAGGAGGTTGCGATCGATCTCGGTGAACTCCAGATGATGGCTCTCTCAGTCGAAGACGAAGGAGCTGCAGAGAATACAGAGTCGGGCGTACATCTTTGGCTGGCATACTGTCTGTTAGTATATATCGTGGGCGTCGGAATATTCTCTTTGAGGACTATTTCTAACTATATCAGCCTCGTCTATGTCCTGCATTCCGGAGAGAGGAAGAGACTATCTGATTATGGTATCGCAGGTCTGGATCACATCCGTCTCATAGTACGTCAGGATACTATGTCTCCATTCAGTTGGATGCACTATATAGTCATCAGTGAGCAGGATCTGAATTCCAATGGCAAGGCTGTCATTGCACACGAAATGGGCCATATCCGTCGCCGTCATACGTTAGACCTGATCTTCACAGAGATCTGTTTGATCTTCCAGTGGTTCAACCCTGCTGTATGGCTGATGCGTCGTGAGCTTCAGTCCATTCACGAATACCAGGCTGACGAGAGTGCCCTGGACGAAGGCATCAACGCACATGAATATCAACTGTTACTCATAGAAAAAGCTACAGGCACTCGACTGCAATCAATTACCTGTAGCCTACATCAAAGTTCAATTAAAAAACGTATCACTATGATGCTTAAGAAAAAATCTAATCCTTGGGCAAGAGCCAAAGTGCTCTTTGCCATCCCTGTGGCTATCGCTGGTATAGCCGTGTTCTCTTGTAGTGAATCTGCGTCTATCAGCGACCAGATTTCCGAGTGCAAAGTTAGTGAGATTTTCGGAAATGACCAAATTTTGGATGAAGAAAATCTTAATCAAAGCCAAAATCTAGGCAATCGTATTCAACTTCATTCGTTCGGCAACGGCCAGTACGTATTCTTGAAGCAGAAGAACGGTTCAGTACCTGAGGGTTCAAAAGCCATGACAGACGAAGAATTGAAGTCTGAATATGTTCAAAACAATCATTTGGATCTTTATGTGCCCGAAAATACAGAACAGGAGGCTGTAGATAATGCCAAGAACCAATTGCGCAAACTCGGAATAACGAGGGTTTCCTATAATGCGTCTGCTTTGACCAAAATGAAAGACGAGCCTGCCTCTAACGAAGGCAACCAAATCTTTACTATATGCGAAGTTCAGCCAAAGTTCCCTGGTGGAGAACAAGCTATGATGGAACATTTGAAGAACAACCTGCGCTATCCAGCTGAATGTGCAGATAAAAGTATTGAAGGCCGCGTGATTCTCAGTTTTGTGGTCGAAAAGGATGGCTCAGTCTCCAATATCGAGGAGATGAGATCTCCAGATCCGCTCTTCACAGAAGAAGCCAAGCGTGTTGTCTCTATCATGCCTAAATGGGAACCTGGCACACAGCGTGGTCACAAAGTACGTGTCAAGTACGTGCTGCCTGTCACTTTCCGTTTGCAGTAACCCTTCAACTTACCAAAAACATGAACGCCCTAAGTCGAACTTAGGGCGTTTTTTTCTCCCTCTCCGAACGGAGAGGGTTGGGGTGAGGCTTTTTACATTATTTAAAAGGGAGAGACTCTCCCTGTCACCCCTCTCTTCTCGTCAATTCTTTTCAAGAATTAACTCGGTAAGAAGTAATTTACCGAATTACTTCTTGTTTCTCTCCAATTCCTGGAGGTTCTCCATCTTCTTCTTTTCGAGGAACTCATAGACACCACACAGGTGCTCACGGACCTTGCCGTCGGTGAATTCAAAGACCTTCTCTACCAATCCGTCGAGGAAATCACGGTCGTGGCTGACGACAATCAAGGTGCCATCGTAAGCCTTGAGAGCCTGCTTCAGGATATCCTTGGTCTTCATGTCAAGGTGGTTGGTAGGCTCATCGAGGATGAGCAAGTTATAAGGTTCCAACAGGAGTTTGACCATACAGAGACGGACACGTTCGCCACCCGACAGGACCTTGACTTTCTTCTGGGTATCATCGCCACCGAACATGAAGGCGCCCAACAGGTCAGAGATCTTCTTGCGGATTTCGCCTACAGCAATATCGTCGATGGTTTGATAGACGGTAGCTTCTTCGTCGAGCAATGAGGCAGAGTTCTGGGCAAAGTAACCAATCTGCACATTGTGGCCGACGGTCAGCTGTCCTGTATGCTGGATCTCGTTCATGATCGCCTTGACCATGGTGGATTTACCCTCACCATTCTTGCCGACAAAGGCGATCTTCTGTCCACGCTCGATCATGAAGGTCGCATTATGGAAGATGCAATCCTCCTCCTTCAGCGGTTGGGTGTAACCTGCACCCACCTCCTCGCAGATGACAGGATAGTTGCCCGAACGAGGTGCTGGTGGGAATTTTAGGCGCAGAGCGCTGGTATCCTCTTCATCCACCTCCACAATCTCCAGTTTCTCCAGCCACTTGACCTTAGATTGTACCTGGAAAGTCTTAGAGTAAGTACCCTTGAAACGCTCGATGAAGTCCTTGGCTTCGGCAATCTGCTTCTGCTGGTCCTCATACTGCTTCTGCTGCTGGGCGCGACGTTCCTTACGCAGTTCCAGATAGTGGCTGTACTTGGCCTTGTAGTCGTAGATGCGGCCAAGGGTGACCTCAATGGTTCGGGTGGTGATGGTATCGACGAACTTACGGTCGTGCGAAATCAGGACGACAGCCATAGGACTATTGATGATGAAGTCTTCCAGCCAGCCGATAGATTCAATGTCGAGGTGGTTGGTTGGCTCGTCGAGGAGCAATACATCGGGATTCTGCAACAGGAGCTTGGCCAACTCGATACGCATACGCCAGCCGCCAGAGAACTCGGAGGTCTGACGATGGAAGTCCTCGCGCTTGAAGCCCAAACCCAACAATGCCTTCTCGACATCCTCTTCAAAGTGAGTCATGTCGATGGCATAGAACTTCTCCGACATCATAGCCACCTTTTCGATGAGAGCCATATAATCCTCGCTCTCATAGTCGGTACGGGTAGCGAGCTGATTGTTCATCTCATCAATCTCCGCCTCCATCTCCTTGAGGTGTGAGAAGGCCTGACAAGCCTCCTCAAAGACAGTACGTCCATCTTCGGTCATCAGGTGCTGAGGCAGATAGCAGATATTGCAATCCTTGGGGGCACTCACGGTACCACGGGTAGCGGTACGTACGCCGGCCAGAATCTTGAGCAAGGTAGATTTGCCCGCACCGTTCTTGCCCATCAGAGCAATACGGTCCTTCTCGTTGATTACAAACGAAACATCCTTGAATAGTGTGGTGCCTCCAAATTCTACGGTGAGGCCATCGATAGAAACCATATTTTTTGAAAAAAAGTTATTAGTTATGAGTTATTAGTATTAAGTTATCAGCTTCCAACCTAACTAATAACTATTAACTAATAACTTGTCCAGTTCTGTAGAGTTGTCAGCTCTACGGAACTGGATCATACCCATGCCCACCACCGGGGTGACAACGTGAGATGCGTTTGATGCCTAACCAGACACCCTTGATAGGACCATACTTCTGGATTGCTTCCAGTGTGTACTGCGAACAGGTCGGAGTAAATCGGCAGGAGGGGGGAGTGAGCGGGGAGATGCACGTCTGATACCAACGTATCATCCAAATCATTACTTTCTTCATTCTGCGACTTTCTGGCTGAGGGTTTTCAAAATCTTGTGCATGCGATGCTGGGTTTCGTCGAACGTCAGAAACTTGTTGTCGCAATAGAGCATGGCAAAAGCCAGTTTCTTGTTCTGCTTTTCGCACAATTCGTTGATCGGAAGCTTGGCCAGGCGATAGGCTTCACGCGACAGACGTTTCACGTGATTGCGATCCACAGCATGTTTGAAGCGCTTCTTGGGGGCCACCGTCATAATAGCAACACGTGCCACCTGAGGGTCATCCTCGGGCAGCACGCGATATATGATTCGATAGGGGAAAACCATAAAACTGCTACCCTTAGCAAAGAGTTCGCTAACGGCGTCGCGCAGATAGAGGCGCTCGGTCTTGTGCAGCGTGTAGGTTTTCATCATAATAGACCCTCTAAATCTCCCTTAAGGGAGACTTGTTGATTTCTCTTAGTTATTTTTAAGGAGGAAAGCAACTTATCCGTTGTTCTTTAACAAGAACGAGTTCAAGCCGGTGGGCATCGAAGGACATTCTTCGGTTGGAACAGAGAGATCAACACGCAACCCTTTGGCTTCGGCGGCATTTTGCGCTGCAGGGCCGAATACAGCCAACTGCTGATCACCCTGTTCGTAGTTCGGATCGTTGTTGAAGATCGACTGAATGCCCGCTGGAGTGAAGATACAGAGCATATCGTACTGCTTAATCTCTTCGGGGGTGAACTCGGCGCTTACGGTGCGATAGAATACCGCTGTGGTAACTGTTACCTTGGCTTTGGTGAAAATAGTCAGGTCCTCCTTGTGAACATCGGCTACCGGCATGAGGAACTTGTCGGTGTTGTGCTTCTTCATCACAATGGCCAGATCCTCCATCTGTCCGACTTTCGAGAAGTGAATCTTGCGCTTACGATAGGTGATGTATTTCTGCAGATAGAGAGCAATGGTTTCGCTCAGGCAGTAATACTGGAGTTCTTCGTTGATTGGCGCACGGAGTTCTTTGCAGAGACCGAAGAAATGATCGACCGAAGTGCGTGAAGTGAAGACGATGCCAGTGAAGTCTGGAACGAATATCTTCTGAGCGCGAAACTCTTTTGTGCTCAAAGATTCTATGCGGATAAATGGCTTAAATGTCAGCTTCACCCCAAACTTGCGTTCCAAATCAAAGTATGGAGACTTCTCGGGTGGCGTAGGTTGTGAGACGAGGATAGTGTTTACTTTCATCAAAATTCTAGTCTTAAAAATGTGGTCACATCATCCCAATTTCGTTAATAATAGCAAAATAGGGGCGATTTTGAACGCGCAAAGATACAAAAAAATAAAACACAATGTACCAATACCGGCCCAAAAAATTTTAATTCCACTGAAAATAAATACAATTTGTGCGATAATGAAAGTCAGCAAAAGCAAAATCCAACTGTTTTCGGGCGAGATTATTCCTACTACTTCCAGCAGGAAAACAATCATGGCTACTGGTGCTGACAACATGTATATTGCCTTGTAAATTCGCGATAGGATCTGGGCTTTTCCTTCCATGTGGAAAATGTATGACCACCAGCGATAGAGCATCCATTGAGCAAAGAACCAAAGCGATGGAGTGGCCATACAGATGATCAGCTCATACCAAGTCTCTTTGTCGGGGTGCAGGAGATCTTCGAGGTAATCAGGATTGACGTAAGTGTAGAGCACCAATCCGAAGAAGACAAAGTATTGGACAATCAGCAGGAATCGACCGAAATCCAAACCTGTATTGTCGGCATTGAATGATCGCTCGTTTTTCATGTCTGTCATGCTGTTCAACTGACTGCGCATTGCACCTTCCGGCCTCCAGCTGTAGAGGTCGCCTACCAGACAGATTAAGGCAAAAATTACAAGATATGGAACGAAAGACAACACGATATAACGATTGGCGATTAACGATTGATGATTAATGATTATCCTAAACGATGACCTATTCCTCGTATGGCAGTAACTGGAAGGTGGCCATGACCGGATAATGGTCTGATGACTTCTCTTCTTTCAGCACTTGGATATCGAGAGGTTGGAAATGCTTGGAGTGGAAGATATGGTCGATGCGGAACCAGAACGGCGCCTCACGGTACGAAATGCCAGGACCGACACCGGCTTCTGCCCATGTGTCGTGCAGGTCACCACGCAAGGCTCTGTAGGCAAACGAGGTTGGCGTGTCGTTCATATCTCCACAAATCAACAGAGGCATTGGCTCTTTCCACCCTTTGGCACGTTCTTTTAGAAACTTGTTGATGGTGGCGACTTGTTGGGTGCGGTTGCGGAACGAAGGGATTAACTCTTTCAGTCCATCGTCCATCTTCAGCAAACTGTCTGCGCTGAAGTTATGTAGCTGTTCCTTGTAGAGCGAGCGGTTCTCTTTCGAGATGGCTTGATTCTGCAAATGGCAGTTTACGAGGGCAATGCGTCGTCCGCGAACATCGAGTTCGTAGTAGTTCGCCCAACAGTATTTCTTTTCGTTTTTGTCGATCTTCTCGATTACCTTCAATGGCCATTTGGAGAAGACGACTATACCCGTGGTTTTGCTCCCGGAATTCAGTAGCAGATGATAGTATGGGTATTGCTTCTTTACCATTTGGTGGAGCTTCTCTTCGGTGTATCCGTTCTTACGACTGAAGTGATATTCCTGCAGGCAGACAACATCGGCTTGACAGTCACGTACCAGATCCATGATCGGAATGTCTATCTGCGCGCGTCCGACCTTGGCATTGCCCAAGCATCTCGTATTGAATGTCATGACGCGGAAGGTATCGATGGGGCAGTTCTTTTCGACTCCGTTTTCGACCATCACGTTGGTGATGGGTGAAGGAGTGACCAGATTCAGCGGACAATACCGCCAGATCCGGAATCCACATAACAGGAAGATGACCAGCAGGATGAAGGTCAACTTCCAATGACGGGTGATTAACAAAAAGATCAACCAGAGCACGTTGCATAGCAAGACGATCGGGAAGAACAATCCCAGATAGGCTGCAATGATCCACACTGTTGGGCTGATCATATCGCTGAAGGCCGAAACCAGCAGCAATAATCCTGCCAATAGTGTAACGCAGTTGATGCCGGTATGCACCAACCACCGGAATGCTCTATATAAGATTATGGCAGCACGACGCCAGAAGGGAAGTGCTGCCAAATCTTTCTTTTTGCTTTGTGTAGTCAATTTACTTAAGCCTTGGTTGCGACACGCTTCTCCTTGATACGAGCAGCCTTGCCGGTCAAGTTACGGAGGTAATACAGACGAGCACGACGTACGCGACCCTCCTTGTTAACTACTACGCTCTCAATGAATGGAGACTCCATTGGGAAAATACGCTCTACACCTACGCCGTCAGAAATCTTGCGAACGGTGAAACGCTTCTTTGTACCATGACCCGAAATACGGATAACTACGCCTCGGTACTGCTGGATACGCTCCTTGTTACCCTCCTTGATCTTGTAGGAAACAGTGATAGTGTCACCAGAGTTGAATGCTGGGAGCTCCTTGCCGGTAGCAAATGCCTCCTCAGCGATCTTCATCAAATCTGCCATAATTGGATAAATTTGTTGTTTTGTTTATAATTATTATTAATGTTTTTTCGTAGCATTCACAAGTAGCGTTCCTTGCCATAGGCTGCGAAAAGCGGGTGCAAAGGTAGTAACTTTTTAAGTTATGAACAAGTTTTTTGTCCATTTTTTTGATTGCGCCAATCATTTTTCGCCCTTTTTTTGCTCAAAATTAGATTTTTAGGAAGCAGATTTGCCAATTATCTGAAAATTATCTATCTTTGCACCCAGTTGTTTTCTTTATTATAGTAACAAAACAACAAAAGAACAAAACAACAAAACAACGCGTTAGCTATGCCTACCATCGACAACGGATATTATATTGACTCATGGCGGTATCAAGCCACCATCCATGCCGACAATACGTGGGACGTGACCGAAACTCTTACGGTGACCTACAACGAACCTCGACATGGCATCTACCATTATCTCAATCGTTTCTACACCGATCAGCATCCGTGGCATGACAATCCTTCGGCCACATACTCCTATTATCTGAACGTTGACGATGTCAATGTCAAGGATGTAGAATTCAAGCTTGTGGACGAGGATGATGACTACGAGAGCCTCAACATCGTGATTGGCAGTGCCGAACAAACCATCACCGGTCAGCATACCTACGAGATCAGCTACAAACTTACCTACCACGATGACCGTTGCGAGGAGTATGACCAGCTTTTCCATTCGGTCATGGCTGGCAATGTGACTACCGAGGTGGGACGTTTCGATTTCTATTTGAATTTCGAGAAGGAGCTGCCTTCGCGATTGCATGAACCGGGACAGTTGAGTGTCTTCAGTGCCCCTTATGGAGTGGCCAAGAATACGCTCGATGTGCATTGCAAGGTGTCCGACCATTCGATTGCCGGTACGATCGAACATATCCCTGCTGGCAATGCGATAACTCTCTATTCCCGCTTGCCCGAGGGGTATTACGAATCGCCTGATGCCGAATCTGGCGTTTGTTTCTATGGCTTTTTCGGTTTGACGATTGCCTTGCTGACTTATCTGGTGGTTGATCTGCTCTTTTTGCGTCGTCGGCCAAAGGCTACGCCGGTTGTCTGCAACCATCCGCCTAAGGGATTGACTCCTGCCGAGGTGGGCACCATCATCGACGATTCGGCCGATACTTCCGATCTGCTTTCGTTGCTGCCCTGGCTGGCACAACAGGGCTACATCCGTATTACCGAGATACCTGCTGACGAGGACAAGAAGGCAGAGCCTGCTGATCTGAAACTGGAGTTGCTGCGTCCGTTGGAGGAGGATCAGCCGAAGTATCTCCGTCTCTTCATGGAGTCGCTGTTTGGCAAGAAACTGAAGAACCAGGAGGTGCTTGTATCGGAGCTCGACGAACATTGTGCCGCCCGCCTCGAGAAGTCGAAGGATGCGCTCAAGAAGTCCTTCTCTGGCGAGCGTACTCTTTGCCGAATGTCCGGTCGAGTCTGGTTGTTGATCCTGGCGTATGTCTTAGGCTTTGCAACCGTAGTCTTCAGCAGTCGTGTCGATACATTCAGGCTCAAGGAGTTTGTCTTTGGTCTTATCTTCTTTGGCATTTCTGCCTTGACGTGGTGTGTGATTGGCATCGACGAACATTCGCGACATCTGCATTCGTTCAAGCGCAATCTGGTTCGAAGCCTTATCGTTGTGGCTGTATTTGCTGTCCTTTCGGTTGTGGGCTATGCACTGTGGCAAGGACCTGATTCTTTCTTTACGCCCGATCTGATGCTTATGCTGATGTGTTTCTCGCTTGTAGTTACACTCTTTTCGGGCCGTTATGTGGTCGATACCGACTATCGACTGAAGGTGATGGGCGAGTTGATCGGTTTACGTCAGTTCATTGTCGAGGCTGAACAATCTCGTCTCAAGGTTTTGGTCAAAGAGGAATCTACCTATTTCTATCAGATTCTTCCTTATGCCATGGCCTTCGGTATATCCGACAAGTGGGTCAAACTCTTCGACGATATCGAGATGCCGAAGCCGGATTGGTACCTGCCTCTCTACCTGTCGGCTTGGTCGCCGATGTTCTTCTACCAGTCCTTTACGCATTCGGTCAATACTATTTCCGAACAGATCTCTGCACAGAGTGCTGCCAATGCATCGTCTGCTACTTCCGGTGGTGGCTTTGCAGGCGGCGGAGGCGGTGCTGGAGGCACGGGCAGCTGGTAATCTTATTAGTTAGGCAGTAAAAGTATAGATCCAGTGTGCAATAATTAATAACTAATAATCTGCGTGCAGATTATGGTATAAGGCTGTAGCCGCGATCGGTTTTGCAGAAGTGGAAGTGACCGGCAGTGGCGAGGGCAGAGAGGATTTCGGGCAACGATTCGTCGGCAGGGAAGGTAGCCGTCATGCGATACTGTGCCAGTTTGTTGTCCTGTACCGTAACCTCGGTGCCGAAGCGTTTCGAGAGTTCTTTGGCTATCTCCGACAGGGGTTGATTGTCGAAAGCCAATGGAGAGATATTTTTAGGAGCTGAAGGGGTGACAGTGGTTGCCGTTTCGGCTCCTTCTGTTTGTGCCTGATACTGGTAGATGCCTGCTACACCGATTGTGATTACCAGCACTACGCATGCCGCTGCTGCCACACGACGCCATAGCATCGGACGTAATGCTACCGAACGCTCTGCTTCCTGTTCTATGCCTATCCGTTGGCATAATTCCTGATAGACGGCCTCCTTGTCGGCCATCTTGCCGCGAGGCGATCGCACTCGCTTGGCTATTTTGTCAAACCAATCCATAATAGAAGGAAAAAGGAGAAATTAATATTTCCAAATTTGACCGGGAACTTCATCCCCCTCTTGTAGCGTTTGTCCTGGGCCATCGGAGAGGGAGACATCCGCTTTGGCCGAGATGCAGAAGATGCCTGCGCCACCCTCAATGTTCGATGGAACGACAGGAGGGAGTGTCGTAAGTTCGCCTGTATCATAGTTCGAGAGGTTCGTCAGCGCATTCAGATAATAATACTCCATGCGTGTCAGCGTGTAAACCTCGATGCAGTACTCGGTTTCGTATCCGGCACGCAGGCAGTTGAAGTCGTTCAGTTCGGTATCAGATAGTTTTGCATAGGACCAAGGTAGCTCATTCTTGACATCAACGCAGAGGGTATATTCACCCTTTTTGAAGAGCGAATTATTGAACAAGCCGTAGATGTTCTTCGGAGAGGGGCTCCACTCGAAATAGGAATCATCTTCGTCTGTATTGTGTTCATTCCCCTTCAATGCGATGTCTGCATCATAATCGTAGTGATGGGAAGAATAGTTATAACTGTAGATTCGATCTACTTTGTTGTCACGAACCCTGTGCCCTACATTATTATCCCATTGGTAGTCATTGAAGAAAGCCTCATAACAATGTGTGTTTGTTGCGACTGCCAGACGGAAATACTGGTTGCCACGCATCTCGGCTGGTTGGCGCAGATGTATCTGGAAACGGATGTAATCATCCTGTTTCTCCTTCTCTCTATCATACTTCGCGATGTGCAGTGTATCGACCTCAATGATCTCAACGGGATAAGGGACAGAGGTCTTGGCTTCGACGGTATGACCATTGGCTTGTACCTTGAGGCTTACATTGTCTCCGGGTTGGAAATCATAGTTCGAGAAATACAAGCCACTTTCGGCCGATGATGAAGTATAGATGAGATCCGAGTATTCGTATTCGACGGCATAGATGGCATCCACATCTTTGCCATTGACGGTCATCTGGAATGTCGCTATGTCATTTACTTTCTGTACCTCTTTCATTCCTGTCATGTGCAATTCCAGTTGCTTTTCGTTGGAGGCATCGGTTGTCCAAAGGGCATTGACTACCAGTTTGGGTGCAATCTGCATTTCGTCGATCCATCCGGCTGTTTCTGTACAGCTGGATAAAAGCACCAACAAGCAGAGATATGTTATGTTTTGTTTCATTGTTTTGATTATTCTTTTTCGATGATTCGAGTTATCGATGGTTCGAGAGTTCGATGATTCGATAGTTCGATGGTTCGAGAGTTCGATGGTTCGAGAGTCCGATTTCCCCCCTTTGGGGGGATCAAGGGGGGCTTTAAAACTTATAACTATACGAGCACGATGGCAGGATCGGGATCAGTGTGATCTGTTGGATGCGCATGCGTCCCTTGTGCTCATCGAGCCAGACAACGTCCTGATTCTTGTGCATGTAGGCATTCATCACGCTGACGTTCCAGGTGCGTTCGCCATGCTTGGTCGGACGGCGGAAGTTGATGCTCAGATCCAGCTGGTGGCGCGAGGCGAGACGGAAATTGTTTCGGCCACTATAGTAATCGCCCTGACCGGGAAAACCATCATAAACGTCGTCATTCTGACTGGGGGCAATGTACCAGGTCTTCTGTCGGGCTACCGTAGCTCGTCCACCGGATAGGTACGACCAGCTGGCGCTCACATCTATACGCTTGGTGAGCTGATGCTGGAGCAACAGCTGCAGATTGTGACGGCGGTCGTAGTCGTAGGGATAATGCTTGCCGCCATTGATCGAGCCATCGGGAAACCATCGGTCACTCCACGACAGGGTGTAGCTGGCCGATCCTGTGGTACGTCCCTGCGTGCGTCGTGCCATCAGTTCCAGACCTTGGCTGCGGCCATTGCCCGAAGCCACCTTATTGGCCCAACCGGACGACGAACCGAAGAAGTTGGCTCCATCTACATATTCGATGACATGGTGCATCTCCTTCCAGTAGCCTTCGAGCAGGAACTCCCAACCCCGATAGCGGTCACAAGCCAAGCCAACGGCCCACTGGTGGGCAGACATCGGACGGAAATCCTTGGTCACCGAAACCCACAGGTCGGTAGGCATCGAGATGAGCGAAGTGGTGAGCTGGTGCACATACTGGTGCATCAGGGTATAGGAGGCTTTGGCATGCAGACCTCGTGCCATGAGATAGGCGGCCGATAATCGGGGTTCGATGCCCGGATAGACCTTCTCCTTGACACCATACACCACACCACGCAAGCCGGCATTCAGTTGCCAGCGTTCACCCAGTGTCATATCATCGTCGGCATACAGTGCCACCTCGTGACTGAGGTTGGACTTATCGCCTGTACGCGAATTGTTGTGTGCCATCTGTCCCTCTTCGATCCAGCTACTGCGCAAGGTCTGTACTTCCGGACGGAACTGATGCCAGATGTAGCTGCCTCCCATCTTGATGTGGTGTTGCTGCACAGGGTGATAATCGAAGTCGTAGAGAGCCATCACATCGTCGATACCCGAACGGAACTTGGAGCCATAACTGTCGTTCTGCAGCATCTGGTCATTCTGTCTGTAGATAGAGTGACTGCTGATTTCCGAACGCATCTTGAACTGGGTGTAACTGAGTGTCAGGTTCGAAAAGAGGTCGGCCGAGAAGAGATGATTCCAGCGCAGGGTGTAGAGGGTATTACCCCAATGTATGCTCTGTTTGTTGCGGTCAATGCTGATGGTCTGGTATTCCATCTCGATGACTTTGTGTTCAGGATCGACAGGCGTATCATCGCTATATAGGTTTTCGAACTCATTGGATGTATAAACATAGTAATCCTTGAAGTCGAAATGTACGCGCAAGCCGTCCTGACCACGGTAGTAACCCACAAAGAGTCGATCCGTATCGCTGAACTTGTGGTTCAGTTTGGCGTTCATATCGTAGAAGTAGAGGTCGAATCTGCTGACATCATCCTCCTGACGTACTGCAAGCGACATCAGCCAGCCAGCATAGGTGCGTCGGCCGGAGAGCAGAAACGAGGTGCGGTCTTTGACCAATGGTCCCTCCAATGCCAGATGAGAGGTCAATGCTCCAACCGAAACAAGACCGTGGTAGTGCTGCATATCGCCATCTTTGGTACGGACATCGACCACCGACGAAAGTCGTCCGCCGTAGCGGGCAGGGAACGATCCCTTGAAGAAATCCACATGCTTCACAGCATCGGTCATGAAGGCCGACTCGAAGCCAAGGGCATGGTTCACATTGTAGAGCGACACACCGTCCAGCATCATCAGGTTCTGGTCCAGATTGCCGCCACGCACACTGATCTGGCTGGTGCTGGTGAAACCTGTCTGCACACCGGGCAGTTTCTGCAAGGCCTTGACTACATCCGATTCGCCCAACATGGCTGGTGTCTCCTTGATCTGTTGGAGCGAGATGGTATGACCGCCCATACGGGTCGATGCAGCACCCGTCTCCGGACGGTCGCTCTCCACCAGTATCTCCTTCAGTTCGCCAGTAGGGTTCAGCGGACAGTTCATCGTCTCGTCATTGTGCAGGGTGACGGTCTTCATGACCGATTCATATCCCACGTACGAGATGATGACGGTGTGCCGACCTTCGGGCAGAGGCAACGAGAAGAAACCGTAGGCATTGGTCACGGTACCGGTACGGAGGGCAGGACAATAGACATTGGCGCCTATCAGCGTCTCTTGCGATAGGGCATCGGTCACATAACCATGCAGGTTGTGCTGGGTTTGTGCCTGTCGGACATCAGCCTCTTTAAATAATAAGATGTGACGTGAAGTGATTCTGTAAGTAATGTCGGTACCAGCCAGCATCTCGTCGAGTTGCTGCTCGATGGGGCGGCTGTCTGAAGGGTCAAGCTTCCATTCCTCTCGTGGGTGCACTTCTTCACCGTAGATGAATGTACGCTGCTGTGGCTGTTGTGCCGAAAGGCTCATTGCCATCAGGAGCATGCTGCTTAGTAACAATCTTTGTTTTTTCATTCTTTCTATCTGTTTTCTGCTATGATGACAATACGAATACGAAATCTCCCTATGTCGAAATCAAAAAAATGTTCAATACTGCAAAAATTTTCATCGAAACTTGTTTATTCAATAAAAAGTTCCTACCTTTGTGGCCAGTTTCAAAGCACAATTATCTACCTATGTCCATTCCAAGATTACGCGATACCCAGTTTGTCGATCTGATGCAGCGACGCATCTGCAACGTGTTGATTGTGGCCAATCCTTACGATGCCTTCATGCTCGAAGACGATGGCCGAGTCGATGAAAAGATTTTTCAGGAATATGCCGAACTGGGCCTTCGTTTCCCGCCTCGTTTCTTGCAGGTAGGCAGTCAGGCCGAAGCCGATACAATCATGGAGTCGAGCAACATCGACCTCATTATCTGTATGCCAGCCAAGGCCTCTACGCCCGAAGATGATGTCTTTGACATTGCCTCGTCGCTCAAACGCGATCATCCTACGGTGCCGATCGTTGTACTGACTCCGTTCAGCCATGGTATCACCGAACGTATGAAGAACGTTGACCTCAACATCTTCGAGTATGTGTTCTGCTGGTTGGGCAATACCGATTTGCTCATCTCCATCATCAAGCTGATCGAGGATCAGATGAACCTTGACCACGATGTCTCGGCGGGTGTACAGATGATCATGCTGGTCGAAGATAATATCCGCTTCTATTCCTCCATCTTGCCGAATCTCTACAAGTTCGTGCTGCAGCAGAGCCAGAACTTTGCTACCGAGGCACTGAACGCTACACTCGAAACTCTGCGCATGCGTGGTCGTCCGAAGATTGTGCTGGCACGTAACTACGAGGAGGCCTGGAACCTCTACCAGAAGTATTCGGACAATGCCCTTGGCGTTATCTCCGATTGCCGTTTCCCGCTTACGGCTGTCAAGGGTGCCAATCCGACCGAGGAGGAGAAGGATGCTGCTGCCGGCTTTAAGCTGCTTGAGGCCATCCGTCATACTGACCCCTACATTCCGCTCATCATGGAATCGGCCGAAGCCGACAACAAGATCAAGGCTATCAGTCGTGGCTATCACTTCATCGACAAGAATTCGAAGAAGATGGATGTTGACCTCCGCGATATGGTGCGAAACTATTTCGGTTTCGGTGACTTCATCTTCCGCGATCCCGAGACTTTGGCCGAGATTGCACGTATCCATAACCTGAAGGAGCTGCAGGACAATATCTTTACCATCCCTCGCGAGTCGTTGCTCTATCACGTCAAGCACAACAATGTGTCGCGTTGGTTGGGTTCCCGTGCTTTGTTTCCGATTGCAGAGTTCCTTAAGGGCATTACCTGGACCTCGATGCAGGATGTCGATGCCCACCGCCAGATCATCTTCGATGCCATCGTTTCGTACCGCAAGATGAAGAATCAGGGCGTGGTGGCTGTCTTCCAGCGTGAGCGTTTCGACAAGTACAGTAACTTTGCCCGTATCGGCGATGGTTCGTTGGGTGGCAAAGGCCGTGGTCTTGCTTTCCTGGATCGCATGCTGACCCGTCACGAGGATCTGCAGGGCGAAAACCACACCACCTGTATCCCGAAGACCGTGGTGCTCTGTACCGATGTGTTCGACGAGTTCATGGATCAGAACCAACTCTATCAGACAGCGTTAAGCGATCTGCCTGACGAGGAGATTCTCCATGCTTTCCTGCACGGACATCTGCCTCAGCGACTGTTGGGTGATTTGGAGTCCTTCATGGAGGTGGTCAAAGGACCGATTGCGGTGCGCAGTTCTTCGTTGCTCGAAGATTCGCATTACCAGCCTTTTGCCGGCATCTACAGTACCTACATGATTCCGTATGTCGATGACAAATACCATCGCATGGCACTTCTGGCCAATGCCGTCAAGTCGGTTTATGCCTCGGTCTTCTATCAGGGTTCGAAGGATTACATGACCGCTACCAGCAATGTCATCGATCAGGAGAAGATGGCTGTTATCCTGCAGGAGGTGGTCGGCTCGCAGTATGGCACCCGTTTCTATCCGATCATCTCGGGTGTGGCACGTAGCGTGAACTATTATCCAATTGGCGACGAACAGGCCGACGAGGGTACCGTATCGCTGGCTTTCGGTTTAGGCAAATACATCGTGGATGGTGGCGTGAGCCTCCGTGTCTGTCCTGCCCATCCGACCCAGGTGCTCCAGATGAGCGAAATGGAGATTGCCTTGCGCGACACCCAGACAGCCTTCCTGGCTCTCGATCTGGAGTATGCCCATACGTCCGATACCGATTCGAGCTACGACTTCAAGGTCGATGATGGCTTCAACCTGAAACGTATTCCGGTGCGTCAAGCCGAACAGGATGGCACGCTGCCTTGGGTTTGTTCGACGTTCGACCCGAATGATTCGGTCATCTACGATGGCTACTACGAGGGTCGCAACCGCAAGATCATCTCGATGGCAGGCGTGCTGCACAATGGCCTCTTCCCATTGCCCGAACTGATGCAGAAGGTGCTCAAGTATGGTCAGGACGAGATGCGTCGTCCGGTCGAGATTGAGTTCGCCATCAATCTGCACAAGGGGCCTAAGGGCGAGAACCTGGGAGAGTTCAATCTGCTCCAGATCCGTCCGATGGTCGATAACCGCATGTCAATCGGCATCGAACTCAAGGATATTCCCGACGAGGAGTGCGTGATGCGTTCCCACTCTGCCATCGGTCATGGCATTACGACCGATGTGGTTGATGTCGTCTATGTCAAGACCGAGAACTTCAATGCGGGTCAGAATCAGTTGGTAGCCGACGAGATTGAGCGCATCAACCGTACCTTGCTCGACGAAGGTCGCCGTTGCATCCTGATGGGTCCGGGCCGATGGGGTTCGAGCGATCCGTGGTTGGGTATTCCGGTCAAGTGGCCGAACATCTCAAGCGCCAAGGTGATTATCGAAGCAGGTTTGAACAACTTCCAGGTGGATCCGAGCCAGGGAACCCATTTCTTCCAGAATCTTACCTCTCTGGGTGTCTGCTATATGACCATCAACGACTTCAAGGGCGATGGTTGCATCCGCTATGCCGAGTTGGATGCTATGCCTGCTATCCAGGAGACCGAGCATGTGCGTCATGTCCGCTACGAGCAACCTCTGGCTATCCTCGTCGATGGTATTCACCGTGAAGGTGTAGTGTTGCATGAGCAGCCTCACCCTGACCGTCAGGGTTAAGGTTGTTCCCTTTGGTCACGTCCCCTTCGGGGTTAGGGTTAAGGTTAGGGTTAGGGTTAAAGTTAAGGTTAAAGTTAAGGTTAAGGTTAAAGTTAAGGTTAAGGTTAAAGTTAAGGTTAAGGTTAAAGTTAGGTTTGAATATGCAGATTGGAGAACTTTTACGTCAAATCAGGGAGGAGGACTCGGAACGGGCCTTTCGCTTGCTCTTTGATGCTCACTACGAACGGCTGTACCGTATCGCCTACTTCTATTTGCAGCGCGAGGATTGGGCCAAGGAGGCTACGCTCGATGTGTTTGCTACTCTCTGGCAGAAGCGCAAGGAGATGGTCATTCCTCAGGATTTCCGGGCATTCAGTTATACCATGACCAAGCATGCGGCGCTCAACCTCTTCGAACGTGAACAGCGCCATCTGCACGATGATGCCTCGTTGGCCGATTCGCAACTTTCGGCCGAATCGCCCCTCATTGACCTCGAACAGGAGGAACTCTTTACGCTCTATCAGGACACCCTCGATGCCCTTCCTGCCCGTTGCCGTGAGGTCTTTATTCTGATCAAGGAGGAGGGTCACACCTATGCCGAGGTGGCCGATATCCTCAATATCTCTCCCAAGACGGTCGATGCCCAGCTTCAGAAAGCGCTCAAGTCGCTCCGTTCAGCCCTCGCTGACTATCAACCCCAAACTCCTTCGGGGCATCATCACCTTCAGTCGCTGTTGCTCCTCCTTTCGGTGGTATAAAGCAAAATGTATTCCCTTTGACTTTCGATTTTGTTTATTTGTTATTGTTAAAAAATCCTATAAAAAGCATAGCTTTTTTTTGTAATTCATTTCTTTTCTGTATATTTGTGCCCAAATTGCGCATTATGCGCGAAACGAAAGTAAAATAATAATAAGCATTCTATTATGCAAAACACAATAGATACACCCACCTATCGTAAGATACACTTTGCCGTAATGGCTATCGAGAGTGGAGCTAGGAAACTGAACATCAGTGGGCGGGAAATGGAACAGCGCTTACATAGGCAAGACCTTATTCGTCGCCGTCTGATTGACCACTATGATCTTCTGCACACTCAGAGCCTCGACTATGTGGCTGATGATATCGCAGAAACCCTTATCAACTGGGAAAGTGAAGACTAAAAGAAAACGAAAATGGAACTATATCACGGATCAAATGCTGTTGTGGAACAACCATTGGCACTTGCCGGACGCAGGAACCTTGACTTTGGCAGAGGTTTTTATGTCACACGCCTCAAGAGTCAAGCACAGAAATGGGCAACCCTTGTGGCAAGCCGCAAGAAAAGGAACTCGCAGAGCATCGTAAGCATCTTTGAGTGCAATGAGGCAGGAATGCTTTCGGCAGGTTATGTGTATAAGCACTTTCCTGAATACGATATGGAATGGCTAGAGTTTGTTGTTGCTTGCCGTCATGGTGAGAACAACACTAACTATGACATTGTGGAAGGAGGAGTGGCTAACGACCAAGTTATTGATACCGTAGAAGACTATGAAAACGGACGCATCACTGCAGAACAAGCCCTCGACCAGTTGAAATATAAGAAGCCTAACAATCAGATTTGCTTCCGCAATCAAGAGACTATTGATAAATACCTGCATTTCGTAAATGCAGAAACCGTTAATGTACAAGATTTAGCACTATGAGAGATAACGTGCTATGGCGAAAGATAGCCAGAATAATCATCATGATAGCTGACGGTTTGCACATCAGTGCCGATCGAGCACTTGACCTTTTCTATAACAGCAACGTTTATGAAATGCTTGTTGATCCACGTTACGGGCTCCAAACCATGAGTGATACTTATATCTATGACGAATTCATGATGGAACTTCGTGGTTGATAACAAGGACAGATAACCGATGTTGTGATGGAATAAAAGAAAAATATCAGAACCTATTATATAAAATCATGAAGAAATCATTGTTTGCGGCTTGTGCCGCTTGGGTTATGAGTATGGGGCTTACTGTGGCCCAGAACCCTTATCTACCGCTTTGGGAGTTTATACCGGATGGTGAACCCTATGTGTTCGAGGATCCGGATCATCCCGGTCAGTATCGTGTGTATGTCTATGGCTCGCACGATAATCTGATCAACTACTATTGTGGCCGTGATCAGGTCGTATGGTCAGCTCCGGTCGATAATCTGAAGGATTGGCGTCTGGATGGAACCATCTTCGAAAATAAGACCAATGCCAAGGGCGAGTATCTCTATCGCGACAGCGTGGGCGATGTGCTCTATGCGCCCGATGTAGCTCTGGTCACAGGGCCGAATGGCGAGAAGACCTACTACCTCTACCCAAACGTGCAGCACGACCTGCGTGGAGGCTTGATCGCCAAATCGTCGCGTCCGGATGGTCCGTTTGTGACCTGCAACTGGGATGAGACGGATCCGAACCGTACCACAGGTATTCTGCGTTTCGATCCTGGTGTGTTTGTGGACGATGATGGTCGTGTGTATGGCTATTGGGGCTTCGAGCGTTCGTATGGTGCAGAATTGGATCCTGCCACCATGTGTACGGTCAAGCCGGGCACTCAGGTGGTCGAAGATATGGTGTCTGGACGTTTTCAGGAGGGTATCTATCACTTCTTCGAGGCTTCGTCGATCCGTAAGATCAAGGATAAGTATGTCTTCATCTACAGTCGTTTCGCTCCTGAAGGGGAATTGGATTTGCCCGAAACCAACTACACGCTGGCTTACTGCTGGAGCAACAACCCCTTAGGCCCTTGGACGTACGGCGGAACCATCATCGATGGACGTGGCAAAGAACTGCAAGCCGATGGCAGCTACAGGATCACTGCTACACCTACGGGCAATACGCATGGCTCTATCTGCGAGATCAATGGCCAATGGTGGGTATTCTATCACCGTCAGGCAGGCACCAACGAGTATTCGCGTCAGGCCATGGTGGCACCTATCGAAGTCGAAGTAAAAGAGGGTGCCGAGGGTTATGTGAAGATCAGCGAGGGTGAGTTCAATAGCGAAGGTTTCGCTACCGAGGGACTTGATCCATTGGAACTCCAATCTGCTGGTATTGCCTGCTACTTTGTAGGCCCAGAACCTGCCCACCAGGAGTATCCGAACGTGATCTATCCCGGTTCTCACACCGAGATTCATCGTCCTTCGGCCGAAGCTTTGGACAAGGTTATCAAGAGCCGGAACTTCTACGATCCTGAAATCAATACCTGCTATATGGTCAACAATGTAGCGGGTTCGACCGTTGGCTACAAGTACTTCAATTTCTCGAAGACTCACACCTTCGAACACCTTGTTTTGAACCTCTCCTGGATTCCTCAGGGCATCGACGGTGAAATCGAGGTTTGGGTGGATCGTCCTTCGGCCGAAGAGGGTGGACAACTGCTGACCACTTATGTAGTTGATGCCAATCTGCCACAGGTGATTCGTACCGATTGTTTGTCGGTCGATGCTTTGGTTCCATTTGAGGGCAAGCATGCTCTCTTCTTTGTCTTCAAATCGGAGGTGAAGAACAAGTCATTGGCTACTCTCTGTACTCTGCAGTTCGTCTCTTCTGCCGAAGAGGAAGTATCGGACTATTATGTGTTTGGTATCATTACCGGCATTTTGGTTGGTCTCCTTCTGGTTCTCGTTGGTTATCGGATTCGTAGAATATCGAAAACTAAGGATTGAACCGTTTCAAATAGTATCGTTTCGCACGAAAACTTACAGGATTTCGGAGCTTTTTCTTTTAAGTTCCAAAATTTTTAAAAGATTTTGAACAACCTATTCTTATAATCATTATATTTGCCGCACGAAAACATAAATATACAACTATGAGCAAGAAATACCCTATGCAAAGTAACAATTCACAGATAGTTACAGACTCTACTGAGGTGATGTATTCAACTCAGCCAACTACTTTGCATCTCGATATCAATCTCGAAGATAACGCAGTAGTGGCAGATATTAAGAAAGCCATCAAGATGATTAAGGGTATTGCCGCAGTTCGAGTATCTGAATCATTTCCAGATAATGTAATTACTCCAGAATTGTCAGATAAGATAGCCAAAGCTCGTCAAGATTATTCAGAAGGAAAATATACAGAGTGTCGTACCAAAGAAGAACTTGAAGCATTTTTGGAAGCACTATGACTTATATACTTGATTTCTCCGAAGAGGCAAAAGACTCTTTAGCAAAGTATAAAAAGTCAAATCCTCAATTATTTAAGAAAATTGCAAAACTTTTGTTGGAAATTGCAGAGCATCCAAGAACAGGTACTGGTCATCCAGAGCCATTAGTCGGAGGTGATGGTATTACCTATTCTCGAAGAATAAGTGGACAACATAGAATTATCTACGATATTCTTGATACTTTGGTAAAGGTGCATGTCATTTCCCTTGAAGGTCATTATAAGGATAAGTGATCATTGATATAATCATTATATTTGCCGCACGAAAAATATAAAACGAAATTCAAACAAAAAAAGAACAAATATAACTCCCAGCTTAGTCCTTGGTACTTCCATAGAGACTAGTGAGGGAAACAACTTTATTATAACATAGCATCAGACTATCATTGTGGTATTCCAGAAAAGCCTAGGAAACTCCTCTGTCGAATATACCACAGCAATGATGGTTGGCATATCGTATATGGGGCTATTATGCCTTAGGACGAGCCAATCCGTTGAACATTGATAAGACGATGCCTTGTACCCATTTGGGTACGGGCATTTCTTATTCGGCGGAGGGGTTCGACAATTCCTAGGCTTGCCCCGGAATACCATAAGAGGGTCCGTGCCCTTTTTGTGTTCATACCTTACCGTTTTCCATGATAAGCCAAACAGATTGATTAGATAGTTGCGAGATGCAAAAATCTAATCAGCCTATGGCAAAGAAAATCCAACTTAGTTATAAGGAGATTGAAAACCGTCTCCGTATTCTGCATGATCAGTCGGTCAAACCTAGTGAAATCGGCTATGTACTTCTTTCTGCCTTTGGAAAAGGAGAACGCGAAATTGCCCGTATGCGAGAGGGTAAAAGCGTTATCAAGACCTTTGATGGCTTGCTCGTCAAAGGAGAGTTTTGCTATTGTGTAACCACGACTTTGCGTCTCACAGCTCGTTTGGAGGAACTGAAGACCGATTCTGTTGTAGTGAAATCAACTCCAAAGATTATTGCAGTAAGTGATGGTCTAACCATTCGTGCCTATGACACTCGCCAGAAGCAAACCTTCGAACAACAAGTAAATCGCCTATTTTGTGATTTCGAGTTCTTCTATCCTTTAGCTGGAGTGGAGCGTGTAGAATATATAGAGGAATCTCCTGCTGATATAAAAGCCGCTGAGAAGTTGGCAAAATTGCATGATGAAATTCGTGCGTATAATGAGTTTACAAGCGATTCTGACCTCCATGATCTCAATACCTTTATTGCACGCTTGCTTTTCTGCTATTTTGCAGAAGATACTGGTATCTTTGACTCCAATGTCTTTACCAATGCCATTGTTAAGTTTACCAAGGATGCGCAAAACCTAAAGGAAGTTTTGGAACAGATTTTCCGCTTTATGGGTGGAAAACCAATTCAGGTAGGAATCCTCCAGACCTATTGCCAGCAGCATTTTGCCTTTGTGGGTGGAGGTCTTTTTGAGCGAGATATCTATATTCCCGAACTGTCGAATAAGGCGCGTCAAATCATCATCGATAGCGGAGAATTGGATTGGCAGAGCATCAATCCTGATATCTTTGGTAGCATGATTCAGGCTGTGGTAAACCCAGATGTGCGTGCTAATCAAGGCATGCACTACACCTCCGTACCTAACATCATGAAGGTCATTCAGCCTCTCTTCTTGGATGAACTGACCGAAGAAAAGAACAAGCTTCAGGCGCAACTCGATGAACAGAAGAAGTTGTTGGCATGTGGTGGCATTACCCAGAAGCAGTTTTATGACAAAGGTTCTTATGTCATTCGTGGTTGTCGCAATCTTTTGCGTCGTATGTCTGCTTGCAAGTTCTTTGATCCAGCTTGTGGCTCTGGCAATTTCCTGATTATTACCTACAAGCAACTTCGCCTCCTTGAATTGGATATCTTGGGCATCATCCGAGATAGCCAACCGGGTGGTTTGCTGGACTTTGGTACGCTCCAAGGCACAGTTGTCTCTTTGCATCAGTTCTATGGCATAGAGCTTCTTGATTTCCCTCATGAGATTGCTATGCTCTCTCTCTGGCTAGCTGAGCATCAGATGAACCGTAAACTCTATCAAGACTTTGGTGTAGTTACCGATGCTCTTCCACTTAAAGATATTTCACAGATCAAGTGTGCTAATGCTTGCCGTATCGACTGGAATGAGGTATGCCCTCATACTAAGGATGAAGAAGTGTATATTTTTGGTAATCCTCCATATCTTGGAAGTAGTATGCAAGATGATTCTCAAAAGGAAGATCTTGAAATTGTCTGTAGTAAATTCTCTAATTATAAGAATCTTGACTATATTGCAATTTGGTTTTATTTAGGGGCTCAATATATAAAACAAAGTAGAGGAAAATGTGCGTTTGTTAGTACTAATTCAATTTGTCAAGGAGATTCAGTTGCGTTATTGTGGCCGAATATTTACAGCAATGGTGTAGAAATCAATTTTGCATATCAATCTTTTAAGTGGACAAATAGTGCGAAACATGTTGCCACTGTAACAGTGATTATCGTAGGGTTAGCAGTTAAAGGTGCTTCTCAAAAGAAACTATTTGATTCAAAAGGCAAGGTCTCAATGTGTCCTAACATAAATTCTTATTTACTCAATGCTTCAAATATAATTATTGGAAGACGGTCTTGTCCGATTTCAGAAGTACCTTCTTTGTCATTCGGAAACAAACCTTCTGATGGCGGTTTTTTAATATTGGAATCCGATGAAATAGATACTCTTTTGTTAGAATACCCACAATCTTCTAAAATCATTAAGAAATATGTTGGTGCTGATGATTTTTTATATGGACTAACTCGATATTGTCTATGGATTGAGAATGAGAATCTTGATTTAGCAAATTCTATACCATTTGTTCATAATAGAATTGAATTAGTAAGAGATTTTCGTAAAAAGAGTAAGGCTGACAGTACTGTTTTATGGGCTAATGCTCCACATATGTTTAAACAAAGAGCACATCAAAACACTGATTCTATTATTGTTCCTGGAGTTTCATCTGAGCGAAGACGGTATTTACCAATTGGATTGTTGAATAGCGACACCGTTATATCAAATGCGGCTTATGCAATATATAATGCAAATTTGTTTGTAGTAGGACTTCTATGTTCAAGGATACATATTATTTGGCTAGAGTCAATTGGTGGTAAACTAGAAACGCGTTATCGCTATTCATCGTTGGTCTATAATTCATTCCCATTTCCATCAATCTCCAATACCAAGAAAACCGAGATAGAGGAAGCTGCAACTGATATTCTCTTGACTCGCGAACCATACCTGACTATGGGTAAGACTTTAGCAGATCTCTATGATCCAGACACAATGCCAGAAGACTTATTGGCTGCTCATAAGCGATTGGATGATATTGTAGAGTCATGCTATCCTGGCTATCCTTTTGCCAGCGATGAGGCAAGATTGGAATGCCTGTTTAAGATGTATGAAAAAATGACAAAAAAGTAAGATAATATCATGAATAGTGTAAATGCAAAAAACGACTTTGTTGATATTCTTTATCAACAGAATGGACAGTCAACGGTTACTAACGCCTTGGGTATGCGACAGATGCAAGCAATGGCATACGAGGCAAGAAACCAGAAATACCTCCTAATCAAAGCACCTCCAGCATCAGGCAAGAGCCGTGCATTGATGTATATTGCTTTAGACAAATTAGCTAATCAGGGCATAAAGAAAGTTATCGTGGCTGTGCCTGAAAAGAGCATTGGTCGCTCGTTTGCCAACACGGAATTGAAGTCTGGAGGTTTCTTTGCCGATTGGGAGGTAATGCCTACTTATAATCTCTGCAATGCAGGAGGAAACGAGCAGGATAAGTCAAAGCGATTTGTCAGCTTTGTTCGTAATTGTACAGTTGCCAAGATTTTGGTATGCGCTCATGCTACGCTGCGTAACGGCATGAAGGAATTGAATGATGACGAACTGAACGACTGTCTGTTAGCCATCGATGAGTTCCATCACACTTCTGCAGATGCAGACTCTGGATTGGGGGACATTGTGCGTAGGGTTATCAATAACTCGACAGGTCACATTGTGGCTATGACTGGTAGCTATTTCCGTGGAGATGGAGTCCCTGTGCTTCGTGTTGAAGATGAGGCAAAATTCTATCCTGTGACCTACAACTACTACCAACAGCTCAATGGCTACAAGTACCTCAAGAACCTCGTGCTCGGTTATCATTTCTACCATGGTGCATACATAGACCATATTAATGAAGTTTTAGATACAACTAAGAAAACAATCATCCATATACCAAGTGTGAATTCTCGTGCTTCTTCTGGTAGTAAATACGAAGAGGTCGGAGAAATCATGAAGTGTATTGGAGAGGTTGTAGATAAAGACGTTAGTACCTGCGTATATAAGATTAAGACAGCAGATGGTCGAATCTTGAAAGTGGCGGATCTTGTTGAAGATGATATCTATGAACGAACAAAGGTCCAGGCCTATCTTCAACGAATGACGAAGGCTTCGGATATGGATATTATCATAGCATTGGGAACGGCAAAAGAAGGTTTCGATTGGGCATGGTGTGAAATGTGTCTGACCATTGGTGTGAGAGGTTCGTTGACAGAGGTTGTTCAGATTATCGGTCGTTGTACTCGAGATTGTGAAGGCAAGGAGACAGCAAATTTTGTCAATATGATTGCTATGCCTGATGCAGAACAGGCTGACGTCAAAGTTGCTGTCAACGACTTCCTCAAAGCAATTACGGCTTCTCTACTGATGGAACAGGTAATGGCGCCAAGTTGGAGTTTCAAGACGGCCAAGGACGATGATGACAAGGACAATCCTTTGGTTAATACGATTGTAGTAGAAGGATTGAAACCTCTATCTACCGAGAAGACCAAGATGATCATCCAACAGCAACTTGATGACTTGCAGGCCGCTGTGCTTCAAGATGACATGATGGTAAGAGCTATCAGCGGTAGTACTACAGCCGAAAATATTACCCAGAACCTCATTCCGAAAGTGATTATGAAGCGTTATCCTGAACTCACTCCAGAAGAGGTTGAGGAGGTGCGTCAGCATTTCCTTCTGAACACTTTGGTCAAAGGCAACAATATCACCGATGGAAATGGAAAGCCAGTCGATGTTTCTCCTGGAATGATTCAACCTAAGAATAATAATGAGCAATCACCTGAGGGTAATCGTTTGATCAAGTTGGCCAACAAGTTCATTAACATTGACAAACTGAGCATTAACTTGATTGACTCCATCAATCCTTATCAGAGAGCCTATGAGGTAGTCTCCAAAAATGTAGATGCTGCTACTCTGAAGATCATTCAAGACACTATCGCAGAACAAAAATTCGATATGACAACTGAGGAGGCTATACGTCTCTTCAAGGGGCCGTTGAAGGAATGGGTAGCAAAACATGATGGTCAGATTCCATCGTTGGAAGACCCAAATCTGCAAACTCGTGAATTGGCACAGGCATATTCGATCATCAAGAATCTCAAAATCCGCAAGATGATGGGATTAAACTATGAAGAATGATTATGGAAAGTGGAGTAAAAGCGTGGCCAGAGGAATTGTTGTCTCTTTTCGATGATCCTCTTCTGGATGGAGTCAAACCCAAACCTGCAGCTATTACAGCAGATGATAGAACTCAAAAAAAAATTGATGATCTTCATGCATGGATTGACTCTAATGGGCATTATCCAGACAAAAATAGTAAGAATATTAAAGAGAAACTCATGGCAGTATCTCTTCAAACATTGAAGGAATCAGGACTATGGATATAGATAAAGAATTAGGAGATCTGTTTAATGATCCTCTTCTTGATGTATCGGACAAGGAACTTACCTTGTTTAACCTTCCAGCAGACATGAAGCGTGTGATGGAGGCAAGACGATTGCAGCCCGATCACTATGCACAGAAGAGAAAATGTGAAGACTTCCATCTCTATAAACCACAATTTGAACAGGTTCAGCAAGAACTGAGGGAAGGGAAAAGAAGCCTGATCAAGACGTCAAAGACATCCAATCTGGATGCTGGCCATTTTTATGTTGTAGATGGCATGTTGATACTGCTTCATTCTGTTCTTGAAACCAAAAGGAGTCGGAATGGTATGATAGATGGTAGAACTCGGTGTATCTATGAGAATGGAATGGAATCGGACATTCTTCTCGAAACGCTGCGCAAAAATGTTCTTTATGAAGGTTTTGGCGTAACAGAACCCCAAGATACGGCGGAAACTGCCTTCTCACAGCAGATGACAGAGGGAGACAAATCAACAGGCTTTGTCTATGTGCTTCGTTCGTTGTCTCCAGATCCTGAGATTGCCAATGAGAAGGATCTGTACAAAATTGGTTTTACAATCAATACTGTAGAAGAACGAACTGCAAATGCAGAAAAAGAACCTACTTACTTGATGGCTCCTGTGCAAATCGTAGAGACAGCACAAATTGTCAATATGAACTCGCAGATCTTTGAGAGTTTAGTTCATCAGGTTTTCAATGCTGTACAGTTCCAGTTGAAGGTTTATGATGAAGACGGCAATCTTCACATTCCGACAGAATGGTATGTAGTGCCTTTGGAAATCATTAATTTGGTTATTGAAAAGATTACAAATGGGTCGATTACTCAATATGCTTATAATCCAAAACTACAATGTCTGGAAAAGCGACTTATTAAGAAATCGTCGACATTCAAGATAGATGGTCTAAAGGTTCTTACTTTGAATATCAAAGACGAATATTTTAAGGAAATCATGGATGGAACGAAGACAATAGAGTATCGACGCATAAAGCAAACGACTATCAACAAATATACATATATAGACGAAGCTGATGGGAAACGCTATCTTCGTCGCTATGACGTAATCCGTTTCTTTGTCGGTTATCATAAAGATAGAGACTCAGCCCTTGTAGAAGTTAAAGATACGACTTTTTCAGATGGCGTCGTAGAATTCCATCTTGGTAGGGTGCTTGAACATGTCCAATAAGAAGGGTTCCAAAGCTTTGTTTTCGAACTTCACTATAGGTGGAGTAGGAATCTAATCGTTCGATTCGAGCTCAAAAACTTTTGAGTAGGAATCTAATCGTTCGATTCGAGCTCAAAAACTTTTGAGTAGGAATCTAATCGTTCGATTTGAGTTCAAAAACTTTTGAGTAGGAATCTAATCGTTCGATTTGAGTTCAAAAACTTTTGAGTAGGAATC
>JAZRXX010000094.1:0-7674 GCA_045600485.1 Bacteroidales bacterium
CATTTTATTCAGCAAAAAAGATTAACTTCGCATTCGTAATATGAACCTAAGTTCGGGTTATAAAACAAATACATCAAATAATATGCGAAAGACCACAACTCCAGATACTGCATCGACAAAAAAATCTGCAAAGACAAAGACTGGCAAAAAGACCACCAAGCGCAAGAAGTCAAAGGTTGCCATCCCGAAGATGACCAACACGTTCAAGCCAAAGGAGATGTCGCTTGTAGAGTGGCAGATTGCTTTGCGCCAGCAGCAAGCTGAGAAGGATCAGTTTGTGATCAGTCAGGTGGATGAGCGATTCAACCCTGGAGTCTATCGTGTGGGGAATCCGAAGACGGGCAAAGATTACAAGGTGGTGTATCGTGGTAAGGATAGTTATTGGAATTTCTGTTCATGTCTGGACTTCAAGACTTCGCAACTCGGCACTTGCAAGCACGTAGAGGCTGTGAAGCTCTGGACGAAAGCCAAACGCAAGAAGGTGTATCGCGAAGAACCTGCCTACACTTCGGTCTATATGGATTACAATGGCCCACGTCGCGTCAGGATCCGCATTGGCGAAGACCATCAGGAAGAGTTTGAGGCATTGGCCCGCAGATACTTCGACGATGACTTTGTGATGCGAGAGGATGCATATGACAAGTTCGCTTTTTTTCTGGAGGAAGCCAAGCGCATTGACGAGGGCTTCCGCTGCTATAATGATGCCCTCGACTACATCATTGAGCAGCGAGAGAAGCGGACCCGTGGGCAGATGATCGATGACCGTTATACGGACTCGGTGCTCGACGGAATGCTCACCGTCCCGCTCTATCCTTATCAGAAAGAGGGCATCCGTTTCGCTATCAAGGCGGGCAAGGCCATCATCGCCGACGAGATGGGCTTGGGCAAGACGATTCAAGCGATTGCTTCTGCCGAAATCTACCTGCGTGAGGGTTTGGCAGAAAGTGTGCTGGTGGTGTGTCCCACATCGCTCAAATACCAATGGAAGAAAGAAATAGAGAAGTTTACGGGCGGTGACACAATCGCTGCTGATGAGCAATACATCGAGGATGGACGCGTATGCCCCAAGGTGGTGGTCATTGAGGGTTCGCAGGCGAAACGTGCCCAGCTCTATCGTGCGAAGGCTCCCTATAAGATCGTCTCTTATCACGCGATGACCAATGACATCCGGCTGCATCATTCGCTCAAGACCGATGTGCTGATCATGGACGAGATACAGCGACTGAAGAACTGGGACACGCATATTGCCAAGGCCGCACGTTGCATTGACGCACGTTATGCCGTCCTGCTCTCGGGTACACCCCTTGAGAACAAACTGGAGGAACTGTATTCGACAATGGAGCTGGCCGATCAGTTCTGCCTTGGCCCTTATTATCTGTTCCGTCATAACCACATCGTGCTCAATCCCGACACGGGAGCCATCGCCGGCTATAAGGACCTCAACGCCATTGGCCAACAGGCCAGCAGCCACCTGATACGTCGCACCAAAAAGAGTGTGGCCCTGCAACTGCCCAAGCGTAGCGACCAGTATGTCCTTATGCCAATGACCGAAGAGCAACAGGCTGTGCATGCCGAATGTAAGGAGATTGTGGCTCGTATCATGCATAAATATCAGACCTATCATTTCCTCTCCGAGCAGGATCGCCAGCGCCTGATGCTTATGTTGAGCAAGATGCGAATGGTGTCTGACACCACTTATATTCTCGATCAAGACCTCAAGCACCGCCATGACGTGAAGATTGCCGAGGTCGTGAACATGCTCAGCAACATCTTTGAGAACGGCGACGAGAAGGTGGTCATCTTCAGCGAGTGGGAGCGAATGACGCGTCTGGTGGCCATGGAGCTCGAAAAGAGAGACATCCGCTATGAATATCTGCATGGCGGTGTGCCTTCCAAGCAGCGAGGCCAGTTGGTCGAAGACTTCACCACACTGCCCGAAAGTCGTGTGTTCCTCTCGACCGATGCTGGTTCGACTGGCCTGAACTTGCAGGTGGCAAGCACCCTGATCAACCTCGACCTCCCGTGGAATCCTGCCATCCTTGAGCAACGCATTGCCCGCATCTATCGCCTTGGCCAGCAGCAACCTGTGCAGATCATCAACTTTGTATCGAAAGGATCGATCGAGGAGGGAATGATTGCCAAGCTGAAGTTCAAGACCTCGATGTTCGAAGGTGTGCTGGACGGCGGCGATGATACTGTGTTTGTCAACGAAGACAAGTTCAAGAAGTTCATGGAGGATCTCGATGTCGTCATGGAATCAACGCCAGAGTCAGCAGAAGAGTCAATCGAAACAGCAGACGAGACGGATGCCACCGAGGAGGAGATGAACGAGCTGAACGAACCGACAGATACTGTGCAGCAGCCGGAAGAAGAGGAGGATGCAATCGTCGAAGATGATGCTACTGAAACCGTCCCTGAGGACTCTGCTGCCGAAGTCACGGATGAGCATTCAGAAGATGCACAGTCTGAAGCTGCCCCTTCTGAATCCTCATCGCCGACAAGCCAAGAGTCCTCATCGTCGACAAACCTTGAACCCATTGACCAAGAGCAGCCCAAGGATGGTCATCCCCAATCCCCTCAGCAGCTTATCAACCAAGGCCTTTCGTTCTTCAGCGGTTTGGCCGAAACGCTCAAGTCGCCCGAAGCCACCCAGCAGCTCATTGACAATATCGTGGAGGTGGATGCCACCACCGGACAGACCAACATCAAGATTCCTGTGGCCAGCAAGGAGACCGTCGCTTCCGTCTTCCAGCTCTTTGGCAAGTTGTTTGGGGGCATGAAATGATGCAGTGTGTCCATGCAGATACTGTGCTTCACATTGGGAATGCCGTTCCTAAGTGTGTATGAATTTTGCAAATGCCAAGCGAAGCAATTCATCACATCTCAATACTATGCCCCAAGAGCTGCCGAAATATGACTACCTTCTCCACGAATTGGAGCATTTGAAATCGGAGAATGCCCGTTTGAAGGAACTTCTTCGAGCGAATGGCATTGCGTATGAAGTTGTAGCTGCCGACATTGATGAAGAGAGGATTTATTCGGACATAACTTTTCCGGATGCGCATCTAGGAAAAGACGAGAGAGTGGATTTGTTCCGCAGTTTATTCCGTGGCCGAGAAGATGTCTTTGCTCGTCGATGGTATAGCAAGGCCACAAACAAGAGCGGTTACCAACCTGTCTGCATAAACGAATGGAGAAGGGGAATTTGTGACAAAAAGGCTGTCAAGTGTGCGGATTGCCCAAATCGCAAATTCATGCCTCTTGGATACAATGAGATATGCAACCATCTAATCGGCAATGATGAAAACGGATGTGATGTAGTCGGTATCTATGCCATCATGCCTGATAACAATTGTGCCTTCTTGTGTACAGACTTTGACGATAAGAGTTGTAAGCATGGGTACAAGGATGATGTGCTTGCTTTTGTTGGTGTTTGCCGCGATTGGGGCATACCTTATTCTATAGAACGGTCACGCTCGGGTAATGGAGCACATGTCTGGATATTCTTTAGCGATGTCCTTCCTGCCTACAAGGCTCGAAGATTGGGCAACGCGATTCTGACTGAGGCGATGAATCGTGATGGAAGAATGTCATTTGATTCCTACGACAGATTCTTTCCTAATCAAGACCGGATGCCAGAGGGAGGGTTCGGCAATCTCGTTGCTTTGCCGCTACAAGGTAAGGCACGTAAGGCGTTGAATAGCGTGTTCGTCGATGATGAGTTCCTCGCATTCCGAGATCAATGGGCTTATCTTGCACAAGTACAGAAGGTTGAAGAACAAACGGTTGATAGCCTATTGCTGCAACATGTCCATGAAGACCTCGGCGTATTGTCAACATCGAGCGAGAGCAAGCCTTGGGTTACTCCTGTTCCTCAAAATATCGGCAGCTTGGATTTCCCTAACACGATAACCATTACCATTGCAGACAAGATATACATCCCGCTCGATTCTGTTTCTGCCAAGGTACTCAACCATATCAAACGCATTGCGGCATTCCGTAATCCTGAGTTCTATACGAAGCAGGCAATGCGAATGTCCACATACGGAATTCCACGCGTCATATCTTGCTTCGACATAACGGATGATTATCTTGCAATGCCAAGAGGTTGTAGAGAGGCAATCATAAAGTTGCTTGATTCAAATGGTGCAAAATATGCAATCATTGACGAAATGAATCATGGCAGGTCTATACCCGTTACTTTCCTTGGAACAGAGCGAGATGAACAAATTGATGCAATCGAGGCTTTACTGCCATTCAACAACGGTGTACTTCACGCCACCACTGCTTTCGGAAAGACTGTGACGGCTGCCTCTCTGATTGTAAGAAGAAAGGTGAATACGCTGATACTTGTCCACTCAAAGGCATTGCTGGCCCAATGGCATGAGCGACTGAGCGAGTTCTTGGAAATTGATTACAAAGAGCCGGAATCGATCAAAAAGAGAGGTCGAAAGAAAGCATTCTCGCCAATCGGTTGTCTGGATTCCACGACAAACACCATTCATGGAATTGTTGATATTGCCTTGATGCAGTCTTGCTTTGAGGATGGAGAGGTTAAGCCATTCGTTCAAGACTACGGAATGGTCATCGTGGATGAATGTCATCATGTCTCTTCTGTTACCTTCGAGAAAGTGCTCAAATCCATTAAGGCTCAATATGTACATGGATTGACAGCAACTCCTATTCGCAAAGACGGTCAGCAGCCAATCATCTTCATGCAATGTGGACCTATCCGATTTTCTGCCGACGCAAAGAGCCAGATTCAGAAGCAATCGTTCCGCAGATATCTAATTCCACGATTTTCGTCGTATCGCAGCATAACTGATGACAAACAATCGTTTACGGCTTTGCAGCAATGCCTTATTGCTGATGAAATGCGTAATAGACTCATAGCTGACGATGTCCGTAAAGCTGTTGAAAGTGGTAGGACTCCAATTGTACTCACAGGCATCAAACAGCATGTAGATCTTTTGGCAGAAATGTTGAAACCTTACGTGAAAAATGTTGTTTGTTTGACAGGAGCAGGTACTACAAAGGAGAAGCGTGAGACACTGCAACTACTTCAGGAAATCTCATCAGACGAACCCATGGTGATTGTTGCTACTGGACAATATGTGGGTGAAGGTTTTGATTACCCTCGGCTTGACACGATGTTCCTGGCCTTGCCGATATCATGGAAGGGACGATTGGAACAATATGCAGGTCGCCTTCATCGAGAGAACGACGGGAAGAAGGATGTCCGTATCTATGATTACATAGATATTCATGAACCGATGTGCGACAGTATGTACCACAAGCGGTTGAGGGGGTACGCTGCCATTGGGTATCAGACAATTCAATTGGGACAGCCAACACTGTTTGATGAGATTGACAACTTGCCGACGCCATCAGAAGATAACCAGATTTTTAACGGATTGTCCTTCTTCAAGATTTTGTCAAAAGACATAATCAACGCAAAACGCTCTGTCGTTATTTCCTCGCCAAGACTCTATCGTGTTGCCAACAACAAACTCGTTCCCTTGCTGAAAGAACAAAGTGCGAAAGGGATTGAAGTATCTATTCACACCTCAAATAATGATGAGCAATACGACCACCTTGTTTCGTTAGGCTTCCGTGTCACCACAAAGCCGGACCTGAAACTTTGCACAATCATCATCGACAAATCTATTGTCTGGTACGGAAGCATCAATGCACTGGGCTTCAACTCAGAGAAGGATCACATCATCAAGTTGAAGAATCCAAAAATCGCAATGGAGATGTTGGATGTGCTATTAGAATAGAAACGATAGAAACAAGCGCACTACCCTTTGTGGATAATGCGCTTGTTGTGATTGCTTGCATTGTTTTATAATTCTATTGCACATGTCTGATGGTGGACTATAATCGTTTAATAGTCCGCGTGCAATAATTAGGAACCGCCGTATGCCGAACGGCACGTACGGTGGTGTGAGAGGTCGGTAAACGCGAAAATAGGAGATACACGCCTACGATTAGCATTTACCTCCTACTCGATTTTCGCTGAAAATTACTTTACCTCCTCGAATATGAGTATAGGTAATAATCAAAACGTTAAGTCAGTTTGCTACTGTTTTACTACAAATCTAATATCATTAGGCATAAATCTGCGATAAATACCGATAGGAATTTGTTCGGCGCAAAGATGGGACTTTTCTTCGATATGACCAAATTTTGTTACAAAAAAGTGTGTTGGGAATGAAAGATTTGTTACAAAGGAGGCTTTTCTTCCGTTGAGGATTACAATTTAGAGGCATTTCGGATAGCTCATCGAGGAGGGGAAAAGCTGTCGGAAAAAGACTTGTTTTGTAAGGCTCGATTGGCAAATCGCAAAATCTGGAAAAATCTTTACATAATATTATCAAAACGCTTGAGATTGCACAAGATTGCATTTTCGAGCTTTGCATCGTTGCATCGTCTTAGTTCGCGTTTTGATAATTTTGGGTAAATGTAGGCGGTACATTGTTCTTATCATGACCAATTCTCAGATGATAAGATTATGATGGCGAATGAGACTGCCTGATAGTATGGATTTTGGACACTTTGGGACGGTGGGACACTTTGGGACAGTGGGACACTTCGGGACATTGCAATCAATGCAATAATGTGTTGTATTGCAGAAGATTGCATTCATTAAAATGCCGTTAAAAACAAGAATTTGGAAGCTATTATTTTTTGCAATATCTTTGCACCACGATTTCAAATAATCGCTAACTGATATGGCATACTTACTCAAATCTTTCTTTACACGAATCCGCTGTCTATTGGGCTTTCTGCCGACAGTATCAGTACGTGATGTTCAACCTCCTCCCTATGCGCATAGTGCGAACAATATTGAGGCTATCATCCATGAGCAAAAGACAAATAATCTGTTGATGGAAGCAGAACGAGTAGAGATCATCTGTAGTTGGGTTACCCGTCGGATCATTCGGTTCCAGAAGGAAGAGCTAGAGGATGTCATTAAGGTAATACGGGATTACTTCAATACCCAGCGACTGCCTGCGTCGCCACTGTCGTTTTCTTCCAATCCACATTACACTAAGCAGTATCTCACGACAACGATCTACTCTGCTTGTCATGCCTATTCTAAGTCTATCTCAAGGATGGATAGTATTAATCTGGCCATCGCTCTTTTCTCCGATCTGCTGGAGATTCCTTATCCTATTGACACAACCGATAAAGATGTATTGGCATCTGTAAACAATCTGTATAAGAAGGTCGATAAGCCCATCGAAATTGTTGAACTGGCTAATTTCGATCAGAAGCACAAAGAATCGTTTTAGCCCTCGTCTTACCTCGTTAACAACCCCAAAATACCTCCGAAAAATGAAAAAGGATAACAAAACGCATAAAAAACAACTATCAAAAATAAGGTTTCATTCCCATAATTTGCTTCTTTAAAATAAATAATGTATATTTGCCCGCAATATTATATATACTCGTCAGGAACTTGTCACTGCATGGTGTGGCAGGCTCTAGCGGAGCTTGTCGCGGTTGTCTCTTTTCTTTTTACAAAACCTTAGTAATGTGTAAAAAATAACTTGGTCTTTTTAGCGACGAGTTTATGTCATTTGTTGCCATGTCCAGATTACTCGGACAATGTATTTTTCGCGCGAATGGCGTGGCTCATAAAACGGCATGGTTAGTCGCAAGATGACC
>JAZRXX010000095.1:0-55751 GCA_045600485.1 Bacteroidales bacterium
TGCTTTCATTTTGCTATTTGGGCACAAAGATAATCATTTGGCAGCAATTTCAAATCCTCCGGTTGAAAATTCGCGACTTGATTTAATGGATATCAATTATTTACGAACTTAATTTTCCAACTTTTGTTGGACACTAGTGAAGCACAGTTCTAAGTAGATTGACATAATCAATAAATAAAGAAAGGAGGGCACATTGTTGCTCTCCTTTTTGCATATATAATCATGTATATCCTTGTCCCAATCGGATATTACCGAGCAATGCTGGTCGTGTAGGGCTTGGAGAAGTCGCCATCTTGATAATAGGTGGCAGTCAGATTCTCACGGTCATACACGATGCTCCAACGGGTGTGAACAGGCTTCGATACGCTGGCGATAGCGTTAGTAATGTCTTGAAGGGTCATGGCAGGCTGTGCCTGCAATTGAGAATAGAGAGTATCGAAACGTTCCTGTGAGTTCTGATTAACTACCTGAGTGGCAAGTTTAGGTTCTGCAGCCAGATAGTGATTGGTGCATACAGGAGATTCAGTTACATACATCTGGTTGTCGGCCCACTCAACCACAACGCAGCGGCCTGATGCATCGCTGATGGAGAGATGATGTGCCACGGTGATGTCAGAATGCATGTTGTAGCGTTTCAGCAAGGCCAAAGCCTCCTCCACGTTGGCAGCCTTATCGAGCAGCAGACGGATGCCAAAGGTGGTGGTCACATTGCTTTCACCTCCCTTCTGATGGGTCTGTTCACGATCGCCAGCCACAAGGTCGGCTACAAAGAGTCCCTTTTCGTTCATGCCATCCAGAGCCACATAGAGCGAACCCATCAGCATGAACTTCTGCATCATGGTTTCTGGCTTGAATCCTTCGCCAAAGTTAAAGAAGTTGACATTGAAAGTAGCAACCGATGCATAGCCATTTTCCGGACGGGTATGAACGATAACCATATCGCCATGTTCTTCGTTAAACCAGTCGAAATTACGGGCCGAAAGCAGATGGCCTTTGCTGTCTTTGGCGTTGATGGTACTGCAGCCGAACTCCGAAGGCTTCAGGTTCAGATGAGCGAAGCCATGCGACAGGAACTCGGTGGCAAAAACAGCTATATCGGTCGAATTGGCAGCACCACCCTTTTCGAGTAACTGATCCAGTCCAGTCTCTCCATTATAATAATATTCGTACATGCCTTCATCTACGAGGGTGATAGTTTCTGTTGCTTCATACTGAGTGCGGAAGGTCATAGCAAACCACATCATTGTTCCCATACCCAGAACTGTAACTACTGCCAAAAGGCCAAGAAGAATCTTTTTCATAATCATATATATTTTTTAGGTTAATAAGTTATCGCAGCATAACGAATCGTTTTCATCAACGTCTTCGTTTTTGTTCGACGCTGCAAAGGTAGGGCCTTTCTTTCATTCCTGCAATAGAGAGGGACAGGTTGCAGTCTGATAGGGAGAAAAAGCGGTTTGGTGGGTATGAAATGCGGTTTTTGGGATAAAATGCAGCAGAAATAGTTGTTTATTTACGGTATTTGTCTTATCTTTGCAGTCGAATTTAACCTCGAATAAAAGACGTTATTCAATGACTAAAAAAGAGATTGTCAAAGGTTCATGCATAGGTGCATTATGTTCGATGTCAGTTTTGGCGTTGCTGGAGCCTTTTGGTATTGACCGTATCAAGGAATACCGACTGTTGTTTATTGTGGCCGAAGGTTTATTGGCTACAGTTGTGGCTATAGTCAGTATCTGTATTGCACAGTTGTTTTTCAATCAGAATGCCCAACAGACACAAAGTCGTTGGGTTATGGCGTGGCAACATCTGGTAGTTCATTTCATCAATATCCCTTTATTGTCGGCCGTACTGCTTACCTTCAACGGATGGATGAATGTCGGCGATCTGAAGGCTTACTGGTTCTTCCATGGAGAATTTACGTTGCAAGGTTATGGCATAATGTGTGCATCGGTCGCCATTATCTCAGTCTTTGTCTTTGTTGTACTGCTCATCTTGACTTTCAACAAGAAACTGCAATTGCAGCTCGACGAGGTACGAGCCATCAATAATATGCTCGAATCCCGTCTGGAACGTATGACGATTGAACAAGAAAACCAGGAACTCCAGTCCTCTTCTCATTCAGAGAATCTTCCTACGATCACTTTGGAGGGCAGTACTGGTGGACTTTCGATTACAGTCCCTCCAACCGACATTGTCTATATCGAATCGATGTCCAATTATGCAGATATCTGCTACATGGATGAGGGGCATATCAGTCATCAGCAGCTTCGAATCACCATGCGCCAACTACGCGAACAACTTTCAGACTACGATTATCTCATCTCCTGTCATCGCGCCTATATTGTCAACCTTAACTATGTGTCCAGTCTTTCAGTTCGTCCGGGCAGTGACTATTATCAACTCCATCTTTTTGGCGACGAGAAGCAGATTCCAGTCTCTCGTTCCAATACCGACGAGATAAAGAAGAGACTCAAATAGTCTGGGCTGTGATGTCGCGACATTTCAGCGTAGCCTCAGCATTGGCAATACGATAGGCACGAGAGGTCTTTTCGTATTGAGTGCCGACTTCAAGCAGGTGTCTGATGGCGTGAGGAGTTCGATGCAATAGCATAGCGGCTGTAGTGGTCGAATAACCAGCGCTAACAATTTGATTGACGAGAATGCATCGCGTCATCACTACGTTTTCGGCTCGGCTTTTGCCTATCACATCCTCGCGAGTGATGCTCATCTTGCCATTTTCATCCACTTGGGTGGCACAGCATTCAACCACCAAGTCAAGAATTCTGTAGAGTTCAGTTTCTTTGTTGTTCATAGTTATAATAAGTTTTCCATTATTTCGAAATAAGCCAGCGGGCCCTTGCATGCTGGACAGTTTTGTTGAGGGTGCGAACCATCGTGCACAAATCCACAGTTTACGCATTGCCAGAATACAGTTTTCCCACATGAGCATATCCAGCAGCCTTTCACTTTTTCAAGAAGTTGGCGCAGCCGATGTTCGTGGGCTTGTTTTGTCAAGATGATTTGCTCGTAGATTTCTACGACATCATACCAGCCCTCTTCCTGAGCTATTTTCAGACATGAAGGATAATTATTGCACCATCCCTGATGTTCCAGTTGGACGGCAATCAGCAGATTATTGTTGGTGTTCGATAGCAAATCGATCGGGTATTGCGTGTCAGAAGTTGTCTTGATGCCCTCCAGAAATTTGAATAGTCTTTTGGCATGTTCAAAATTTTGCCCGGACATTTCAAGAAAGATACTGCTTACTTTCTTATACCCCTCTTTGTGTGCTACAGATGCATAGAACTGATACCGACTGCAAGTCTGTGATTCATCAATAAAATTCAGTATCAGATTTTTACCGGTTTGAGATTTTTGCAGAGATTTTTGTTCCATATTATAGCAGATGAATGGTTAAAATGCGCTGCAAAAGTGATGCTTTTCTTTGAAAGTGTCGAATTCCTGCTTACAGAATTGTTTACTTTTTATTACCTCTCCCTCAAACGATAAATGTAAAGGCTGGAAGTTCGATTACTTCCAGCCTATTTGTGATATGAATCTAACGGTTAGAATACGAAGATCAAGAGGAGGTAGCCAACTACACCACCCAGGATGCCAATGGTCAAACCTGACTTAGCCATATCGGCTGTAGAGATGATACCGGTCGATGAGGCGATGGCATTCGGAGGAGTAGAGATAGGCAAAGTCATAGCCAATGAGGCAGCCATGGCGGTGCCGAACAAGAGGGCACGCAAGCCACCGATTTCCAGCAAAGTGTCACCCATGCCTACGCCCACAGCACAGAGGATTGGGATGAGAAGAGCTGCAGTTGCTGAGTTCGAAATGAAGTTCGAGAGGAACCAGCAGATCAGACCTGCAGAGAGCAGGACTACGATAGCCGACCATTCGCCGAAAGGAATGTTGGTTACCAGATCGTTGGCCAAACCAGACTTGTTGAAGCCCAAACCAAGGGCAAAGCCACCAGCCACCATCCAGAGCACAGACCAGTTGATCTTCTCAAGGTCCTTCTTGCTCAACAGGCCAGTCAGACAGAGACAGCAGATAGGTACCAGAGCAACGACATTTGCATTCAAGTGGTTCCACTCGCCGGTGAACCAAAGGATGATGGTCAAAGCAAAAGTGGCAGCTACCACCCAGGTCTTGTACCCCTTCTTCAAACCGCCATCGATCTTGATCTCGACACGTTCACCCTTAGCGAATGGGAACATCCATTGCAGTACAATCCAACCGATGAAGAGGGTAATCAGGGTAACTGGAGTCATGGCAGCACACCACTGTCCGAAGGTAACCTCCGAAACCTCTTGACCAGCTGCACGAAGCTTGTCGAGTGTGTCAGGATCGTTCAGGTACTTCATGGCAACACCATTTGGTGGGGTACCGATAGGGGTAGCGATACCACCGATGTTAGCACCCAGTGGGATGGCCATAGCCAATGCAATCTTACCCTTTGAATTGCCTGGCAGAGAACGGAGCACAGGAGCCAGGAAGGCCAGCATCATAGCAGCAGTAGCTGTGTTCGAGATGAAGGCAGAGAAGAGTGCTGTAACTACAATGAAGCCAGCGAGAACTGATGCAGGGTGAGTGCCGAAAGGTTTGAGCAAAGCTTTAGCCATGAATACATCCAGACCTACCTTCTCTACACCGATAGCCAATACGAAACCACCCATAAAGAGCATGACGACTGGATCGGCAAAGGTGGCCATGATTGATTTATAGCTGATGCCGAGGCCGAGAGCCTTCTGTACTTCAGGAGAGTCTTTGGCAGTAGCGACATCGAAGCACCATAAAGAGGAGTCACTGACGGTAAGCAGCATGACTACAATAATCAGGACGGATGTACACCAAGTAGGAATTGCCTCGCTGATCCAAAGAATAGCTGCTGTGAGGAAGATAGCAACCATACGGATCTCGACCAACGACAGATTAGGCAATCCATAGGCTGCCGGATCGGTAAAGAGAATGCCGAAGTAGGCAATCAAGGCAATGAGACTGCCGATGACAGTCTTGGCATTCGACGGGTTACGAAAATCTCTGTAACGACGTACGAGAACATTGTTAAAGAAACTCATGGTTCTTGATTTGAAATTGTGTTTTATAGATAATATATGTATTCTACCAATGGTAATTAACCGGGCGCAAATATACGGCTTTTATAGCAGATAAGTGCTAAAATGCCTCTAAAAAAGTAAAAAAAGCACTATTTTAGCCTAATTTTTGCACATCGTAATCACAAAATCATTATCTTTGCGCTTAGAAAGATATAGAAGAGGTCAAAAAAGAATTATTAGTAACCATGTCAATCAAGCAGCGGTGGGAAAAGCTGATGACCAATCAGCCTCTCAAGCATAAGCTCTACGAAATCATCTTTGGAAGCGATACCCCTATGGGAAAATCGTTCGATATTCTGTTGATGGTGTGCATCGTGGTTAGTATCTTTATCACCATTTTCGATTCTCTCTTTGCTAACCCTTGGATTGTGGGTTCGTTGGTGATTCTGGAGTATCTTTTGACGCTTTTCTTTACTTTCGAATATCTGGCCCGATTGTATTGTTCGCCTCATCCTAAGGATTATGCCTTCAGCTTTTTTGGCATTATTGATCTGGTCTCTATCTTGCCTATGTACCTCGGATGGCTTTTGCCGGGTGCCCGTTTCGTCATTGTGCTCCGAAGCATCCGTCTTATCCGTGTGTTCCGTATCTTCAAGCTCTTCTCCTTTCTCGACGAGGGGTACAAACTGATGGAGAGTCTGAAGCAGAGTTTCAAGAAGATCTTTGTATTCTTTCTCTTTGTGCTGATTCTGGTCATCTGTTTGGGTACTGTCATGTATATGGTCGAAGGTGGAGAGCCTGACAGTCAGTTTACCGATATTCCAACCAGTATCTATTGGGCCATTGTCACGATGACAACCGTCGGTTATGGCGATATTACTCCCATCACCCCGTTGGGCCGTTTCTTTGCCGGCATCGTCATGCTTTTAGGCTATACCATCATTGCAGTACCTACGGGTATTGTTTCGAGCGAGATGGTCAAGCAGGCACAAACTCCCGAAGAGAAGTATAGTAAGGATACCCTCAATGGCGAAGTTGATGAGACAGAAGAGGGTGACAACAGCGACAAATCAGAATAATTCAAATACAAATTAACCCAAAAAATAAAATTAATTATGGCATTAATGGATCAACTCGTTGCTAAGGCAAAGTCCAACAAGCAGCGCATTGTGCTCGCAGAGGGCACAGAACCACGTACAATCCAGGCCGCTGACCGTATCCTCGGTGACGGCGTAGCAGACATCGTTTTGATTGGCGCAAAGGCTGAAATCGACGCTCTCGTTAAGGAGTACAATCTTAAGAATATCGACAAGGCTACTATCGTTGAGCCAGAAAATAATCCAGATGCACAGAAGTATGCAGACCTCCTCTTCAAGCTTCGTGAGAAGAAGGGTATGACCCCAGAGCAGGCTCAGCAGTTGGTCAAGAATCCTCTTTATCTCGGTACCCTTATCATCAAGGCTGGTGAGGCCGACGGTCAGGTAGCTGGTGCTCGCAACACTACTGGCGACGTGCTTCGTCCTGCTCTCCAGATTATCAAGACTGCTCCTGGCATCAGCTGTGTATCAGGCGCCTTCATCATGATCATGGACAATGAGGCAGCCAAGGCTTATGGCAAGGAGGGTATCATGGTCTTCGGTGACTGTGCCGTAACTCCTAATCCAGATGCTAAGCAGCTCGGTCAGATCGCAGTTTGCTGTGCTGATACTGCACACGACATCGCAGGCATCGAGACTCCAGTCGTTGGTATGCTTTCATTCTCAACCAAGGGTTCTGCCAAGCACGAGATGTGCGACAAGGTTATCGAGGCAACTGCTGTAGCTAAGGAACTCCGTCCAGAGCTTCAGATCGATGGTGAACTTCAGGCCGATGCTGCTATCGTTCCTTCGGTAGGTGCAAGCAAGGCTAAAGGCAGCACCGTAGCTGGTCATTGCAATACTCTCGTCTTCCCATCGCTCGAGGTTGGTAACATCTGCTACAAGCTCGTTCAGCGTCTCACTGGCGGTATCGCTATCGGTCCTATCCTCCAGGGTATCGCAGCTCCAGTCAACGACCTCTCTCGTGGCTGCTCTGTCGATGAGGTTTATCAGACTATCGTTGTAACTTGTAACCAGGCTATCGGCGCTAAGGAGAGAGCAGCAAAGTAAGCAGACCTTCTCCGGCTCAAAATGAGCCACCTCCCCCTTTAAGGGGAGGAATAGTTACAATCAGATATTCAAATAATTTATTATCACCGCTACCTCTCGGCGGAACTAATAGAGCAATCTATTTCTCCCCAACTTGGGGAGATGCCCGAATGGGCAGAGAGGGTCTTTATGAAAATTTTAGTTTTGAACTGTGGCTCTTCGAGCCTTAAGTATAAGCTGTTCGATGGCAAAGAGGTCATCGCACAGGGTGGTGTAGAGAAGATTGGTTTGCCGGATTCATTCCTGAAGCTGACTGCTCCTAATGGCGAGAAAGCAATCCTTGAGCACAATATGCCAGAGCATACTGCTGCTGTAAGCTTCGTGTTCGAGCAGTTGCTCAGCGAGAAGTATGGCGTCATCAAGTCAGTTAATGAGATTGAGGCTGTAGGTCATCGCGTACTGCATGGTGCCATGAAGGTTACCAAGTCTTGTCTCGTAACCGACGAGGTTATCGAGGTTATTAAGGAGTGTGCTGTTCTCGGCCCTCTCCACAACCCAGCTAACCTGAAGGGTATCATGGCTGTCAAGGAGTTGATGCCAGCTTGTCCACAGGTAGCAGTATTCGATACCGCTTTCCACCAGACCATGCCAGAGAAGGCCTACATGTATGCCATTCCACGCGAGATGTTCGACAAGTGGGGCGTACGTCGCTATGGTTTCCACGGTACCTCACACCGCTTCGTAAGCAAGCGTGCTATCGAGTACCTGGGTCTCGATCCAAACAACTCTAAGCTCATCGTGGCTCACGTTGGTAATGGTGCCTCTATGTCAGCTGTGGTCAATGGCAAGTGTGTCGATACCTCTATGGGTCTTACTCCATTGGAGGGTCTCGTAATGGGTACCCGTTCGGGCGACATCGACGCAGCTGCTGTTACCTTCATGATGGAGAAGGAGGGCATGACTCCTGCTCAGATGGACACCATGCTCAACAAGAAGTCTGGTATGCTCGGCCTCTGTGGCTCAAGCGATATGCGCGATGCTTACCAGAAGGCTTGCGATGGCGACAAGAATGCACAGACAGCTATGGATGTTTACTGCTATCGTCTGCGCAAGTACATCGGTGCATACGCTGCAGCTATGGGTGGTGTCGATGCTATTGCCTTCACGGGTGGTGTAGGCGAGAACCATGTTTATGTTCGTGAACAGGTCTGCAAGGACATGGAGTTCCTGGGCATCAAGCTCGATGCTGCCAAGAACCAGCAGATTCATGGTGATGAGGCTATCATCTCGGCTGCCGACAGCAAGGTTACAGTTGCCGTCGTTCCTACCGACGAGGAGCTCATGATCGCTACCGATACTGCCGAGATTGTAGGCAAGTAATCGTTGCCGTTTCCTATATATAATATAATGAGGGCGTGTTGCAGTCGTTGGACTTGCTACACGCCCTCATGTTTGCTTTTTTACCACTTTAATAGGAAATGGAATAATCCCATATAGGTAATGCCCTGTTCATCAATATATGGAGCTATATCATCTCCGACTATTACTATTTTTTGGAAACTATCATCAATCTTTCGCAGAGATTTCAACTCCAGATCCTTCTTTTCTTTGGTATCTAATCGATACGCAGATTGAATATAGTATTTATCTATTCCGTTAGTCGCAATGAAATCTACTTCATATTGAGATTGGACCTGATGAGAATCAATCATTTCGCGAATCTCTACTACTCCTACATCCACCAGAAATCCTTTAATTCGTAACTCATTGTATATGATATTCTCCATAATATGAGTTATTTCCTGCTGACGGAAGTTCAAACGAGCATTGCGTAATCCGACATCAACGGAATAGTATTTCTTGATTGATTCAAAATACTTTCTTCCTTTGATGTTATATCGTTTGATACCATCGAATAAAAAGGCGTTCTCTAAATATCCAATATAAGTTGATACTGTCTCGCTGGATAGTTTGACCTGTAGAACACTATGCATGGTATTGCTCAGTTTGGTCGGATTATTGAGCGAGCCAATAGAGGAGCATAATACATCGGTCAAAGCTTCAAAAGCGGAACGATTCTTTACTTGATTTTTTTCTAATACATCACTCAAATATACCTTTTGCCACAAACGTTGCAGATAGTTTATTTTCTGTTCGGAGGTTCGTTGTAGCAGCAATCCTGGCATACCTCCATAAGTGTAATATTCTTTCCATAGTTCGGGGAGAGATTCTGTACTATCTTGTATAAATTCTCGGAATGAGAAAGGCCATACTCTTATTTCATCACCTCTGCCTCGGAACAATGTATTGATATCACTGCTTAAATAATGGCTGTTGCTACCTGTTACATAGACGTCAACATTGTCCTTTGCTGCCAATCCATTGACAATACGCTCGAATCCATCAACCTCCTGTACTTCATCAAGCATTATGTAGTATTGTTTGTTGGAATCTGTGATACGGCCATACAGATAATCTTTAAGTGCTGTCGGGTTTAGTAGGTCAGTTTGATTGGTATCATCATCCAAATCAAATGAGATATGGATAATTTGAGATTCTTCAATGCCAATACTAAACAGGTAGTCAGTAAAGATGTGACTTAACAACCAAGATTTGCCGGAACGGCGTGGTCCTGTAATGATCTTGACCAATCCGTTATGCATCCTATTCTTAAGTCTTTCCAGATACAGATCTCTATTGATGCTTTTCATTCAATTTATGGCAATACATTAGAGTATTACGCTGCAAAGGTATCGCTTTTTTACTAATACTCCAAATATTTTATTCGATATTTAGTGCAAATTTGCACCTTTTGTCGAATTGGTGAGTGTTCTATTCGATATTTAGTGCAAATTTGCACCTTTTGTCGAATACAATCTTGAGTATAGAAGATGACATTTTTTTACCTAGCGCGCCGTTTCAATGAGTGCAAATAAAAACACTCTTTACTTCTCTATTATCTCTCGCAGATTTTAATGGATGTCTGCAACGCTAAATAATCTGTTATTTGACCACGGAATGCGGAAATAAATAATCGCTTGATCCGTTTTATGTACTGTCTTAATGACTTGTATTTAAATTCACACGAAGGCACGAAGATAAAAAGTCTTTCCCCTTAATCATCTTTGTGTCTTTGTGTGAGTTATAACATTGTCACATCCAAAGCTTAATTAGTGACAAAGAGCATACGACATTGTCACATCCGAATCTTAATTAGTGACAAAGTTCATACGTCATTATCACTTCCGGACCTTGATTAGTGATAAAGAGCATACGTCATTGTCACATCCAAGGCTTAATTAGTGACAAAGAGTATACGATATTGTCACTTCTGGACCTTTGTTTTCATGATATCCTGTAGGATCAAAGAGCAGAGTGCCATGCCGAAGGCAGTAGTAACGGGGGCTAAAGAGCCATTGATCTGTGCTTTCTTGGTACACCACTCATGTTCTACCAGTTTTTGATTGCCGGGAGCATCGTAAACAGCAGTATCAGTGCCTCGTTCACCACTCAACAGTTTTGCCTTCGGACACATACATTGGCTGGTGCCACAGGTGTAGCTCTCGCCCATGTTCTTCATCGGAATCTCCTCGCTGCACACACACAGGAACTTATGACGAGGGAAAGTCTTCTGCTTCTTGAACTTGTTACGGAGAGCTCGAGCCAAACCATCACCTTGAATCTTCCAGAATTCCGTAGCACGCACCTTGGTCGGATCGATGCGCAGAGCAGCACCCATGCTGCTGAAGAGGGTGACTGTTGGGATATTGGTGGCACGAATAATGAGATCTGCCTTTTCTTGCAAAGAGTCGATGGCATCGATCACATAGTCATATTGCTCGATATGGAATGACTCAGCCGTTGTGCTGTCGTAGATCATCTGTAGGGCGGTCACATTGGCCGAAGGATTGATATCCAGCAGGCGATCACGAAGCGCATCCACCTTGACCTGACCAACAGTATGGGCAGTGGCCATGAGCTGTCGGTTACAGTTGGTGATGCATACGCGGTCTGAGTCAACAATAGTCAGGTGTCGAACACCACTACGCACCAAAGCTTCGGCACACCACGAACCGACACCTCCCACACCGAAGATAATCACTTTGACCTCTGCAATTCGTTCCATGAAAGGCTTGCCCAGCAGTAGTTCCGAGCGCCTTAGCATTCCTTTTTCGAGCGTTGATATCATGTTTGTTATTTTGGGGTGTTTGCTTCGGTCATCTTGATCTCGTAGCCGATTTTCTTGAAGGCGGTTTCAAAATCCCGATAGGTGGACTTTGAGCCATCGAAGATGATAGTCACGGTTTGTTTTGGTACCGAAGTGACAATGTTCTTGGTGCCCTTCACGAAGCGAATGTTGGTCTTGATCTTCTTCTCGCAGTTAGCACAATGCATTACTGGTTTGGTGGTAACAACGAGGGTGTCGATCTTCGACTCAGCCCAAGCTTGTGTTGCAAGAAGGGTGGCAAAAGCTAATGACAGGATCTTCTTCATATCTTTCTATTGTTTGTTATTCGATATTTTCTGGGTGCAAAGATACAGACTTTCAGTGAATAATGCAAATTATAGAATAGAATTAATAAAACGATGAGTTAAAAAGAGTACACTAATAGAAATAACATCTATGTGGTATATATTATGTAGAATAAATATCTATTCTCATGTAGAAATACCAGATGTATGTTATGCATTGAACTAAAAAATATCTATCTTTGCACCCAGAAATAGAAACTATAAATATGCAGACATCAATTATATTAGCAGACAACCAGGACATCACCCGCATTGGTGTGCAGACTCTCTTGGCTAAAGTAGGCGGCGATAAATATCCGCAGGAACGGGTAGAGGATATCGACGAGCTTGAGAGTGCCTTGCTTCGCAGCGAGGCCCCTATCGTCATCCTCGACATGGACTCGCTGGAGATTCATTCGCCTGAGGAGTTGCTCCCCTTGTACGAAAAACAGCCCATGACGCGCTGGGTGCTCTTCCTGCCGGAAGTGACCGACCAGCAGTTGTCGGTGTTCGGAGGCATGCCTTCGGTCAGTATTATCCTGAAGAACAATTCGGCAGAAGAGATCCGTGCCGCATTGAAGAGTGTACTCCAAGCCGAGCGCTATCTCTGTCATCAGGTTGCCAACCGATTGCTGAGCCGCAAGAAGGAGACGGAAGACAATCATCTGACTCAAAGCGAAACGGAGATTCTACGACTCATAGCTCTCGGTAAGTCGGTGAAGGAGATTGCTGCCTTGCGTTTTTCTTCTTCTCACACCATTGTGACCCACAAGAAGAATATCTTCCGTAAGATTGAGGTCAATAGTGTGTATGAGGCTACCCGCTATGCGTTGAGAATAGGATTGATTGAGAGTGATTATTATATTTAAGACCCCCCTGCCCCCTTTAGGGGGAGATGGTTAAGGGGTTAAAAGATTAAAAGGTTAAAAGGGTTAAAGTTGTTCCCGTTGGTCACGACCCCTTTGGGGTTAGGGTTAAGGTTAGGGTTAATGTTAAGGTTAAATTTATGGCAAAGAAATACGATTTTGATGAGATATTGGACAGACGGAATAGTGACTGTCTGAAGTATGGAGTTCTGCAAGCGCGATGGGGTAGGACCGATCTGTTACCGCTGTGGGTGGCAGACATGGATTTCCGTACGCCGGACTTTGTGATCGAAGCATTGCGAAAGCGTCTTGAACATGAGGTGTTGGGCTATACTGCCTCCGATCCTCGTTGGCGTCCTACTATTGTCCAATGGCTCAAGGAGCAGCAGGGATGGAGCGTAGGAGAGGAGGAACTTACCTTCATCCCTGGCATCGTGCGTGGTATTGCCTTCGTGCTGCAGGCATTTACCCAACTGGGAGATAAGGTATTGGTGATGAATCCTGTCTATCACCCTTTCTTTCTGGTTACTGAACACAATGGCCGCGAGGTGGTTTATCATCATCTGAAGCTGAACAAAGAACAGTTCCAGTATGAGATTGACTTCGAACAGTTGGATCGTGACTTGCAGGATGTCAAGGTATTCGTGCTGAGTAATCCTCACAATCCGGGTGGACGAGTCTGGACGCCAGCAGAACTGCAGCAGATTGCCCATTTGGCGCAGAAGCATGGCACGCTGGTCATCAGCGATGAGATCCATGCTGATCTTACTTTGGCTCCTCATCGTCATACACCATACGCCTCGGTCAGCGAGGAGGCGCGACAAAACAGTATCACCTTTGGAGCACCATCGAAGGCATTCAATACCCCGGGCATAGTGTCGAGCTATTCGGTTATCGGCAATGAGATCATACGCAGGAAGTTCAATGCCTATCTGGCCGCCAGCGAACTGGATGAGGGGAATATGTTCGCCCAGATGGTGACCGTCGAGGCTTATACGCATGGCAAAGAGTGGTTAGAGCAGGTCAAGACCTATATTCAGGCTAATATTGACTATGTTCAGAAGTGGTTTGCTGAGAATCTGCCTCAGATTCGTCCGATCATTCCTCAGGCCTCCTATCTGGTCTATCTTGATTGTCATGGATTGGGGTTAGGTAGTCATGCGGAGGTTCTCGACCTCTTTATCGACAAGGCTCATCTGGCTCTGGACGATGGCCGCAAGTTCGGTTCGGAGGGTGACCAGTTCATGCGACTCAATGTGGCTACTCCTCGTGCCATTCTCAACCAAGCACTTAATCAACTGCTTGGGGCAGTTGATAGATAAAGACCCCCCAGCCCCCTAAATTTTAGGGGGAGTAAGTGAAACAAATCATTTTCAATAAAATGAAATCATCGACACAAGCTATACATACACAGTTCAGACATCCAGATGCCTATGGAAGCATCGCTATGCCAGTTTATCATACCGCAGCCTACCAGTTCCCGGATGCAGCTTCGATGACCGAAGCCTTCTCGGGCCGTAGTGGCGAACCGGATTACAGTCGTGTGATGAATCCTACGGTCACCTTTCTGGAGGACAAGGTGGCACAGTTGACCCAAGCCAAGTCGGTAACAGCCTTCAATTCAGGCATGGCTGCTATCAGTAACATCTTTTTGGCTGTAGCCGAAGCAGGTAGTAACATCGTCACTTCTGCTCACATGTTCGGCAATACCTTTGCTTTGTTGACCAAGACCTTAAAGCGCTTTGGTGTAGAGGCAAGGATTGTAGATCTGACCGATATAGAGGCTGTCAGACAGGCTGTTGATGATAAAACCGTCTGTGTCTATCTGGAGATAGTGACCAATCCTCAGTTGGAAGTGGCCGACCTTGGGGCATTGGCCGAGATTGCTCAGGAGCATCATATTCCACTCATAGCCGATACAACCTTCCTGCCATTCACCCAGTTTGATGCCAGAGAGTTGGGCATTGATGTGCAAGTAGTCTCTTCGACCAAGTATCTGTCGGGAGGAGCCACCTCGTTGGGAGGACTGATCATTGACTATGGCACTTTCCCTGAGATAGAGAAACGCATCAAGTTCGAACTGCTCTTCAATGTAGGTGCCTATATGACCCCACATGCTGCTTATATGCAGGCTTTGGGTTTGGAAACGCTCGATGCCCGTTATCGTTTGCAGTCTTCAAATGCCCTTGAACTGGCCAAGCGTCTCCGTACGTTGCCTCAGATCAAGAAAGTGGGCTATATCGGATTGGAGGATAACCCTTATCATGACCTGGCTGTCCGTCAGTTCGGCAAGCAGGGTGGAGCCATGGTGACTATTGATTTGGAAAGTGAGGAGGCTTGCTATAACCTGATCAACCGTCTGCAGCTCATCCTGCGTGCCACCAACCTCTTTGACAACAAGTCGCTGGCCATTCATCCATATAGTACCATCTTTGTTAGCTATACTCCCGAGGAGAAGGCCAAGATGGATGTGTTGCCTACCACCATCCGATTGAGCATAGGCCTGGAGGATGTGGATGACCTGTTTGAGGACATCCGGCAGGCTCTAGAGTTATAATATTCTCAAGGAAGATTTGAAGAATAGAAGTTATCTGCTAAAGAGAAATCTTCTTCTCTTCTCCTCTTCTTTGAGTTTTTTCTTTCTATTGGGGTGTAGATTTTGTTTCTATGTAACTGCTTTGCTGACGATAATTTTTCTTTTATTTTGATTGTTTCTTGGAGTATTCGACTATATTGTTGTATCTTTGCATCGTGAAAATAAATAAAACGCGATTATATGCAGATACGATACTATAAGTCATGGAGCGAAAACCTCTGCCGAGAAATGGAGTACAAGACCTACGGACACGAAGGTCGTGTCGTATTGGTGTTCCCTTCGCAGGACCAGCGATTCTATGAGTGGGAAGACAATGGAATGATAGATATTCTGGCTCCAATGATCGAGGCTGGACAAATTCGTCTCTGCTGCTGTGATTCGATTGATCGTGAGACATGGAGCAATGGCACCAATAGCGAGAATGTTGAAGAGGTATCGGAGTTGGAGAGAAGCCATTACCATGAGCGAATCGTACTGCATGAACATTGGTATGACTATATCGTCAAGGAACTCATTCCAGAGGTCAAGTCTGTTTGGGGCAACAGCAACGATTGGATTGTGACAGGTTGTTCGATGGGTGGTTATCATGCAGGCAATATCTTCTTCCGTCGTCCAGACCTGTTTGGAACCTTGCTGTCGCTGAGTGGCTTGTTTCATGCCAGTTATTTCTTCCCTCGCTATGATGATGCTCTCATTTACCAGAACTCGCCACTTGACTATTTGCCTGGGTTGACAGAGCCTCATCTGCTCGTTGACCAATATCGTCGCAAACAGATTATCTGCTGCGTAGGTCAGGGTAACTATGAGGATATCACCTCAGCTTCTACACGCCGATTGGAACAGACACTTGGTCGTTTGGGCGTCGATGGATGGTTTGACTTCTGGGGCACGGACGTTGATCATGATTTCTACTGGTGGCGTAAGCAGGCAGCTTACTTCTTCGGCAAGATATTGAGCCAGGAGCAGAAGGAGATCGCAGCATAATCATCACTAAAAAGAAACTCACATTTGAATATTATATTCTATGAACTTTATATTTATATCCCCACATTTTCCCCATACCTATTGGGAATTCTGCAACCGACTGAAGCAGAACGGCGTGACAGTGCTTGGTATTGCCGATGCTCCCTATGAGAGCCTTTCTCCACAACTTCGAGAGTCTTTGACCGAATACTATAAGGTCGATAATCTGGAGAACTATGATGAGGTGTATCGTGCCGTGGCATTCCTCACATTCAAGTATGGTCGTATCGACTGGATTGAATCCAATAATGAGTATTGGCTCAGCCAGGACGCCCGACTTCGTACCGACTATCACATAGGTTCAGGTATTCAACTCGATGCGATTGATGCCATCAAGGAGAAGTCGGAGATGAAGAAATACTATGCCAAGGGTGGTATTCCGACAGCTCGCCAGATCAAGGGAGAACGAGGCCTTGCTGATATTCTGGGCTTTGCCCGTAGTGTGGGGTATCCGATTATAGCCAAACCAGATGTCGGTGTAGGCGCAAGCGGAACTCACAAACTCGATAGTGAGGAGGATGTACGTCAGTTCTTTCGCCACTTAGGACAGAAGAATATTGCCAACTATGTCATTGAAGAATTCATCACAGGTGACATCTGTTCATACGATGCTATCATTGACAGCCAGTCCAATCCTCTGTTTGAGTCGATGACGGTGTGGCCACCTTCGATCATGGACATTGTCAACCGCCAGCTTGACCTTTCGTACTACGTTTCGCCCGAAATGCCAGACGGACTTCGTACCTTAGGACGCCGTACAGTCGAGGCATTCGGGGTCAAAAGCCGCTTTGTACATCTGGAATTCTTCCGTCTCGATAGAGACCGAGAAGGTTTGGGACGCAAAGGAGATTTTGTGGCGCTCGAGGTCAATATGCGCCCTGCCGGTGGTTATACGCCCGATATGATCAACTTTGCACATAGCACGGATGTGTATCGTATCTGGGCCGATATGATTACCTACGATAAGTCTCATTTGGCATCCGTCCTGAAACATGATGCAGGTAATGCTTTGTCGTTGCCTTGGTCAGAGCAGTTCTATTGTGCTTTCGCCTCTCGACGTGATATCTATAATTATACGCATAGTGAGGAAGAGGTACGTCAGCATTATCGCGAACAACTGGTCATGGATGAACGCATGCCTGAAATCTTGTCGGCAGCAATGGGTCAGCAGATGTTTACGGTAAAACTTAAGACGTTGGACGAAGTCAATGAATTTGTAGCCTTCGTTCACGAAAAGCAACAATAAAAAGACTTGTATTACGTTTTGTAAACAAGACAAGTACTTAGTTCTTTTTTAGCATGAGATACGAAAAATGGTACAGCCAGTCGCTGGGTCGCGACATGGAACTGAAAGTATATGGCGATGGCCGAAGATCATTGCTGGTGTTCCCATCGCAGGATGGCAGATTCTTTGACTATGAGAATTTCGGTATGACACAGGCTCTACAGCCTTGGGTTGATCGTGGTGACTTGCGCATCATCTGTTGCGATGGATTGGATTGGGAGACCTGGAGTAATCTTGGAGGTGATCCTCGCTGGCGTATCGAGCAGCATGAACGATGGTATCATTATATCGTTGATGAACTGATACCAAGTTTGCGAAGAGGTGATGAGACCTTCATCGTGACAGGATGCTCTATGGGAGGTTTCCATGCCGCCAACTTCTTTTTCCGCCGTCCAGACCTTTTTGATACTCTTATTGCTTTGAGTGGTTTGTATCACGCCAGCTACTTCTTTGGCGATTATTCGGACGAACTTGTTTATACCAATTCTCCACTCGACTACCTGCGATGGATGCCTGATGATCATTACTATTGGGATCTTTATCGTCAGCGTCGCATCATCTGTTGCGTCGGTCAGGGCAACTGGGAAGAAGATCTGCTGGATTCAACCCGCAGATTGGATGCTTTATTGCATGAAAAGAATGTCCCAGCGTGGATAGATTATTGGGGACATGATGTCGCACATGATTGGGAATGGTGGAGACGCCAACTGCCATACTTCATGGGGCATGTCTTGGGATGAGGCAACTTTTCCATCAACGTAATAATTGATTTATAGATGCGGATAGCCATACTTTCTTTGTCACTATTACTGCCCCTGCCGGTTTGGGCACAATTACCAGACACCATCATGATTGATGATGTTACGGTATCTGCTCATCGTACACCTTTGCATTCCAGTTTCTCGGTCGAGAGCAAGGAGGTGATTGGTGCAGGCGAACTGATCCGTGCCGCTTGCTGTAACTTAGGAGAATCCTTTACGGCCAATCCAAGTGTCGATGTCTCGTACAGCGACGCTGCTACTGGAGCCCGACAGATCAAACTGTTGGGCTTAAGTGGTACATACGTGCAGATGTTGCAGGAGAATGTGCCCGCCTTCCGTCACACAGCTCTTCCATTTGGTTTGGGCTATGTGCCTGGTCCTTGGATGCAGAGCATTCAGGTCAGCAAGGGAGCTGCTTCGGTTCGTAATGGTTACGAGAGCGTGACGGGTCAAATCAATATCGAATATAAGAAGCCTCAGGGAACAGAGGGCTATTATCTGAATGCTTACTATGACACTTATCTGAAACTCGATGTCAATGCCGATGCCGAAGTGCACCTGAACGACAATCTGAGCACTGGGCTCTTGGTACATGTGGAGCAGAGCTCTCAGGATCACGATGGCAATGCTGATGGCTTCATGGATATGCCCAAGGTAAAGCAATATAATGTGATGGACCGGTGGGCTTGGGTGAGTGATCGCTGGATTTCGCAGCTCTCTGTGCGCGGTCTGCACGAGGAGCGTGTGAGTGGTGTCTCTAATCACTCGCATTCGGGTATTGATCTTTCGGGTCATGATCACGGTGGTCCTTATAGAATTGATTTGACCACAAACCGACTGGAGGGCCAGTGGAAGAACGCCCTGCTGATGCGTACCGACAAGGGCGAGTCGTTGGCGCTTATCCTCAAGGGTGTCTATCACGATGCCGATAACCTGTATGGAGCCGGTGGTTATTTGGTCAACCAGAAGAATGCATACGCTCAGTTGCTCTATGAAGCAGATCTGACACCAGAACATAACCTTTCAGTTGGTGCATCGTTCAATCATGATTATCTCGACGAGTATTATCAGGCAGGTTCTGCCCACTCGGTCAGCGAGGCGTGGAGTGATCGTCTGATCCGATTGCAGAAGACCAAGGAGACAACCTCGGGTGCTTATGCTCAATATACCTACAAGCCCAATGATGCATTTACAGCAATGGCTGGTGTGCGTTATGATTATTCCTCGATTTACGGAGGTTTTGTTACCCCTCGTCTGCATCTCAAATACCATCCGTTCGAGTGGTTTACAGCGCGTATGGCAGCAGGCAAGGGTTATCGTTCGTCGCACCCTATTGCCGATAATTTCACGCTGTTGGCTACTGGTCGTCATCTGAACATTGAGGGTGAGAAACTCGTAATGGCTTATATGCCCACCCGTATCAACCAATCTGTAGATGGTATCACAACCCAGTCCAAATCCAGTTATTATAAGCAGCAATCCCAAACGGCACTGAAACAGGAGGAGGCATGGAATGTGGGTGGTTCGTTGGTATTTGATATCCCCTTGGGCGATGAGACTCTGGCACTTAATGCCGATTACTTCTATACCAACTTTGTCAATCAGGTGATCATCGACCGAGATGTTCCTACAGAACTTTTGATCTATAATCTGCCTGAGGGAGGTAAATCCTATAGCAAGGTGTTTCAGGTGGATGCTACCTATCCCCTCTTTCCAGGATTCTCTTTGACTTGTGCCTATCGTTATCAGGATGTCAAGGCATCGGAATGGGTAGGTCAGACCAGATCAGAGAAGATCAAGCATACAGCGCACGAGCTACGTACACCAGTCTTAACATCCAAATACAAGGCTTTGGCAACAGCCAGTTATAAGACCCCATTGGAACTCTGGCAGTTTGATGTCACCTACCAGTACAATGGTCCGGGTCGTTTGCCGGATTGCAACAATGGCTTATGGAAGACCAAATACAAAGCCTTTGGTCAACTCTCAGCCCAGATTACCCGCGAGTTCCGCTACTTCTCAGTCTATATTGGTGGTGAGAACCTCACAGGATTCAAGCAGAAGAATCCAATTATCTCTGCCCAAGATCCCTATAGCGAGGACTTCGACGCTACTATGGTCTGGGGACCAACAGAGGGTGCTATGGGCTATGTCGGTTTCCGTCTGAACATCCAGAAGATGTAAGAAAATAGCCTTATTTTAACGCAAAAACAATAGAAATGTGGTAGGGTGCTTCGGCATTCTACCACATTTGTGGTATATAAGTTGCCATAACGTTGCGATTTTCTAAGTGCGAAAAAGGCCGTACCTTTGCACCGTCAAAAAGAAACTATAAATAAGGTATTGAAAATGGTATTGAATAAGAACATCAACAAGCAGATTGTAGTGGCTGCTTTGCTTGTCGGAGTAAGCCCTATATATATAAATAATGTGTACGCTGAGAGTATTGGTCTTGCAGAATCGGCAGCCAACTCTGCAGTAACAACCAAGGTCAAAGAAACGGCTATCCTGGAGGGTACCGTTGTTGACCATGCTACAGGCGAGCCTGTGATTGGAGCTAACATCTATGATCCAACATCACAGCATGGTGCAGTAACTGATTTGGACGGAAAATTCACCATCCAGATTGCAGTTCCAACCAGTATCAAGGTAAGCTTTATTGGTTATGAACCACGAACCGTGTTCATCAATAAGGAGAATGCTCGTAAACCGCTTACTGTAGATTTGGTCGAAGAATCTTCTGCTTTGGACGAGGTGGTAGTGGTCGGTTATGGAACCCAGCGCCGCACTCAGTTGACTGGCTCGGTCAGCACTATCAAGACGCAGGCCTTGGAGACCAATCTCACTCCAACACTCGACCAGGCATTGGGCGGAACCGTAGCTGGTTTGAACATCACCGCCTCAAGTGGCCAGCCAGGAGCAGCATCGAGTGTCCGTATCCGTGGTGGTAATTCGGTCAATGCCTCCAACGAACCTCTCTATGTCATCGATGGATTTATTTATTTCAAGGATGATGCTTCGTCCAAAACTGGATTGAGTGCTATCGAGTCAAGTCTATCACCACTTTCGACCGTCAATCCTGCCGACATTGAACGCATTGAAGTCCTCAAGGATGTCTCTGCTACTGCCATCTATGGTTCTCGTGGTGCCAACGGTGTCATTATTGTAACCACCAAGAAGGGTACTCGTGATAAGGCATCCATCTCTTATCGTTATACTGCAGGGGTTGATCAGGTGAGCAAGAAACTGAATCTGCTGAATGCGTCAGAGTTTGCTGCTGTCAACAAGAAGTATTGGCAGAATCTGGAGGGATTCAGTGATGAGCAGATCGCCAATTTGGGTGAAGGCACCGATTGGCAGGACGCAATGCTTCGTACCGCTTTCCGTCAGAGTCATGAGTTCTCAGTTTCTGGTGGTAATGATAAGAGCCGTTATGCCTTCTCGGCTAACTATACCGATCAGGAGGGCATCATTCTGAACTCTGGTTTCGAACGCTATAATTTCCATGTAAGCTTGGAACGAGAACTGCTCAAGGGACTGACCTTCAACAGCAATGTTACTTTTGGCAAGTCGGTACAGGATGGTTTGACCACTTCACAGTCAGTATCCTTCAACTCCTCTCCATTCTCAGCAGGTATCACCAACTCGTTCGTTTATGGTTTGATGGTTTCTCCAACCATTCCGATCTACAAGCAGGATGGCAGTTTTAACTACAGTAATCCCTACGAGCATGATTACTTCGCTATCGGAAATGTAACCTCGAACCCTGTCAGCGACTTGAAAAATTCAGTAGCTCAGAGTATCAACAACTATGTATTGGGAAATATCTCACTTCGTTATGTCTGGCGAGAGTTCACTTTGAAGGGTGCTGTTGGTCTTAACCGAGAGAACCTCACCCAGAACTACTTCTCACCATCTTATACTTCCCTCGGTTTGGCCAACAATGGTATAGGCGGTATTGGCAACAAGAACAACGAAACCTGGCAGCAGGAATATACCCTTGACTGGAACCATTCCTTCCCAACATCCGAAGTATCTGCGCTCGTTGGTTTTACCCGTCAGAGTTCCAAGACCGATTTCAACTCTTCGTTGGTTCGTCACTTCACCAATGAGTCGCTCAAACAGTACAATCTGGCTGATGGCTCAGATATTGACTCTCCAAGCACCGGTTTGACAGAATCCAATTTGAACTCCCTCATTGCTCGTGTCAACTATACTTTCCGTGGTCGATACAATGCAACTGCCACACTTCGTGGTGACCGTTCAAGTCGTTTTGCCAAGGGCAATGAATGGGGTTGGTTCCCTTCACTTGGTCTCTCTTGGAATGTAAGTGAGGAGGCTTGGCTCAAGGATCATGAGTTGATCAGTAATGCCAAACTACGTGCCAGCGCAGGTGTGGTTGGTAACCAGGAGATCGGTGATTATGAGTTTGCCAATAGCTTCACGACTGGTAAATATGCTGGCAGTTCAAGCTACTCTACCGGAAACTTGGCCAATGACAAGCTCCGTTGGGAGACCACCGCTTCCTACAATGTCGGGTTCGACTTAGGACTTTTCGACCAGCGTCTTACCATTGAGGCAGATGCTTATTATAAGAAGACCTCCGATCTGCTCCTTGTCATTCCTAAAGGTCTTGGTTCGGTAGCCACTCAGTTGGAGAATGTAGGTAATGTCGAGAACAAAGGTGTGGAGTTGACTGTGAATGGCGATATTCTCAAACAACGTGACCTGCTTTGGACTGCTTCGGCCAACATCGCTTTCAATCGCAACGAGGTCACCTCTACTGGAAACTCAAAAGATATTCTGCAAGGCGCACAGAGCCAGAGTGTGCTTCGCGCTGGTGAGGCTTTGGGAAGCTTCTATGGCTTGAAGTACACTGGTAAGGATGCCTCAGGTCAGGCTACTTTTGCTGATAACGATGGCAATGGCAAAATTTCCAGTACAGACCGTGTGATTCTTGGATCAATCCAGCCGAAGTTTACTTATGGTTTCAGCACTACTCTGAGTTGGAAGGGTTGGGATGCATACGCAGGTTTTCAGGGTACTTATGGTAACAAGATCTACAACTCGTTGGGGCGTGTACTCCAGAATCCTACCGCTTCGTATAACCTTCTCAAGTCAACCGAAATCTTCAAGACTCGTATCACCGACTTCATTGATAGTCGCTATATTGAAGATGGTTCATACCTCAAACTTAAGAACTTGACTTTAGGTTATACAATCCACAAGGAGATCAACCGTCATCCTGTCAACTTGCGTATTTTCGCTCAGGCATCCAATCTCTTCACCATTACCAATTATACCGGTTATGATCCAGAAGTTGCCAGTGGTACTGATACGGGTGCTTATCCATCGTCAAGAAGTCTCAGCGTCGGTGCAGGAATCACGTTTTGAGTGAAAAGTTAAAAATTAAATTTGGCAAACATGAAAAAGGTATTGTACGTTATTGCTTTTGCACTTGCTTTCGTCGCTTGCGACGATGATGATAATAATATCGTAGTTGATGGACCTAAAGTAGTTGACCTCTCGTCCGATACATTGACTACAAGTTTTGAAATCAATAAGGAGTCTTATCAGGCGGTATTGTTGAACACCGACCAGCTGAAGACTGGATCAAATGCCGTTGTGGCAAGCCTGGTCAAGATTGTGGATGGAAAATGTGTGGAGATTGAAAGCCCTGGTGAATATGAAATCGGTGTCTATCCGGAAATGAACATGGGCACTATGAAACATAGTTCACCAAACAATGCTGACTTCGTCTGGAACAAAACCATTGGCGTCTATGAAGGGACTTTGAACTTCACCATGTCTGGGAAGTGGTTGGTGTATTTAACCATTCGCCAAGGAGACACTGTGATAGCTGATCAAATCTATTGGACTCTACAATTGAAATAATGTTGCATATCATTTTATCCACTTTATTTATAGTTTCTGGTGACAGCATTGCTCGGAACGTAACTCTAGACGAAGTTACTATTACGGACAATGCTGTCCTTTCTTCCCATACTCCGGGTAAGACCAACCAGAACATCGACGAGCATCTGGCTCGTCTGGACAAAGTCGAGTTGATTCAGCGTGGAAGTTATGCTGCCGAGGCTACGGTTAACTCGATGAGTACAGAACGCATCTCTACTACGATCGATGGTATGAAGATCTTCTGCGCCTGCACCGATCGTATGGATCCTGTCACCTCGTATGTCGAGACCTCTAACCTGAGCCGTATCTCGCTCAATAGTGGATTGGGAAATGATCCTCAAGCTACAGGAAATATCGGTGGTAGTTTGGATTTGAAATTACGCAAGGCAGGTTTCGATGCTACTCCTCGCGAATTGAACCTCCAAACGGGTTATGAGCATAACAGTCATTTGCAGAGCTATGCTGGCGATGCAGCTCTCTCTTCGCATCATATCTACCTCAATGCTGGTGCCAGTTGGCGTCATGCAGATAATTATTTGGCAGGTGGACAGGAGGAGGTTCGCTTTTCGCAATATCAGAAACTGAACCTCTTTGCCAATACTGGCTGGCAACCTGTGTCAGATCATATTGTTGAGGGTACTTTGATCTTCGACCTTGCTACGCATGTCGGTTATCCTGCCCTTACCATGGATGTGAAGCGTGCTCAAGGTCTGATCTCTGCTGTAAGTTACCGTCAGGAATACTTCGAGTCTGATTATATCAATCGCTTTGAGGCGAAAGCTTACTATAACTCCATTCGTCATGAGATGGATGATACGCATCGCCCAGATGTTGCCATGCACATGGATATGCCTGGACGTAGTCAGACGGCAGGACTCTATTCTTTGTTTGTGGGTCAGGGAGCCGGTCATCGTTGGCAGGCTAATTATGATCTCTATGTGAACCGTTCGCGTGCCGAGATGACCATGTATGACTACGATCAGTCACCTATGTTCATGCTCACTTGGCCTGATGTTGTGACATTGAATAGCGGTTTGGCATTGTCTGACCAGTGGGGTCCATTTCGTCTCTCGATTAAAGCCTCTTGGCAGCGTAGTTCGATTTCGGATGAAGAGGGATTGCGCACTTTGCGTATCTATACTCCACAACTGAACAAAAGTCAAAATCGAGCTGAGGGCCGTGTATCGCTCCACTATCATAAGGACTGGAAATATGTTGACCTGACTGCTGGTTTGGGTTGGGGCAGCAGAACTCCTTCGGTTACTGAGGCCTATGGCTACTTCCTGTACAATACAATGGATGGCTATGATTATTTAGGTAATCCAGATTTGAAGAATGAGTCGGCAACAGAGGTGAATCTGAAGGTCAATATCCATCCGACGGAGCATTTGGATCTTTTGTTAGATGGCAACCTCTTCCAGTTCAGCAACTACATTGCAGGTGTGTTGGCTCCAACCTCCTATTCAGCTATGACTATGGGTGCTTCGGGTGTAAAGCAGTATCAGAATCTGCCTCATGCCCAGATTGCCAATGCTTCACTTTCGGCAGAGTGGCAGTTGTCTTCGGCTTTGCGTTGGACAAATCGCCTTTCGTGGGCTTATGGTCAGGCTGCTGATGCCAATCTTCCACAGATTGCTCCTTTGCAGTATGCCTCTAATATAATATATGAGTGGGGACTTTGGGATGCAGATTTTGGGATTCATGCTGCCGCTACTCAATCCCGATACGCGGATCAATACGGGGAGAGCCGTACTCCTGGCTACGCGACTCTGCATGCTTCGGTCGGTTATAACTTCCAAATAGCTCAAAAAATCATTGCAAATGTCAAAATGGGTGTCGAAAACCTTACAGATCGCTGCTTTTCGACCTATTCTGACTGGAAAAAGATCCCTCAAAAGGGTAGGAATTTCTATATTTCAGCCCGTTTTTCGCTCTAAATACCATATCTATGGTACGTTTTTGCCGTAATTGTGCGATTGTATAGGTTCGAAAAAGGCCGTACCTTTGCACCGTCAAAAATGATAAATAAACAACAAAATTATAAACTTTAAAACAGGTATTGTATTATGAGAAAGAACAACAACATCAAGTTCCTGGCAGCCACAGCGCTCGCCTCTGTGTTCACTTTAAGTCCTGTGTTCACCTCTTGCTCTGATGATGAGAACGGAGAGGATAATATCATCACTGGTAGTTCAGTAGTTACTGACGATGCAACCGCTTTGGCTTTGGCCAATGGTTCATACGGTCCACTTCAGCGTCTGTCTTCTTCATTTTCATTTATTATAGAGCTTAACACCGAACGCCTCATCTCGTTTGAGGGTGCAGAAGAGAAAGAGGGGCCTCTGAACAGCCGTTTCGAACAGAAAGAAGATACCTGGTATCAGCGTAAGATTTTCGGTCATCTCTATGGCTCTATTGCCAATGATAATATCACGATCGCCTCTGTCGATTCAGCTTATCAGGCTGGCAAGGTTACCCAAACTGGTTATGCTGCTGCTGTTGGTAAGGTAAAGCTCCTTCGTGGTCTCTCTTATCTCTATTTGGTGCAGCTGTGGGGTCCTGTTCCAGTATTTACCGAAAAGGGTGGTTCTGCTACCGAGCGCAAGGATATTGACGAAGTCTATGCACAGATTATCGAGGACTTGGAAGATGCAGAGGCATTGCTCAAGGATTATGATGGTGATCCTCGTATTCCATCGAAGCAGGCTGCTCAGGCACTCCTGCAGCGTGCTTACCTCGCTTGGGGTGACAAGCCATTGACTACTGCTCAGATTGAGGCTATCAAGAATAGCCAGAAGGATCCTGAGTTCAGCGTAGATGCTGACAAGCTCGCTAAGTCTATCGAATGGGGCAAAAAGGTTGTAGCTTCTGGCAAACTCAAGTTGGCAGCTGACTTCTCTAAACTCTTCGGTCGTGACTATGAGAGCAACGCCCTCAAGGACAACGAGCACCTCTTGACTATTGCTCACAATGGTGACAAGGAGGATGCACAGGGTAACCACCAGACCCACTGCTCTTGGACCTTCCCATTCCAGAATGGTCAAAATGGTCAGGCTTACAAGCAGAACCATACTGAAGCTTCAGATGACGATGTTTACTATGATTGGTACGCTAAGTATCCACAAGACAAGCGTCTGGCAAAGACTTATATCATCGATGCTGTAAATCCAGAGGATGGTCTTCACTATACTTATGAGTCTCCATACTACACTCCAATCAATGGCAAGGGTTATGATGAGTCGTATCAGAATGCAGAGAACCTGGAGATCAAGTTTAACTCTATCGACCGCATCGAGGTTCGTTATGCTGAGGTCCTCCTTAACTTGGCTGAGGCACTTGTTTCTACTGGCAAGTCTGCAGAGGCTGCTCCATATTTCAACCAGATTCGTGACCGTGCCGGTGTTCCTCAGATTGCTGCTCCAACCTTCGAGGATATTCAGGATGAGTGGACCTATGAGTTTACTTACGAGCAGAAGCACCTTTTGAACCTTTATCGTTGGAAGAAGTTGAATGAGTATGTTCTCCGTGTCAAGAACTTCAAGCACTATAGCTCTGAATCTGTAGCTAATCCTGATGATTTCCCATCGGCTGAGGCTCATGCTTATTTCCAGAAGATCCACAATCATCTTCAAGCCAAGGCTAAGAATGTATCTGGTAAGTTCTATCGTCAGCCAATTCCACTGGGCCTCTCTAACGAGGATCTCGGTATCCTTCCTCAGAACCCTGGCTATTGAAAAGTTAAAAGTTAAGAATTAAAAATTAAAAGTGAATAATCGATATCTCGATTCTCGGAAATAACGATGTTTTGAAATAACGAAAGTGAAAAGGAGTTGATCCCTTTCACTTTCGTCATACAAAACAGGAAGTGTTTTCTGCATAATAAACTGAAACGTCTTCCGTTATAAATACATGGATAAAATGATAAATATACTTAAGCATTTTAAGGGGAATCAACTTGTGTTGTGGATTGGTGCCCTTGTTATTGGAGCTTTCTTTGGTTGGCTGAATATCGATTGGCTCAACGATGCGTTTGCATTTGTTGCTACTGCCTTCACCCGTTTGTTCCAGTTTGTTGCTGTGCCAACCATCGCTTTGGCAGTTATTACTACATTGGCTGGTTTGGGTGCTCATTCGGGCACGGGTAGGGTGTTCCTTCGTACATTGATCTATACTTTGCTTACTACCATAGCAGCAGCGGCTGTAGGTCTGGGACTGTTCCTGCTCATCGCTCCTGCTAATCTGCCAGCAGAGGTAGTGGCTGCCTCTCCTGTCGAGGCCAATGTAGCTGGCGAAAGCAGTTATTATGATCACATTCTTTCGGTCATTCCCAACAATATTCTCTATCCTTTCTTGTCGGGCAATGTATTGAGCATTCTTATTGTAGCTGCAGCGATTGGTCTGGCTCTTTCGGTGGTTCCACAGTCTGATAACCGTCAGGCTCTGTTGCATGTTATTCTGGGTCTTCAGGAGGTGCTCTTCACTTTGATCCGTGCTTTGATCAAGGTTCTGCCAGTGGGTATTATTGCTTTTGCGGCACAATTGGTGGCTCAAGTGGAGAGTGGCATCATTGTCGGTTCTCTGGGTGCCTATACTGCAGTTGTGCTGAGTGCTAATCTGGTGCAGTTCTTTGTGGTTCTTCCAATCTTCCTCCTGTTGAGTGGCTTGAATCCTGTCCGTGTGCTTCGTGCCATGACTCCTGCAGTTTTGATGGCGCTCTTTACCAAGAGTTCTGCTGCCACTTTGCCTGTTACCATCCGTTCTGCAGAGGAACGACTCAAGGCTCGTCCAGAGGTCTCTCGCTTTGTGCTCCCTATCTGCTGTACTATCAATATGAACGGTTGTGCGACCTTCATCCTTGTCACTTCGCTTTATATCATGCAGAATGGAGGTACAGAACTTTCGTTAGGTTCTATGATCCTTTGGCTCTTTATATCTGTTATCTCTGCTGTGGGCAATGCAGGTGTTCCTATGGGATGCTATTTCCTGACATTGTCGTTGATGGCTGGTATCAATGCTCCAGCTTTGGGCATCATGGGTATCATCCTGCCTATCTTCACTATCATCGATATGGTCGAGACTGCCGAGAATGTCTGGAGTGATTCCTGTGTTTGTGCCATTGTTGATAAGTTTATGAACAAGGGGGTTGATAAATCTTGATAACTCTTGCAACTGTTGATTTACAGGCATATAAACAATACCGCCGGTGAGGATAACTCATCGGCGGTTGTTTTATTGATTGTTTTTCGACAGACTTATCAACTATAGATCAGAAGTAATAAACAACTCCCAGACGATGTGTGCCTAACTTATAGTTGAAAGAGGCTGTGCCTTGTTCTTCGTCCATTTGAATGGCTTGTCCCAAAGGAATGCCATACGAATAACTGAGTTGCAGGTGGTCCCAAAGAATGAATCCTGCTCCCATATCCAGACGCCAGGTGTTGGCCTTCTTGACGATATAACCGAGGCTTTGTCCCTCAAAGTCCTCGAACTTCAGTTCGTTCAGCGAATAGTTGAATTGTGGGCCGATCATTGCAAACGGCACGAAGATTTCCTCCACACCCCAGATCTCAAGGTCATAGCGTAGATGGACTGGTACGCTGAGGTACTGTGCAGCATCGCTCTTGACATTGTCGATGCCTGTGTCTATTCCCTCTCGTGAATAGATGACTCCACCATCGATGCCAAGTCCTACGCCTGGAATGGTCAACTTTCCGGTAATACCGGTGTACCAGCCCTTTTCGGATTCTGGTTTGATGTCCTTGACATTCTTCCAGTCAATCTTCGATACGTTCATACCTGCGGTTACGCCCCAACTGGCCACACGGGCTGTGGCAGTAGCTGCACCCAATGAAAAGAGCACACTTAGTGCCAATACTGTTTTTTTCATGTAGATAGTTATTTAGTGATTAAAGTTACATTAGCACTTTTTACACCCTTGCCACTGACGTTGAGGGTTGATGTGCCGGCTTGTGCCGTACCTTCGAGCACGATGACCAGTTGACCATGGAAGGTCTTCATGGTAGGCTGGGTGAAGACTTCGAGCGAAGTGGCATCGCCGTTGCAACAACTGTTGAAGCGGGCAGATTTTCCTTTGACTGTGAAGTTGAGTTGTACATCGGCATCAGGGCAGAGATTGCCAGCCTTGTCCACGACACGAGCGGTAACGAAGGTAAGGCTTGGACAGTCGAGAGCATTGCCTTGTGCATCGACAGGGAGGGCTGGCATCTCTGCGCGATCGGCAACGAGTTCGATGTGGTCAGGCTTGCCGGCTGTGCGTACCACCTCTTCGGCTGCTTTGTTGCCTTGAGCATCGTAGGCAACTACCTTCAGTTCGCCTGGCTCGTAGTTGACATTCATCCAGCGCATGCGATAACGATCCAGACGGTTATTCTTGGCATTTGGATCGGCAAACAGTGAATGTCCACCCCAAGGCATCGGCTCTTGGATACGGTTGGCTTCGTACTCTTCGATGGTCAAGTCGCTGTGCTTCAGTCGGCCCTGGCTCTTGCCATTCACAAAGAGTTCTGCCTCTGGATAGTTGGTATAGCAGAAGACCGGAGTGTTCTGTCCCTCTCGTCCTGGCCAAGTCCAATGGGGCAGGAGGTGGAGGGTCTCCTTCTCAGGTGCCCAATGGGTTCGATACAACCAGACACGGTCCTTAGGCAGACCTGCGAGGTCGTAGATGCCGAAGTAGCTGGAACGCGATGGCCAGTATTCGTCGTAAGGGGTTGGCTCACCGAGATAGTCGAAGCCGGTCCATACAAATTCGCCGATTACCCATGGACATTTGTCCTGGTACATCCAGTCATCGTCCGGCAGATTGCTCCAGATGCATGACTCGAGGTCGTAGCTTGAAATCTGTCCATCGTCGAAGGCTGTACCATGTTCCTCCTTGACAGGGAACTTATAGACACCACGGCTCGATACGGTCGAAGCTGTTTCTGAACCGAGTACAATGCCTTTAGGTGAGTTCTTCAGTCCCTCCTTATATACATGCAGACGATAGTTGAAGCCTGGGATATCGGTCTCCTGCCAAACGCCACTCCAGATAGGTGCAGTGCCACGATCCATGCCTTGGGTGCAAGGACGTGTACCGTCAAGTTGATGGATGAGACGCTGGATTTCTTGAGTAAAGTAACGGCCGGTAGCAGAGCCCTGTTCTGGGATTTCGTTGCCGATGCTCCACATCACAATCGATGGGTGATTACGGTGTACGAGCACCAGATTGGTGAAATCGCGTTTCCACCATGGATCGCTCTTGTCGTTTTCCTTTTGGTTGAAGAATCGGGCATAGCCGTTTTTACATTTCTTGCTGATCCACATGTCGCACGATTCTGCCATGACAAGCATACCCATCTCATCGCATACATCCATTTGCCATGGAGCTGGCATATTGTGAGCCGTGCGGATTGCGTCGCAACCCATCTCCTTGAGCAGACGGACCTGACGACGGAAGGCATCTTTGTTGAAGGCTGCGCCCAAAGGTCCGAGGTCATGATGCAGACAGACGCCTTTGAACTTCCTTAATTGTTCGTTCAGCTTGAAACCTTCAGCATTGTATTCGATCGAACGGATGCCCACCTTCATCTCCTGACGGTCGCAGAGCTGGCCATTGAAGCTGAGTTCGGTAACGAGGGTGTAAAGCTGAGGGTTTTCAGGACTCCAGAGTTTGGCGTTCTGCACGGTTAAGACCTGATTGGCAAAATCCTTGACAACGTCACTTTCGTTTTGGGCTACCTCTTGACCCTGTTCGTCGAGCAAGGTGTTCTTGATGATGAACTTCTGTCCTTTTTCGAGTTTGATTACTGTAACTGATTCGTTGGTCACGTATAGACGGGCCTCTTGTGCTGTCTGTGCATCGGCCGAAACTCCAGACACCATGGTGGTGCGGGCAAAGGTGCCCCAAGTCTTCAGATAGTTGGCTTGATGGAGTACCAGACGGACAGGACGGTAGAGGCCAGCGCCCGGATACCAACGCGAAGATTCCTCCATGTTCTGCAGGTGAACTGCCAAGGTGTGGGTACCAGGAATCAGATGACCTTCGGCCGAACGATCGCGTGGCAGGAAATTGGTGATGTCCAGACGGAAGGTATTGTAACCGTATGCCCAATAGCCGACCTCTTGGCCATCGAGATAGACACGAGGTTCCGACATGGCTCCATCGAAGATCAGTTCGCCTGAGCAATAGCCTTCGGGAATGGTGATCTGAGTGCGATACCACCCCTCGCCAATCCAAGGCAGGGAACCCGAACGGCCTGTCTTCTCGGTAGCCTCCTTCTCGTGGTTCTGCTCGATGCGTACCACCTGTTTGTCTATATCTTTGTCGAAAGGACCGGCAATGGCCCAGTCATGGGGAATGCTTACTTTCTGCCATTTGGCATCGTCGAAGTCAGAGGCTTCAGCTCCCTGATTGGCACCACGTTGGAACTTCCAACCACTAAGAAGTAGCTGTTCGGTACTTTGTGCTGAGGCTAACGAGGCTCCAGTCAGTAAAAACAGAGAGAGAATTGTTTGTTTCATGTTATTTGGTTTCAAGTTTGATTGGTTTCAAGTTTGATTGGTTTTCGGCTTGCCCGGACGGGTATAGAATTGGACAGAACTCTTTTTCTTGGGCTTGCCCATATTCTTTTTCTTCTCTTCGTAGGCGGCATATTGCCTTTCCAGAAAGTTGTCTGCCATAATAATCCTTAAGTTTTGAGTTTTGTTCGAAGATCTCTTTCGTATTGCTCGGCATCGAAGAACAGAATACCCGTCATGCCGGCCTCGATGGCGCCATCGATGTTTGCTGCTCTGTCGTCGGTAAAGAGGCATTCTTCGGGCTTGAGTCCATATTTCTCGCACAAACGGAGGTAGATGGCTGGGTCGGGTTTGATGAGGTGTTCGTCGCTCGAGATCACTACTCCATCCAGCATATTCAGAATTTCCCAATCCTTCATCACCTCATGCACCTTGCTGCACCAGTTGGTAAGGCCGTACAACTTAAATCCCTCTTGACGAAGTCTTGTCAGCAGGTCTCGCATGCCAGGAATCTCACCGGTGACGAACTGTACATATTCATCGTAGAATTTCTGCAACTGGAATTCGAATTTGGGGTATGACATCTGCTGCTGATGAATCAGTTGTTCGAAGGGAATCTCCTCTTTGTCACATTTGTTGAGGAAGTCCAGACTTGTGAACAGCTCTGCAAACTCCTGCAGATCTTTGTCTGTCTTGAAATAGCGGCGTATGGTGTTGAAAAAGTCATAATCTACCAGCACCTTGCCAAAATCGAATATCAGATTCTTGATCATTTCTTCTTTTCGTTAAGGTTTCCGTACGAAGTAACAGATGCAAAGATATAGGAATTATTCCAATTATCAAAATTTTATGAAGAAATTCGTGCTTTTTTCTCTTAACTTTTTTCTGTGAAAGCAAAGATGCTGGTAGTGTAGCGTTTCAGTTCCCGTTCGAGCTGGGCTTCGGTGCCACCGAGCATAGCATCGAGTTTGGCATGAAAGCGGGAAGAGTGGTTCATCTCGAGCGTATGGGTGAGTTCGTGGAGCATGACGAGTCGTTGCAGACGTTCGGGAAGGAGCAGGGTGTAGAGCGATAGGTTGATGCTATAGCCGGAATCCTCTGTGATGATGCCGAAGAGGCTCTTCTTGATGTGACGCGAACAACTGCCCCAACGTCCATGGCTGGAATTGATGTGTATGCTCGAAACGGGTAGGTTGAACTCTTTGCTGAGGGCTCGGAGTCGGGCAGGGAGGATTCCTTTGGCATAGGAGCGTACCTGTTCTTCGATGACCTTGGTGAGCCACTCCTGCATCCCCTCGGCTTGGAAATCGGTGTCGGGATGGGCGAGGATCGAGACGTGGCCCATCTCCTTGTGAACGGAGAATGCACCGACTTTGAGTGCAGGATCGGGAATAACGGAGAAGGACAGCAGTTCGGTCGAGATACGGAAGTTCCAGTCGATGTGTCGGTTGGGTTCTCGATTCTCCTGTCTATTTTGGCTCTTTTTGATCAGCTGACGTAGGCGTGGGCGCATTTCTTCGATGCTCTCACGCAATTCTTTTTCCGTCCAATGTGGAGGAACGGTAACAAGAAGCCCACCCTCTCGGTATCGGAAGGTGAACCCTCGGCTTCGAGCATTCTCTCGAATCGTTATCTGACCAAATTCAGTATCTGTCATTTAGTGCGCATCCAGCCAGTTTTCTCCATGACCGCAATCGGCGATAAGTGGGATGGTGAGTTGGACGGCGGCAGCCATCTCCTCGAGAACCAGTTGCTGCAAGTGTTCCAATTCGTCTTGAGGAACTGAGAAGTTCAGTTCGTCGTGCACCTGAATGAGGAGTTTGGCTTTCAGTCCCTCCTTGCGCAGTCGGCGGGCGATGCGAACCATGGCAATCTTGATGATATCGGCAGCCGTACCTTGGATGGGGGCATTGATGGCATTGCGTTCGGCATAGCCACGTACCGTAGCATTGGCCGAATGGATATCGGGCAACATACGTTTGCGGCCGAAGAGAGTCTCTACATAGCCCTTCTCTCTGGCTACTTCGATGCTCTTCTCCATGTATTCCTTGATCTTGGGGTAGGTGGCAAAGTAGCCATCGATCAACTCCTTGGCCTCACTACGTGGGATGTTCAGTCGGCTGGCAAGACCGAAGGTCGAGATGCCATAGATGATGCCGAAGTTGGCGGTCTTGGCCTTGGTGCGTTGCAGTTTGCTCACCTCATCGAGAGGCAGATGGTAGATCTTGGCAGCTGTGGCACGATGGATGTCCTCGCCCGACAGGAAAGCTTCGACCATGTTCGGATCCTGACTGAGGTGAGCCATGAGACGCAATTCAATCTGACTATAGTCGGCGCTGAAGAAGACTTCGCCCTCGTCGGGTATGAAGGCCTTGCGCAAGACTCTGCCCATCTCGTCGCGAATAGGGATGTTCTGCAGGTTCGGGTTGCTCGATGAGAGACGTCCGGTCGAAGTGACTGTCTGATTGAACTGGGCATGGATACGGCCGGTGCGTGGGTTGATTTCGTGAGGCAACGACTCGATGTAGGTGCTGAGCAACTTCTTGGTTCCGCGATAAGAGAGGATATCTTCGATGATCTCTACCTTGGCAGGGTCCTCGCTGACCTTGCTCTTGAGCTGTTGCAGGATCTCTTCGGCCGTAGAACGAGCCTTACTCTTAGGATCCATCTTCTGTTCGTCGTAGAGGACGGTTGCCACAGCCTTTGGCGAAAGTGGGTTGAATGGATGACCAGCCAGTTCGGTCAATCGGTTCTCCAGTCGTTTCAGTTCTTCATTGAGCACTCCTTCCGACTCCTTGAGGGCAGCTGTATCGAGACGTACACCGGTCAGTTCCATATCGGCCAATACCTTGACGAGTGGCATCTCGATGTCATAGAAGAGTTTCTCCATCTTCTGCTCCTGAAGCATTTTTTCGAACCGCTGATAGAGCTGGAAGGTCACATCGCTGTCTTCGCAGCAGTATTCGGCCACCTTCTCGACAGGGCAGTCGCGCAGAGATCCATCCCCTGCCTTCCCTAAGGGAGCAGATTCCTCGATTTCGGCCATGGCAAAGAGATCCTCTACGAAGGGTTGGGGTTGGGATACCGATTTAATTAAATCCTCGTAGTGGATGGTCTTGTAGCGCAGATAGATCTCGCTCAGGTAATCCATGTTGTGAGGCTGCTCCGGTTCCAGCAGATAGTGGGCAATCATGGTGTCGAAGCAAGGTCCGGCTACCTCGATGCCGTATCGTTTGAGGATAGAGTAGTCGTATTTGAGGTTCTGGGCAATCTTGAGTGCTGATTCATTCTCCAGCAGTGGACGAACCTCTTCGATTATTGCTTGGGCTTGCTGAGGATCGGCTGGCACAGGTATATACCATGCTTTGTGTCCCTCGATGGCAAAACTGATGCCTACCAATTCGGCCTCCATTGTATTGATGGAGGTAGTTTCGGTGTCGAAGGAGAAAGACCCACCCCCTGCCCTCCCGTGTAGGGAGGGAGCAGTTACCTCCATTGGGATAGCAAAGAGGTCCTCAAGAGTTTCTGGTGCTTGTGGTTTTAATATTGCTGCAATCATCTCCTGTCGTTTCTCTGGAGTGTCGCAGATGATATAGTTCTTTTCAATATCCGAGATGTCCTTCAATGGAGAGATCTCCTTGGTGTCAGGCGAGTCATTCTTTTTCCTTCCCATTAAGGGGGAGGTGCCCCCTTGTGGGGCGGAGAGGGTCTTTAAGGTCCGGAATTCCAGCTCCTCAAAGATTTTTAGTAGTTCTTCGTTATCCGGCTCCTTGACCTTGAGTGCCTCGTCATCGAGGATAACACCTGGCACCTCACGACAGATGGTGGCCAGATATTTTGAGTCACGAATCTGCTGTACATTCTCCAGAACCTTGGCAAACATGCCTTTTTTCATTTCAGGCAGTTCCTTTTGGCCGGCAGCAGTTGCCTCTTCGACCTGTTGGAGCATATTTTCGATGCTGCCAAAGTCTTCGATCAGTTTTTGGGCAGTCTTTGGACCTACACCCGGACAACCTGGGATATTGTCGGCAGTATCCCCCTGCAGACCGAGCATATCGATTACTTGGCTCGTGTTGCTCAAACCATATTTAGCCAATACAGCGGCCACATCCAGAATCTCGTAGCCGGGGCCGAAGCTCTTGGGCTTGAAGATGCGGCTATGTTCTGTCACCAACTGGGCATAGTCTTTGTCGGGCGACATCAGGAAGGTCTCGTATTCGCCTGTCTCATCGGCCAGACGGGAGAGGGTGCCAACCACATCGTCCGCTTCGTAGTTTTCGACTTCGAAGATCGGGATGCGATAGGCCTCGATGATACGTTTGATCCAAGGTACAGCGATGGTGATATCTTCCGGCTGTGCCTCTCGTTGCGCCTTGTAGGTCGGGAACTCCTTGTGTCGGAAGGTTCCACCCTTTGGGTCGAAGCATACGGCGATGCAGTCGGGTATCAATGGCTCGTCGAAGCCAGGCATCTTCTGTCCGGCTAAGACATCTTGCAGGGTTTTGACAAACCCATATATAGCACCGGTGTTCATCCCTTTGCTATTAACCAGCGGCTTGGCGATGAACCCGTAATAGGCACGATAGATGAGCGCGTAGGCATCGAGTAGGAATAGTCTTTTCATGAAGTTTAAACTTAATTATGGTGCAAATATAGTGATTTTTTTATTATCACGAACCTTTCCTACATTTAAAATAATTTAAAGGCAGTTTCTGTGGTGGAAAAATTGTTCAAAATAGACAAAAAATATGCTCATATCAGTTTTTTGCCCTAATCTTGGCTATAGTTTTTTGGTAATCTCTCTATCTTTGTCCCATGAATAATCGTTCTAATTATAAATTATCTTATGAGAAAAACATTTCAAGCACTTGTTGCTCTTTTGGGTTTGAGCTCTTTAGGAGCAGTAGCTCAGACTCAGTACACTAACTCAGCCGTTTCTGTTTATTGGCCTATGTCTGCCGTCGATAAACTGGAAGCTGAAATTCAACCACAAGAGGTGGTTAGTATGGCCAACATCAATGTGGGTGATCTTACCTTGACTGGTACCGGTTCTTGTACCGATGCTAATGCTCAGACCGTTTCGGGTGTCACTTTGATCAAGTTCAAGCCTGCTGGTTCAACGACACAGGTGGAATGGAGCCTTAAACCGGCTTCAGGTTTGACCTTCACTCCAACCAAAGTAAGTGGCTACTGTAACCGATATGGTACTGATGCCGAAAATAGTGTTGTTCTTTCGTTTGGACTCGAAAACGGAAAGACCGAGACATTGGCAACCTATTCCGCTTTGCGTAACGGAAAGACCTCGGCCCAGAAGCCATACGATGCAACCGCTGTTCATTATTTCGAAATTACATTGAGCGCCGACCAACAGCAGGCTTTGACCACTAGTGGCATCTTGACCTTGTCGGGCAAGGTGGGTGTTGGCAATACCAAGGAACTTGGCTATGGACAAGTTCGTGTCGAAGGTATTGTGAACGGTACTTTAGCTCAGGTTGATAAGTTTACACTCTCTGCTGTCGTCAATGATGAAAAGGCTGGGTCTGTCGCAGTCTCTCCAAAGGCCAGCGAATATGAATCTGGAACAGAGGTGACTTTGACCGCTACCGAAAACTTCGGCTATGATTTTGTCAATTGGACCAACGAAAATGGTGAGGTGGTAGGGACTGCACCCAAATTGGTCTATAAGGTAGAGACCAATGTAGTTTTGACTGCTAACTTCAAACAGGTTAATACCTATGCTTTGAACATGCAGGTTGAAGGTGGCGCTAACGACTATATGATCTCGTATAATCCTGCCCCTGTTGTGGTTGAGGGTCGCCAAATGTATGAGGCAGGTACCAAAGTGTTTATTACTGCCTCTGAGAACCCAATCTTGACCTTCAACAATTGGAGCAACGGACTGACCGAAAAGGAAATTGTCCAGAACATGGATGCAGACGTTTCTTTGACTGCCAACTATTCTGCTATCGACTTTTTGACAGGTTGGGACTTTATTTGCCCAGGTAATAATGGTCGCAAGGCCGACTTCTTTGCAGCAGAGAATGATGCAGTCTCTCTTGTGCTCCGTGATGCCGAGGGTAATAACTATGGCTGGTTGGACAAGAGTCTGCAGGGTGCTGGTGGCTATGAGGGCCGTCCTGCTGCCGTAAACTGGGTTAATTCCAAACCTATTGGTACCACCTATTGGGAGACCAAGGTGAATGCCTCTGCCTTTACTGATTTGAAGTTGATTACTGCGATGGTCTATAATTATAATGCCTATAAGACCTATCTGGTGGAGGCTTCGACCAACGGAACCGAGTGGACTAAGATTGGTGAGATCCAAATGTCGGGTGCTAAGAATTGGGCAGATGCTACTCTTGCTTTGCCAGTTTCGTTCAATAATCAAGCTGAGGTTTCGATTCGTTGGATTGCAGACAAGACATCTGCTGTCGATGGAACCTCTTCTGCTAATGATGGTGCCGCTTTGGGCGCTACATACATCATAGGTACTGCCAAACTGGTGGATGATGGAACGGCTCCAGTTCTGGTAAGCACAGTTCCTGCAGAGGGTGCATCCAACGCTTCGGCCAATGGAAAGATTGTTTTGACCTTCGACGAAAAGGTGAAGGTGGCTGAGGGCGTGAAGGCTACTCTGGATGGAGTGGAACTCCTCCCTGTTGTAAGTGGCAAGACCGTCAGCTTCGAGTATAAGGGTCTGGAGTATTCTACACATTACACGTTTACCCTTCCTGCTAATTCGGTGGCTGATTTGACCGATAATTTTGTTGAGGATGCAATTACCATTCAGTTCACTACTAAGGTGAAGCCAGCTGTTCAGAAGGCACTTTTTGATGTTGTTGTGGGCGATGGCAATGAACTGGCTGCTGCAATCAAGTCTGCGAATAGCCGTAAGGATCAGTCAACCCGTTATCGTATTTTCGTGAAGAAGGGTGCTCATGTACTTCCTACCAATGGTGGAACTACTACGGGTGGCGATGGTAAGACCTATGATGATCCTCGTACCTATATGACTGGTTCGAACATCTCTATCATCGGTGAGGATTATGAGACCACCTCATTCACCAACATAACTCCTGCTGCTACTTGGGACAATGGCTATGGTTCAGCATGTCCGTTGGAGGGTATTGGCAGTTGTGATGTGCTGATTAACTCCGGTACAAGTAATTATTTCCAGGGTGTAACTATCCGTACCTCGATGGGCGATGCCCATGGCCGTGATATTGCATTCCAGGACAAAGGCAACAAGACCATCTTCAAGAATGCTCGTCTGTGGGGTTATCAGGATACTTACGTCTCGAACAGCAATCGTTCGCGTTATTACTTTGAGAATGGTGTGATTCGTGGACGTACCGATTACATCTGCGGTAAGGGCGATGTCTGGTATGAGCAAGTGACTTTCCAGCAGGTGGCTGGCGGCTATTTGGCTGTTCCTAGTCAGCCTACCAAATACGGCTATATTATTAATAAATGTGTAATCAAAGGAGAAAGTGGTGCTGATGGTAAATATACTTTGGGCCGTCCATGGGGTAGCGGCACTCCAATTGCTCTCTATCTGAACTGTGTATTCGAGGCTGTTCCTTCGGCTGAAGGTTGGTCTGAGATGAGTGGTGGTTGGCCAGCTCGTATGGCTGAATATAATTCTGTGACCAAAAATGGAACCACCATCGACCTCTCTCGTCGTAAGACCACTTTTGGTAATGATGCCAATGGATATCATACCAATAATCCTGTTTTGACCGCTGTCGAGGCCTCTGAATATACCATTGCGAAAGTCATGGGTGAGGGTGATGATTGGGATCCTACCGCTTTGACCGAGCAGGCCTCTGCCCCTAAGGAAGTCCTCTTGAACGGCTCTCAGTTGGTTTGGGATAATAGCGACTATGTTCTTTGCTGGGCTGTCTGCAAAAACGGATACGTTGTCGATTTTACGATCGAACCTAAATACACCGTCGATGATGCTACTGCCACTTGGTCGGTTCGTGCAGCCAACGAGATGGGTGGTTTGAGCGAAGCAACAGTTGCAAGCACTTCGAACGCAATCAGAACCTTGGCGATTCCTATTGTCGAATCGGCTGTTTATGATTTGATGGGACGCAAGGTTAACGAGACCAAGACGGGTCAAATTTACCTAAAAGCAGGCAAACACTATATACAGAAATGATTAATAAGCCCGGAGTTCGATAATTCCGGGCTTATTAGTGAAGCATTTTGTTATATTTATGCATAATTTAATGCTTTTGTCTACTTTTTTGGCGTTTTTGTAAATTTTTGCCATAAAAATTTGGAAGTTGTTGATAATTGTATTATCTTTGCACCGCTGAAATGAAAAATTTCTGCATAAGACGCAAATTAATCCATAAACAATAATTTTTAATTCAAAAACCATTCTATCATGGACGCAAAGAAAGTTCTTGAGAATCTTAAAATGAGATTCCCTAACGAGCCAGAGTATCATCAGGCAGTAGAGGAGGTCCTCGGTACTATCGAGGAGGAGTACAACAAGCACCCTGAGTTCGACAAGGTTAACTTGATCGAGCGCCTCTGCATTCCAGATCGCGTATATCAGTTCCGCGTAACTTGGATGGATGACAACGGTAATGTTCAGACCAACATGGGCTACCGCATCCAGCACAACAACGCTATTGGCCCTTACAAGGGAGGTATCCGTTTCCACAAGTCAGTTAACCTCGGTATCCTGAAGTTCTTGGCTTTCGAGCAGACTTTCAAGAACTCTTTGACTACCCTTGCTATGGGTGGTGCTAAGGGTGGTTCCGACTTCTCTCCACGTGGCAAGTCTTCAGCTGAGGTTATGCGTTTCTGCCAGGCCTTCATGCTCGAGCTCTATCGTCACATTGGTGCTGATTGCGATGTTCCTGCTGGTGATATCGGCGTAGGTGGCCGTGAGGTAGGTTACATGTTCGGTGCTTACAAGAAGTACACCCGTCAGTTCGAAGGCGTCCTCACTGGTAAGGCTCTCGAGTTCGGTGGTTCATTGATCCGTCCTGAGGCTACTGGTTATGGTACAGTTTACTTCCTCCGCGCTATGCTCAAGACCAAGGGTCTCGAGATCGCTGGCAAGAAGGTTGCTATCTCTGGTTCAGGTAACGTTGCTCAGTATGCTGCTGAGAAGGTTCTCCAGCTCGGTGGTACCGTTATGACTTTGTCTGACTCAGACGGTTATATCTACGATCCAGAAGGTATCGATCGCGCTAAGCTCGACTACGTATTCGAACTCAAGCAGGTTCAGCGTGGCCGTATCAAGGAATATGTTGACCAGTATCCTAACGCTAAGTACGTTGCTGGTCAGAAGCCATGGGGCGAGAAGGTTGACATCGCTCTCCCTTGCGCTACCCAGAACGAGCTCAACGAGGAGCAGGCTAAGGCTCTCGTAGCTAACGGCTGTATCGCTGTTGCTGAGGGTGCTAACATGCCTACCACTCCAGGCGCTATCAAGGTATTCCAGGATGCTAAGATCCTGTACTGCCCAGGTAAGGCTTCTAACGCTGGTGGTGTATCAGTTTCTGGTCTCGAGATGGCTCAGAACTCACAGCGTCTCTCTTGGACTTCGGAGGAGGTTGATGCTAAGCTCCTTTGGATCATGGAGAACATCCACGACAACTGCGTTAAGTACGGTACCGAGGCTGATGGCTATGTAAACTACGTGAAGGGCGCTAACGTTGCTGGCTTCATGAAGGTTGCTAAGGCCATGATGGCTCAGGGCGTATTCTAATGAAGATTGCTATGAGACATCAAGGTAGCCTTTGGCTACGGATGGCTCAGGGCGTATTCTAAATTCTTAGTTTTCAGTTTATAGTTTTCAGTTGATAGTTATTTACTGATAACTCATAATAATAGGATTGGTCAAAATTTTTGGCCAATCCTTTTTTGTTTTCTACTTTTTTATTATCTTTGCACCCAAAAATGAAGTGATATGCAAATCATCTACGAAGATAATCACTTGCTCATTGTGAGCAAAACCTGCCATGAGATCGTTCAGGGTGACAAGACGGGCGATGAACCGTTGTCTGAAACCTTGAAACGGTTCATCAAGGAACGAGACCAGAAACCTGGAAATGTTTTTCTTGGAGTTACCCATCGTCTGGATCGCCCAACCACGGGTACGGTGATCTTTGCCAAAACGAGCAAAGCCCTCGAACGTATCAACCGTATGTTTGCCGAGGGAGAAATTCACAAGACCTATTGGGCGATTGTTCCAGCCGAGCGGCTGGAAAAGGGAGAAGGGAAAAAGGAAAAATCCATTCCTGCTGAGGCTGACCTGAAGCATTGGATTGTGCGTAACGAGAAGTCAAACCGAAGTTATGCTTACGATTCGCTCGAAGAGGCTATGCGTCATGCTCCGCAGAAGGAGTGCAAGGAGGCTCGTCTGCACTACAAGGTCATCAATTCGACCGAGCGTTATGCCTTGCTCGAGGTTCAGCTCTTCACAGGTCGTCATCATCAGATCCGATGTCAGCTTTCGCACATCGGCTTGCCGATCAAGGGTGACCTCAAATATGGCGCTCCTCGCAGCAATCCCGATGGTGGCATCTCGCTTCACTCCCGCAAGGCACAGTTTGTTCACCCGGTCAGTAAGGAGGAGATTACGGTCACTTCACCTGTGCCTGATGATAATCTTTGGAGGACCCTCTCCCCAGCCCTCCCCCATAATGGGGAGGGAGCAATAGAATGAATAAGTCTGTCGATTCTTACATAAGTACAATATGAGCAACAATAGCAATATTTCATCTCCTTCCCCTTTAGTGTGGAGGGAGCAAAAGAATGAATGCTTTTGCTAATTCTTACGATAGTATATTATGAGCAACAATAACATCATAACATCCCCCTCCCCATTACGGGGGAGGGTTGGGGAGAGGGTCTGTATCCTCTTTGTCTGCCACGGTAACATCTGCCGTAGTCCAATGGCAGAATATGTCATGAAGCACTTAGTGGAGGAGGCTGGTTTGGCTGATCAGTTCGAGATTGCTTCGGCTGCAACCAGTACCGAGGAGATTGGTAATCCTGTCTATCCACCAGCTCGACGTAAGTTAGCAGAGCATGGTATTGCTTGTCATGGACATGCTGCCCACCAGCTCACTCGTCGGGAATATGATTATTATGATTTGCTGATTGGCATGGACGAATGGAATATCCGCAACATGAACCGTATGTGCGATGGCGATCCAGATGGAAAGATCCACAAACTGTTGGACTATACCAATCGTCCGGGCGATGTGGCCGACCCTTGGTACACTGATAACTTCGAGGCCACTTGGCGTGATTGTCTGGAGGGATGCTCCCGACTGCTTGAATTGCTCAGATGAGTTCGGTTAGAGGCTGAACTTTATGCCCATATCCAGCTTTGCTTCGTAGTATTCCACCTGAGTTGTGCAATCCTTATTGCCGCCAATGCAATTGACTTAGTGCAAACCACAAAGTCAATTTGTGCGTTTCTTCTTAATAACTAAAGTTTCCCACACCCGCTTAGTGACGGTTTAGTAAAATAATGCTTTTATGGACTTGATACACTTTATGATATATTAAAGTCACACAAATATTCTCAAGAAGAATTGAAGAAAAGAAATTATCAGCTAAAGAGAACTCTTCTTATCTTCACCTCTTCTTTGAGTTTTATATACAAGTTCATGAGGGTTGTCTGGAAGACCTGATTAAGCCATTGTATGCCATCTGAAGCAACCACAACCAATAATAAATTAGATGTGCCCAGAAATACTGAGCACACCTTAATTATATAAGTATAGCCGGAAGGGATTACTTCATGAAAACCTTCTTGCCATTCTTCACAAGTACACCTTGCTGAGCTGCACGACCTTTGGCACGGCGACCATCGATAGAGTAGCTGTTTTCCAGCTGAGAATCAGCAGACTGCAGTTCTTCGACAGCAGTCATCTCTTCGCCTTCGGTAACTACGACACGGAGTGTAGGAGCCATAGCTGGCGAATCGGCAGTACGGCCCTCCACCTCAATATACCAGCGGCAGGCAGGGATAGACATGGCTGCTGTAACCTGCTTCAAAGCACCCTCTTCCATGGCGTATGCAGTCTTGTTTGCCAAGGCAGAACCTGGAACCGAAGTATAGATGCCTACAAAGGTAAACTTCGTGTCGATGGTGCTACAGTCGGTGCTGTTTACCTTCGAGGTGTGTACGGTCTTGTTATAGAGGTTGAAACTCTTCTCCTCTGGCACCTTGGCGCGGATCAGGTAAGGATAGTTGGCACGAGTATCGCCACTCTTCACCTTGATAGCTTGCAGCACGCTGCGGTCAATCTTACCATCTTCATCATCGTCATACTGATAGAAGGCATTGATGCGAGCCACCTCGTAGTTATCCTTCCAGTCATCGTACGACATTGAGAATGGCAGATAGATAGCCTCCCAGTCATGGGTAGTGAAGTTGCGGACGTAGGTAATGGTATCGTAGTCGCGAGTCAGGGTGTTGCTGAACATCACACCGTCGGCAATCACGCGATGCACGCCCTCAAACTCTTCGTCACCCTCCAAACTGCTGCCTTCTATGGTTGATACGAAGAAGAAGTCCTTCCACTGGTCAGCAGCTTGATAGGCGGCTGTATTGGCCTGAGGCACATAGAGGGTACAATCCCACTTGTTCACATCGTCCAAAGCCTGTGTGCCACAAGCTGGAGGAGTAGTTGCCTTGCTGGCGAGACTCTTCAGGGCAGTACAGTCGGAGAATCCCTCCGTGCCGATGCTCTGCAAACCTGTGCCGAAGGTGAATTCCTCTAAGCTTGAGCAACCCGAAAAGGCATAGTCGCCAATTTTCTTCACACCATCACCAATCTTCACATTCTTCAGGTTGGTACAGCCATAGAACTCATTCGGATAGATCTCTGTCTCCTCGTTGGTGATCACTACCGTACGGAGTGAGGTGTTGCGGTAGAATGGCGAATAGCCATAGCTGCTTGAGGTGTTGTAACTGATCTTGCCACCGATGTAGATAGAATCCAATGGACAGTCGCTGAAGAGAGGTGTACTTGAACCATTGTAACCCAAGGTCAAAGTCTCCTTTCGGTCGGCAATGATGACATCTGCCAACTTCCTACAACCATAGAAGGCATAGTTATCAATCTTGTTCACATTGCTTGGGATGGCGATGTCTGCCAATGAAGAGCAATTCTCGAAGGCGTATGTATCGATACTCTTTACACCCTCACCAAGGATGATGGTTTCCAAAGCAGAACAACCAGAGAAGGCATACGATGGAATAACTGTAATGCCATCACCTGTATCCGCTTTCTTGAGAGATGTACAGTCATAGAAGCAATAGGTGCCTAATGAGGTGGTTGCATCTGGGATGGCAATCTCTTCGAGGTTGCTGCAGCCATAGAATGCATCCTTCCCAATGGTCGTAATCGCATCACCGATTTTCAGTTCTTTGATGCGTTTGTTATTATAGGCAAAGTATTCTCCAATTTGCTTTACATTCATAGCAACGTTCCTATAGGTGACGGTGCTGGCGATATTAAGTGTTGAATCAACTTCAAAATAGGCATAATCTATAGCATCGCAGATTCGTTCCGATGGATTGACTGGTACATACTTAATTCCCTTGTCTTCGAACATAGAACTTAAGTAAGCATAGACTTTCGTATTGTCAAGGCTTGAGAAGTTCGTGTTCGACACATAGTTAACCTTACCTCTTGCCTGCCAATAGCCCGAGGGTTGAGTATTTGTCAACCAGATGGTCTTGGTTGGGGTATAGGTGAAGGCACCACTTCCAATCTCTGTCACACCACTACCGATAGTCAAAGATTGAATGTTGTTTTTGCCATAGAAGGCATAATTACCAATCTCGGTTACATCCTTGCCAATCTCTACGCTGCTAAACTTAGAACCATAGAACCAACCATCATCAGAAGAAGAGCCATCGCCGATATTACAGTTTACAATTAGTTTGCCAGTACAACCATAGAAGGCATATCTACCAATCCTTGTTACTTTATCTCCTATGGTTACACTCTTCATCTTTGATTGATGTTCAAAAGGAGCACCATAACCAGAATCGTAGGAGCTATGTGTCGAGTAACTTAGATTCCTATCCAAATAGAGTGTTTCGATGGGACAATCCTTGAACAAGCCATAGTAACAACGGTTATTTGAAGAATTCGATTTGTAACCCAAAGACAGTTCCGTTGTTCCATCTTCTATCTTCACCTCCTTGATACCCGTACAGCCAGTAAAGGCATCATTACCGATGTTGGTCACGCTGGATGGAATAGTCACACTTGTAATGTCCGTTTTGTTCTGAAACGCACCTCCCAAGATTGCAGTTACAGCATAGCTTTTGCCATCGATAGTAACGGAGGAGGGAATGGTTACTGCGCCAACAGCAGTAGTTCCGCAGACAGTAACAGTAGTTTCGGATGAAATGGAGTAGCAAAATTGCCCAACTTCTTTGAATGGTTCTATTCCTAATCGCACATTGGCACGAGAGTCTGAAGTGGAATAGTTGCCAGTATAGGATGGATCGCCATAGGAGGAACTGTAGTAGTCTGAGAGACGGAGTAAGCATTTAGTGCTGTAGGAATAGCTGTAGTAATAACTTGCACTACTATTGGTACTATTCGATTGCCTACCCACCACAATAATCAGATTGTCGGTGCCATTGTAGGCAAATGGGGTAGTGAGTGCCAGCTCCTCCCATCCTTCAGCTGCTGCCAAGGTAGGCGAACCAGAATAGACCAAAGTCATATTTGATACACTCTCTTCATCCGAACTGCTGCTGAACGAACTCTTGCTGGTATGCCCCATGTAAATCTGGACGGATGTGGTAGAGAGGCTACTGGCAGAGGCTACATTGTACGCTAAGGCCTTGATGGTTCCACTGGTGCCAATCTCCTCTGCCGTGTAGATGGATTGGGTAGTGGAATACATGTTACGATTGCCATAGGGAACATAATCAGATCTCCAAGTTCGCGTGCCGATAGTGACATAGCAAGTATCTGCCAATGCAGTACCGGAGAGGGCCATCAAAGAGGTGATGGCTGTAAGTAAAAGTTTGTGTTTCATAATCGTTATGTTTTATTGTATGTGATAAGCAATTATTAGGAATTACACCAAGTGCTATCCTTCTAAATCATCAATCTTATTTTGTAATTCTATTATTTGACTTTCGGTTTCATTTACAAAATCTTCAACCTCTTTCTTAAGAAAAATAATAGAACCACATTTGCATTTGTATCCCCAGATAAAAGACTGTGATACCTGAATTTGCTGAAGTTCCATAGTTGCTTCTTGACATTGACAAAAAGGACAATTTATCAATTCTAAGTAATTTGATGGTTTCATTATATTGCTATTTTTTTAGAATTTAATGGGAAACATTTGATTGTACTCCTTTCTCAATATACTGCCGGTCGATTGTATATAAATATGGATATAGTGATGTGTCTTTAGCATCACCTTCAGACAAACAATCTAAATTTATTTGAAAGTCTGATTCAATAGTTCCTGTAATAAAAGAAATGGTTGGGGATTGTGGAGTAGATAGTTCTTTAATTTTGTTAAGAACAGGAATTATTAAGTCATAAACAGTTGAAGAATTAGGAGATTTCCACCAAATTACCAATTTCTGGGTGTCAACAACCGCGGAAAAGTTTTCCAATCCTATTTGAGATCGTTCATTAGCAAACCAATCATTGACATTCTTCTTTCCGCTAATTAGACAACTACTAATGTTGATTCGTACTTGAGCCATTTAACATCCTTTCGCCTCCTACCTCCCAAATTCGGCATTAGATTTAGACAAAAAAAGACGGGGAGCTTCCTACTGGTTGCTTACCCGTCTCTGAGGCCTTCGCATTGCCTTGTTAAGGGATAAGCAACGATCGAAAGCACCCACGCCCGACTTTTACTTGGCGACGTAATATGTTAATAGTCAACACTTATAAAATGATATATTCTTAGATTGATACCATATTGTTCCCAAACAAAAATGAAGAATTATTGCACGGGGAAATAGAGGGAAACAAGAAATATAATAAGGATAAATCGAGAAAAACCAATTAGGGTTTGTTGACAGTATTTTACATTTGTTAACTTGAATTTTCAATAGATTTTATGGCTACACTCAAAGAATTACCACCAGACCTGTTTGCCGTTCTCGTAAGTGAAGATGCGTTCCTCTTTGCCTTTGGTTAGATTACGGAGACGGAAGAGGGCATTACGAGGGCATAGGTCAAACCGAAGGTATTGGCGATCTTCGCCACATTGCTCCTCGATGGTATTCCAATGTCCTTTGTCCCAGTATTGGAGCTGGTAGAGTTCTCCCTTGCGGATGAAGTTATCATCATTGTGAGGGAGAATCTGAATTTCAGTGATGGGCTGGTTGCTACCTAAGTCAATGCCAAGCCAAGCGTCTTTTCCATTGTTGGTCTTGGCGTATGTCAGGACATCATTGTCAAAAGCAGAACTGATTGGATAGCGCTTATCCCAATCTGTTGAACCTATTGGTGCGCTGTTCAGTACTTTCCCTTCTATACCCAACACCTTAAAATCTGCAACCTCTCCGCCACATTTGTCTTCTCTCGGTACGAATCGGATATAGCGGCATGCAAAGGGTTGCTTCAATCGGATGTGATGGAAGTTCACACCGATAGAATCCGGGAAGTGATACAAAATCGTTGGATTAAGGAAAGATTTGTTATCTGATACCTCTATATGTCCACCTTCAAAGAGATGACTATACCTGCGGATAGTTTCACTTTCTGTGTATTTGCGATGAAGGATCAATGTCTGTAGATGAAGAATGTCTGGATGAATCTGTTCCGTCCTGCCATCTTTATGAACGATGATAGGCTCTGATACAGGTTTCATCCTATGGTTTTCGTACTTACAGGGCAGATACACGATTCCTCCACCTATGTTAAGGAAAGTGATCTTCCCTCGTTTCCTCTTTGCCCAAGCGATTGGTCTCCAGGTCTCATTGTCGAACGAGCAGAGATAATAGAACTCATGATCTCTGTCTTTGCTATCCAATTCTACTGATATTTCGTTCTTCAATCCATAATCAGCAGACACATCCTTGACAAACATAGATTCAAACTCATGGGGAATCTCTTCATCGCCATGAATCACAGCCAGAGATTCTTTCTGACGGCTGAAGGTATTGCGATAAACTTTAGTTGGTAGGTTTGGATTGCTCGAAAGATACTGCCCTAATGGCTTGGGTGCAGCAGAGAAACTATAATCCAATACAGCAGTTGTATCCATTATCTCTGGATTTATCAACAAGGCACAGAAGTCATGTCCCATTCTTAGATTGCCCCAAAGTGGGATGAAGTCCATCGCCACCGGAATACCAACAGATCGAAGCATATAGCAGCATAGGATATTATAGTTCTGGCAAGTGCCTCTCTTCAGCGAATACAACTGTTGTGGCTTATATCCGTAAGGATAACGATCGTGATATTCGATGTCAATCTTGTAGTTGGTACTCATGCGATTCAGTATCGTGTAGAGCGTATCTTGCAATGTCTTGGCAAAGGGGAGAGCCTTGTAAGCTCTCTCCTCAACTTTTCCTCGATAGAAAGTTGTCCATTCAAGATCTAAACGTTCGTCTGCCACTCGATAAGGTAAGAGAAATTCGCAGAAAGTCTCGAAATCAATCCCTTTACACCATGCCGTACTATCATACATGGCAAACATGTAATCAATGTGTTGAATCAGTTCATCAGCTTTGGTTATCTGGCAGTCCCCCACCTTCACCTGCGGCTTTTCAAATGGAATCTCCAATGCATTGAATAGAGAATCCTGCTCACGGCTGATACTCCATCGCGTTGGATTCAATTGACAAATTGAATCCATTTGTTCGTAATATCGCTCCACTTCGCTTGATGTCGAAGTGGAGTGATATTGCATGTTGCGAATCAAAAAGTTTACCGCTTTCTGTTTGCGAGAATCTTGAGAACTGTCATAATGGGCAATAAATGCATCCAATTCTTGCTGATTTTTATCTGCTTGCTGAATACAAATCTTCAATTCTTGCTCTTTAATTAGTTGACAAGCACATAGAAGAAACATCAGAATGAAAAGAATCAAACCATAATCTTTCATAGTTATTGAAACAGACAGCGACTATAGTATCGCTGTCTGTTTATCACTTTGATTTTTTAATTTTTTTGAATTATTTGAATCCACTTTATTTAGGGTTACTCCTCTATTATAGAGGACTTGATGGTTGAGGGGCCATTGCCGTTAATATCATCCCCAATAAATAGCCAAAGAATAAGAAAACACCTATCATCCATTGCTTTATGCGATTATTCCACACTGATGTAGCAAATCGGGTCTGAAGTTGGTTTTCTTTGTCTTTATATCTTAAATAGAATAAGATACATAACAAAGCACCAATAACATGCAACGAATACTTAAAAATTGATGGAAAAAAGATCATTTGAATACTAATCCATAAATAACCTGACAACAATGTGGTTAATAATGAACATGTAAAACATGCAAAAAAAACAGGTGTAAAATAATTATTTTTCCTAAAAAACACTAGAAGTCTAAAATAAAAATAATCAATATATTTCATTTTGGTATATTTTTGAGTAACTATTTATTAAAAACCTAAGCCAGTTGAATAACTATCATTTAACATGCTAGATATACTTTGATCACATATATTGTATACGACAAAATCTGTAGCGACATAAACTAAAGAAATAGTAGTACCGACTGGACCGAAAAATGGAAGAACAGCCATAGTTACATCAAGAACATGACCTACTCCAATTCTTTGTGTATTATATACATCCATGGCATCTCCATATACAGTAATGCCTGTGGATATATAACCCAACCCTTTTCCGTATTTTATAGCTTGAGGCATATATTTATTCATATGTTTGTACATACTATTAGTGCTATGGGCTCTTCGATAACGATTGTTCATATCCTTACAATAGTTCCATCTTGCTGCAGTGTTCTTTTCTGTATATTGCTTAGCATTTCGTTCTATTGAACTGCCCATAACACCAAACATGGAGCCCAAAGACAATGCTTGAGAATTGGGATCCTTTATCGATATACCAAAACTATACCCACCATCTTGTGGACCTGTAACTGCATATGTTACGTCTCCTTCTTTATGAACTATATGATTAAACATTCCAATTTCAAAACCTCGCAGAGCCCCTTCAAGGAAACTGTCTCCCATGCTCCAAGCAGCCACACCACCCATGGCAGTAGTAGATGCAAGTACTGCACCACTATTCCAACCTGAATACTGTGCAAAGGAACCCATACCAGAAGACAATGCACCAGTAGCAAAGGCTTTTCCAAAATTATTACCTTGTAAAGAAGCGATTAGTCCACTATTAAGACCATGTGCACCTGCCCTAATCAGTTCCACACCAGCCGTACTCATTCCCAATTTAGCTAAAGCAGTACAACCAGATCCAATTCCATAAGTGCCAACAGAAGCAAGCAAACTAATTCCTCCGGCTTTCCACACATCTTTTGCACTTCCACCCATAGCTTTAGTTTGCATCATGCTGCTTGCAATACCATAGATAGCAAATGCAAAGAAGGTATCATCAATTCCAAAAATTTCTCCACTCGGATCCGTATATTTCAGCGGATTGTTCAAACAGTAACTGTACCTATTGAAACTTTGGCTATTGTCAGGAGCCTGCACATAGTTATCTGGGCTGAGGAAGCGAGCAATGGTCGGGTCATAGAGACGACCATTCATATTGATGATGTCAAACTCATCCAACATCTCATGACCAGTATAGCCTCGTTGGAACCCAATATCATTGAGATATACCTCCTGCTTGCCCCATACATCATACTCTGCATCGAAGACAGAATATCCATCCTTGTCCATAATAGAGAGGAAACTGCCAAGATTGTCCTTGAAGGCAAGGTATGGAGTGAATACACCATTCTGCTTGACGACAATCACATTGCCATCTAGATAATAGAATTCACGAGTTACGCCGTTCTCAGTAACCTTCTCATAGTTGCCTGCATATACAGTCTCTCGTACTGAGCCATTCTCTGCTGTATATTCGGAATACCATCGCTCTTGATCCGGTCCATATACGATATCCATGCTCAACGCATTACCATTATACTTATTAAGAGAAATTGTTTCAATCTTGCTCCATGCATTATACATGGTGTTTAGCAACGAACTTGGAAAAGGGGCTGGCTGATTCGAGATTGACTTGACAGCATGTGGCTTGTTTGTACTTGAACCATAGGTATAGTCACCGATATCAGACTTCGCTGTGATATTGCCATTGGCAGCATAGTCCATACTCATGACAACTTCGTTGCCACGCATAACACGAGTCAAGCGATCCTGATTGTCATAAGAGAACGTTTCTTCTAGATTGTCTGTCCTTTGACGAGACAGAAGATTGTTGGTCAAAATGTCATAATTGGCAATATATGATTCAATAATTTCTTTCCCTTTTGCTATAGTATCACGGAAAAGAGTTCCATTATCATTACGAGTATGGGTTGTAATCAAACTACCCATAAATAATGATTTGGACACTTTCCCATCATAGACGGTTCGTTCATTAACGACTTGTCCGTTTGCCAACGTCTGAGTCTTGAATCCATTCGCATCATATCTATAGCCGACTGTCAATCCTCCTGGATAAACTGTCTCTATGAGCTGGTCCTTGTCATTATATCTATAATGGAATTCAAGTGTTCCATGATTGGATATAGTACGAATCTCGGTTTTTACTCGTCCCAAAGAGTCATACTCATATTCAATCGTATTGCGATCTAACTTTTGTTTCTTGAGTTGCATGACACTATTGCCCAATTCTCCATATTCATAAGAAATGGTTTTGTCTCCAGTCTTAGATTCTATGATTCGTCCTAATTCATCGTATGTATTGACAGTTTCAATGCCTCGTCCATCTTTTTGAGAAAGCAAAGTTCCATCAGGTGCGTATGTATAGGTCATTCTTCCTGCATCTGGATCATTCAATGATATTTTATTGCCAGCTACATCGTAGGTTATTGAAACCGTAGAACCACCAGATTTAACTGTCCTTGGTTGCCCATTGGAATGATATGAGTAAGAGACTGTCGTTCCATCTGGATCTACGCTCTTGATGGGATTTCCCCATGCATCACTTGTTTTGGTATAAGTTCTATTACCAATAGTTGTTGTGACGCTACGATTTCCATAGGAATAAGAGGCAGATTTGCCAGTGTTGGAAGTTTCTCTAACAAGACGGCCTCTGTTGTCGTAGGTGTAAGTATCAACAATATGTAAATTTCCAGTATGATTGCCTTTTTGAAATACCTGTCCTTTGTCGTTGTATGTCCAGGTTTTGGTTATGCTGACACCCTTTTGTCCTAAGGATGACTGTTCAACTTTCCGACCGGCTTTATCATACCATATAGTAACCGATGGGACATTATCGGCCTTTTCTACGGTATGGTATTTCTTATTGTTAGAAGAATCCCAAGCTATTGAGTATTGAGTCTTTATTCCTGCAGCATCAATCGTCTCGATTTCTCGTCCCCATCCATCATATTTATGCTTGATCGTAAGATGATTGGATGCATTGGTTTCATCTGTTTCTGTAAGGACATTGCCCCAAATATCATAAGTATATGTATTGACTGATGAAGCAGGCAAAGTAAAACTCTTGGTTACAAAACGGCCAGACGGATCATATTCGTTGTATGAGACAATCTCTTTATCTCCTGCTACCAACGATTTTGTTGATGTCACATTGCCCCTAGAATCGTAAGTGTATTCTGTAGCCAGTGCCATTTCTGTTTCATCGTTTATGGTTTGCTTTATTATTTGACCCAAATCGTCATAGACATACGAGGTAGTGGATGAATATGATGTGCTAAAGTCACAGTGCTTTTGCTCCATAATCATCTTGGCAGGCAAATACATGCCTCCCTTTTTGACATAATCTTCGTATGAGGTCTTCTTATACATCTGTTCGTCGTCGTTATAAACGGTTTGATCTTTAATAACGCCAATAGAGTCAATATATTGTGTTATTGTCGATACTGAATTACCATCAAGATCTGTCGCTATGCTCTTTGAAACATAAGCAAAATAGTTACCATGAACAGGAGCAAATGTGTATTCCGAATTCGAGACCGAGGTCTCAGTCCCCACCTTGGAGGTACTTCTCACTTTCTTCGGCAACCAACGGGACTTGTCCCAATCTGTGACTTCGGTGGTTTGTTCGGTCCCCAAAGTGGTATTGTTGGAGTAGGTGCGGTTGAATCCAAGCAAACCTCTACCGCCAATGTGAATCATAAGATCCTCATACTTATAATTAGTTGTTTGTACCGATCCATTATCGCTCTTAATCTGCTTGACTACTGACAATGGAAGTGTATAGCAATTGACAGGATAGGATGACTTACTTTTATCACAAGTATAGACACTCGGATCAGTTGATACGGCATATTGAATTTCGCTCTTGTTGCCCATACCATCTGTGATGCTTGTTATTTTACCTAATGATGCCAAATTAGAACCAACAGTGTAGATATTGATTTTATTATCATTTATCTTGTTATTCTTGTTGGTGTTTAATATATTACCGTAATTTGCAATCTCGGCATATCCGTCACCGTCAAAATCTCCGGTAAAGATTGTGCCTTCTCTTGAATCTGTTTCATTGCCGTCGTATTCCAAATACTTACTTAAGGTTTTTCCATCTGATAAAATCCAATAAGTTTTTGTATAATGGTATTTAGTGCTCCAAGAACCAAAACCACTATGATCGTAGTCTGATTTACTGATTAGAGCATCTGGATACCCGTCATGATTAACATCACAAACCACGATTGAATATGACTCATCATCAAGTGATGTAAATGATTGTTGTCCCTCTGCAATCTTTATGGGTAGTTTTTCGTTCTTGAAATCAGTACCATTATTTTTTGCTAAGTAGTTGTTCAAAATTAGTTATAAGTATCAGTAGATTTCTTCGTTTTACATCTTTCATTCATCTTGAGCGCATCTTCGAACTTTTGCTTCGGTTACAATGTACATTGCGCCCTCAGTAAAAGTCCAAATCTGCCTCTC
>JAZRXX010000096.1:0-14359 GCA_045600485.1 Bacteroidales bacterium
CTATCTTGCAAGAGAAGCAAAAGGATGTATTTGCCCTGTTTAGTTTCGAGTTTAACATGCTACAGATTGTGGTGGATAAGCTGAGACAGATTTCTCTCTCAGTCATCAATGATCTAAATAATTTGGGGAAAGGAGGTTGTGCTCATGAATGATCAGAACTTATTTCTCCAGACTGCAAAGCAGATAGATTTTGTTGAGTTCTATCTTTGCTATAAACTATATAACATTTGCAATGACAGGTTGATTGCAGGTACAACTCATAGTAATTTCATAGGTTGGTTAAACTTAAGAACTACAGATCCTCCAATTATTCTGTTGCCTCGTAAAGGCTCCACAAAAATATATGGTTTCCTTCAAAAAAAGGGAGCAAAAAGGGGAGCGTAAATAAAAAATCCTGCGTAGAGTGCGTTCTACGTAGGATTTTTGTGGAGCTGGAGGGGTTCGAACCCTCGTCCAAACAAGGAACATCTGCGCTTTCTACATGCTTATTCCGGCCTGGATTGTCGGGAGTAACCAAGACCCGGACCACCAAGTCACTCCGTATCCTCTAAAGTTTCATCTGAGGCGCGAGGCCACCTGCAGACTATTCCCGATTTACCTGCACCACCGGGTCCTCAGTCTCGGGATTACGACTTTGGGGTGATGTCTTGTCTCCGCTACCTTGAGCGGAGATTAAGCCAGTAATCTACTGTACTTCGATTAGGCAGCAAGAGCGTAGTTATTCTCGCCAATTATATTTCGCCATCGTGGATTATAGTGATAGGTGACGTCTCACTGCATGCTTACACAAAGGCTCATCTCGCTGTCAAAGCCAGTCAGCCCCAGACTGTGTGATTATTTGTGGGTGCAAAGATAGTTCATTAAATTGAAAATGCCAAATAAACTTACTAAATTTGTGATTTTTTTGTCGAATAAAGGTGCGAAAAGATCATTTTCGAGTAAAAATCCACATAAATATAACGCGTAATTGAAATTTAATTACTATCTTTGCACCGCAAATATGTCTTTAATTATGATGAATAATAATAGAAGAGTAGTAATTACCGGCATGGGCATTTGGTCCTGCTTGGGTTATGATTTGGAATCCGTTAAGGAAGCATTGTATAATGGTAAGTCTGGTATCGTGATCGATCCAGTACGTCAGGAACTCGGTTTCCGCTCACCACTTACCTCTTTTGTTGAAAAGCCAGACTTGAAGAAACTCGTATCTCGCAATATGCGTACTTTCATGAGCGAAGAGGCTCAGTATGCATATATGGCAACAGTACAGGCTCTTCAGCAGGCTGGTATGGATCAGGAATTCATCGATGCACATGAGGTCGGCTTGCTTTATGGTAATGACAGTACAGCAAAGTCAACTTACGAAGCTGTAAGCAAAATCTACGAATATAAGAGTACTCAGGCTTGTGGTTCTGGCGCTATTTTCCAGAGCATGTGTTCAAACACTACCCAGTGTCTGGCTACTTTGTTCCATTTGAAGGGAATCAATTTGACCACAGCTGGTGCATGTGCTTCGGGCAGTCATGCACTTGGTCTTGCTTATCTGTTGATCAAGAATGGTCTGCAGGAGCAGATTATTGCAGGTGGTGCACAGGAGGTTAATCCGGAGTGTATGGGCTCTTTCGATGGCATTCAGGCATTCTCGGATCGTATTGATGATCCTACGAAGGCAAGCCGTCCATTCGATCGTGACCGCAATGGTCTCGTTCCAGGTGGTGGTGGTGCTACCTTGATTGTCGAGAGTCTGGAGTCTGCTTTGGCTCGTGGCGCTAAGCCTATTGCCGAGATTATCGGTTGGGGCTTCTCTGGCAACGGCGATCATATCTCAACACCAAACGTGGCTGGTCCACAGCGAAGCATTGAGCTTGCTATCCAGAGCGCTGGTGTCGATAAGCGTGAGATTGGCTATGTGAATGCACATGCAACCTCAACACATGCTGGCGACGGACGTGAGGCCATGGCCATTGCCAATGTGTTTGGTGACTACAAGGTGCCAGTCACTTCGACCAAGTCACAGACTGGACATGAGTGTTGGATGGCTGGTGCTTCAGAATGTATCTATTCAATCCTGATGATGAAGAATAACTTCATTGCCGGCACCATCAATTTCGAGAATCCTGATGAAGAGACGGCTTGCATCAATGTGATTGGCAAGACACAAGAGGCCCATTTTGATATGTTCCTGAGCAATAGCTTCGGTTTTGGTGGTACAAATTCAACCATTATCGTCAAGGATTGGAAGGAATAAGAGGTTGACTGCGTTGCGAGTAAGTTCGTGGAACGAAAAAGAGTCAACGGAAAGAGAAATAATAATTAACCTACATATTTAATTAAAGTAACAATGACAAAAGAAGAAATCATTGAGAAGGTAAATCCACTTCTCGCCGAGGAGTTTGAGGTAGAAGAGAGCGATATCACCCCAGATGCCGTTATCTACGACACATTGGAGCTCGATAGCTTGAGCTTGGTTGACCTTGTTGCCGTTATTGAGCATGCATTCAAGGTTAAGATCCCTGCAGCTGATCTGCCAACCGTAAAGACCTTCCAGGATCTTTACAACTACATTGAGAGCCATCAGGCTTAATTACTATCCGCTATATCAATGGGCGATGTGCATCACAGAATGCGCATTGTCCATTGTTTGTCTTTTTAAATATGTTATACAAGAACGAAGAGCTGTTTAAGCTGATGCCTCAGCGTGATCCGATCGTGATGGTCGATAAGATTCTGGATGCTGAGGGTGATGTGGCACACACCGGATTGAGTGTGACTGCCAGCAACTACTTTATTGAAGAGGACGGCCGCATGGCAGAGCCAGGCCTCATCGAACATATTGCCCAATCTGCCAGTGCCTTCAAGGGCCATAAGGCATTGATGGCTGGAGAACCATTGCCTATCGGTTACATCGGCGAAGTCAAGAAATTCCATTGTTACGTTCGTCCAGTTGTGGGCGACGAATTGACCACAACCATCAACCTTGGTGCCGAGGTGAATGGTGTCACATTGATGTCGGGCGAAACCCGTTGTGGGGATCTTCTTGTGGCAGATACCCAGATGAAGATTTTTGTGGAATAGACACTCCCTGACCTTCCCTGCTTAGGGAGGGAGAAAATACAACAAAGGAGACTATGCTAATTTGAATTTTTTAGTACATTATGTTACTTAAAGATAAATTTTTTACTATATTGCACGAAGAGAAGATGACAGCCAACGATGCAGTTTATCTGTGCGAACTGAAATCAGATTGTGATGTCTATAATGGACATTTCCCAGGCAAACCTGTCTCTCCTGGAGTGTGTAATATCGAGATGATTCGAGAGTGCACCGAAATGCTGGTGGGTTGCGATCTGAAAATCGATACAATCAAACAGTGTCGTCTTACAGCAGTCGCTTCTCCTTCGGTTTGTCCGAAAGTCGATGTCAAGGTTTCTGTTGCCCAGATCGAAGGCACAGATAATTATAACGTGGTTGCAACCATCAGCGATGCAGAGCGACCATATATGGAATTGAAGGGAACATTTAGAGGTTAAAAAAGAAAGTTCTTAAGTTCTTTCTTTTTTGACAACTTTTTTCAATTAGCATGACCAATATCTGCATTAACATATATCGCTACTTCCGTCAGCATAAGTTCTTCTATTGGGGACTGATGTTGACGCTCTTTGCTTTCTTTGGCTACTTTGCGGCACAGATCCACTTGGAAGAGGATATCTCCAAGCTCTTGCCATCGTCGAAGAATGAAGATGGATCGACCAAACTGGCATTTGCAGATTTGCGAATCAAGGACAAGACCTTCCTTGTCTTCGAGGCGAGTCCGGAGATGGACAAGCAGGAGCAAGTTGACTCGTTGATTAGTGTGAGCGACCGGTTTGTGGCAGATCTGACCTCGCGTTTGGATAGCTTGAGGCAAAAGGGAGACACATTGCTCGAGGATATCTTCGCTTCGGTGTCGAAAGAGGATATCTTGTTCAGTGCCGTGGACTTCATGGAGGGACAGTTGCCGTGTTACATCGATGTTGAGTCTTATGCCTCGTTCGATACGCTCTTCACAACCGAACACATGGATTGGCAGATGAAAGTGAACCGAGAGCAGGCCATGAGCCCAATCGGATCGCTCTTTCCTGAACTGATTGCAATGGATCCTTTGGGTCTGCGTTCTGTCCTGATGGATCAGATGCAAGGTTTGGCTGGAGGCTTGGGAGGTTCGTATAAGATTGTCGATGGACATTTCTTCGTGCCCGACAGTTCTGTCCTTCTTGTGTTCCTGACTCCACGTTTCGCCGCCACCAATACAGGCAAGGGAGCACAGCTCTTTTCGATACTGAACGATATGCAGCAGGAGTATTGGGGCAGTTCTGACGATGTTCCGCAAACCTCGCCACAAGGCACTCAGGTCAAGGTGATGTATCATGGCAGTACAGCTCGTGGCGCCTACAACAGCTGGCAGACCAAGGCCGATTTGCGTAACACCATCGTTGGTTCGCTGATCATTGTTCTGCTCTTCATCTTTATCTGCTTCCGTAACTGGAATACCATTCCATTGTTGTTGCTTCCTGTGGCTTTCGGCACATTGTTTGGATTGGCTATGATGTACTTTATCAAAGGCCAGTTCTCATTGCTTGCTTTGGGTATCGGAGCAATCGTCTTGGGAGTAGCTTTGAGCTATGTGCTTCATGTTATCACTCACTACAAGTATGTCAGCAATCCCGAACGAGTTTTGAGCGATCAGGTCAAGCCTGTCTTCCTGGGCTGTCTGACCACGATCGGTTCGTTCATGGGCTTGATCTTTATCAACACCGAATTGTTGCAGGACTTTGGATTGTTTGCCTCATTTGCAATTGTCGGAACAACTGTCTTCAGCTTGGTCTTTTTGCCACAGTTCTTCGATGAGCACAAGAATAAGGTCAATCGTCGTGCATTCGACACCATCGACAAGATCAACGTCTATCGTTTCGATCGCAATCGTCCGTTGCTGGTCGTGATTGGTCTGCTTGCAGTTGTCTGTCTCTTCTTCTATTTGAAGGGAGGTATCGATTTCGATGCCGATATGCGTAACATCGGCTATTTCTCGGACAATATAACCTATTCCGAAGAGTTGGTTCGTGCCAAGACTCATACAGGCGACAAACAGCAGTATTTCGCTTCGTCGGGTGCAACGATGGAGGAGGCTTTGGATAATTTCGCATTGATGGCCGAGAAGTTGGATTCACTTCAATCGGTAGGCTTGGTCAAGAGCTACACACCAACCAGTACGATCTTTGTGCCACAGCGTATTCAGCAGGAGCGTATCGAAGCCTGGCATGCCTATTGGACCGACGAGCGATTAAGTCAGGTTCGTGCATTGATCAAGCAGAGTGCTCCCAAGCAGAATGTTGTGCCTGAATACTTCGAGCCATTCTTCGAAGCAGCCACTTGTGACTATGAGCCACAGCCACTCTACGAGCAGGGCATCATTCCTTTTGGATTGCAGTCAACGATGATGGAGCAGTCTGCCGATGGTTCGTATCTCTGCTTTACCTCCGTCCGTTGTGCCAATGATTCAGTTCGTAGTTCATCGTCCGACTATCAGCAGATTTGCCGAGCCATTGCTTCTCAGCCGCACCTGATGGTGCTCGATACCTATTTCTATACGCAAGACACTCTGTTGGAACTCAACGAGGACTTCAACCTCTTGCAGTGGGTGAGCATGGCATTTGTCTTTGTGGTATTGCTCTTGTCGTTCAAGTTCAACCTCAAGCACACCATTCTGGGATTCTTCCCGATCCTGATCAGTTGGCTCATCGTGTTGGGAGCCATGGTGATTTTCGATCGTCAGTTCAATCTGATCAACATTATCATCTCTACCTTCATCTTTGGTATTGGTGTTGATTATTCGATTTTCGTCATGAGTGGTCTTTTGGCTGGCGACAACGGAACTTGTGCCGAAACAGATCGTCACAAGCGAGATGTGAATCTGCTCAAGTACCACAAGACTGCCATTCTTTTCTCGGCAGTGGTGCTGATTGTCACAGTAGCATCGATGCTCTTTGCCAAGCATCCTGCCATCACGAGTGTCGGTTTCGCTACATTGGTCGGCATGGTTAGCGCTGTGGTTTTGAGCTACGTTGTCCAGCCGTTCCTTTTCAAACTTTTCTGTCGAAAGTAATTATTTATCATTAATTCTTGATTTCCCATTGAATAAGTACGATATCATCATTGTCGGTTCCGGACTCGGAGGTTTACAGTGCGGATACATTCTTGGTAAACGTGGCTACAAGGTGTTGATCCTTGAACGTCAGGCTCAGCCGGGAGGATGTATGCAGAGTTATCGCCGTCATGGCGAACTGCTCGATACCGGCATGCACTATGTGGGTGGTTTGGGCGAAGGAAACTGCCTGCACTCCACCTTTAAATATATGGGCCTGATGGATTTGCCTTGGCAACTGTTGGATCCTGCAGGATTTGACCGTGTGACCATTGGTGACCGAACCTTCAGCTATGCCCAGGGTCACGAGGCGTTTGTCGAGACTTTGTCGCGCGAGTTTCCTTCGCAACGTCAGGCATTGGAGTCTTATGTTGCGACGATGAAGGAGGTTGGTGATCATCTGTTCGATGCAATCAAACCTCGTGATGAGGTAGATTTCTTTACAACATCGTTGTTTGCATCCAGTACCTACGATTACCTGAAGGAGACTTTCTCCGACGATCTTTTGATCAATGTCCTTTGTGGTTCTTCCCTCAAGATGGAATTGGCCAAAGAGACATTGCCCCTCTATAACTTTGCTCAGGCCAACAATAGTTTCGTGCAGGGCAGTTACCGTTTGAAGGGCGACGGCAACCTGATTGTCAATCATCTGATTGACTCTATCCATAGCTTTGGTGGCGAGGTGCTCTGCAATTCCGGTGTCGAAGAACTGATTGAGAAGGATGGTCGTCTTGTTGCCGCCCGTTGCGTGAATGGCGAGATCTACGAAGGCGACATCTTTATTAGCAATGCCCATCCGGCCGTGACCTGCGATCTGGTTAAGGAGAGTACCAAGCTCAAGAAGGTTTACCGCAACCGTATTGCCCGTCTGGAGAATACCTATGGCATGTACACCGTCAGCCTGGTGCTTATGCCGGGTCAGCTGAAGTATTTCAACTGGAATCAGTACATCTACAAGCAGGCCAATGTCTGGGATTATTACAAGGAGGAGGGACCTGTAAGCGGTATTCTTATCTCTTGTCGAGTGCCAGAACAGGGCGACTATGCCCGTGTGCTCGATATCCTTACTCCATTGCCTTGGGAGAAGATCCAACAATGGGAGAACACCACCATCGGACATCGAGGCGAAGACTATAAGGCAATGAAGGAGCGCATGGCCGATGAATGTATCCAGATGGCCGAACGCTTCATTCCGGGATTGCGCAACATGGTCGAGGCCCGTTTCTCGAGCACACCACTCACCTATCGTGATTACACTTTGACTCCGAACGGTTCCGCTTATGGAGTTCGCAAGGATTATCACAATCCGATGATGACGCTTCTCTCGGCCAAGACTCCAATTCCGAATCTCTTGCTGACTGGTCAGAGTCTTACTCTCCATGGCCTGTTGGGAGTCACCATGACTTCGCTCTTTACGGTAGCTGAGATTATCGGTAAGGAAGAGGCTTGGAAGATTACGCAGACCTGACCCACCCCCAACCCTCCCTCATAGGGAGGGAGCAGTTTGAAATGGTTGGATTAAACCTTTGGGTCGGTTCTTTGTCTTATTATAGCAATTAGGAAAAAGTTTAACAATATAAATCTGTTGCCCTCCAGAGCTATAAATCCTCCCTCCCATTATGGGGGTCCTCGCAGCTATAAAGAAGATTGATAATCTTCGGCGAGAAGACGAACCTTTAGGTGAGGGGATAATAGAGAGGGTCTTTCTTTATGAAATACGCTTTAGTAACAGGTGGTAGCCGTGGCATTGGTCGTGCATGTAGCATTCAGTTGGCCAAGATGGGTTACCGTGTTTTGATTAATTACGTAAACAATACAGCAGCAGCCGAAGAGACACTTCAACTTATTCGTGAGGCTGGATCCGATGGCGAGATGCTTCGTTTCGATGTGGGCAATGCCGAGCAGGTCAAGACTGCTATCGAGGCTTGGCAGGCAGCTCATGCTGATGCCGACGAGTATATTGAAGTCCTGGTCAACAATGCCGGTATCCGTCGTGACAACCTGATGGCTTTGATGCCGGGCGAAGATTGGTTCAATGTAATCAATACCAACCTCAACAGTTTCTTTGCCATTACCCAGCCTTTGATCTCGCAGATGCAGTTCCACAAGTTCGGTCGTATCATCAATATGGCCAGCGTTTCGGGCATTATGGGTATGCAGGGTCAGACAAACTACTCTGCTGCCAAGGGTGGACTTATTGCTGCAACCAAGGCTTTGGCCAAAGAGGTTGCCCGCAAGAACATCACCGTCAATGCTGTTGCGCCAGGCTTTATCAAGACCGATATGGTCGATGGCCTCGACGAAAAGGAACTCAAGAAGACCATTCCTGCCAACCGTTTCGGTCAGCCTGAGGAGGTTGCTGCCCTCGTCGGTTTCCTTGCTTCGCCAGAGGCAGGTTACATTACCGGTAATGTGATTTCAATCAACGGTGGTCTTTATACATAAGGACCCACCCCAGCCCTCCCTTGTGAAGGGAGGGAGATAAATAGATACTTTTAGCAAACAAAGAGAATATGAAGAAGATTCTTACGATACTTTCATTTTTTGTTCTTTCCTTTTCCTTTTTCCTTTGCAATGCACAGGATGCCGAGATGATGCAGAAGGCGCAGGAGAAGTTCAAGAACATGCAGACTCTTGAGGCCGATGTCGTGATGACCAAGCATAATACTATGGTCACCAAAGATGTAACCTCCAATGGCAAGTTCTACTTCAAGAAGCCTTCGAAGATGACGTTGGTCTTCAATGCCGGTAAGGATGTCCTTTTGATGGACGGTCAGTCGTTTACCATGGTGAAGGATGGCAACAAGCAGACAATGAATGCGCAGGGTAACAGCCAGTTTGAGGCACTTAAGACTTTGATGCAGAATTTCTCTGCTGGTCAGGAAAGTGATGTTGATCTTTCGGATATTGCCGATGTCGATATGGAGAAGGCTGGTGATCTGATCAAGATGACCATCACTCCAATTGTTTCGGATCCAAAGGAGAAGCGCAAGATGATGTTCACTTCGTTCGTAGTTACTATCGATCAGAAGAAGTCGGAACTCAAGTCTGTCCGCATGAACGAGAAGGGACAGAACTTCACTCAGTACGATTTCTCGAACTTCAAGCAGAACGGCAACATTGCAGATGCGGTCTTTACTGCTAAGTAAAAGACCCTCCCCTCATAAGATGAAAGCAGAACAGAAAGTTATACTGGAAGATATTACCAAGATTCGTGTCAAGTTCAGCGAGATTGATTCCATGCGCCGGGCTTGGCACGGCTCGTACATAAAATATATGGAAGACGGGCGCGAGTCGTTCGGACTTCATTATCCAGGCATCGGTTATGCCGATATTACGGCTTCGGGCATTTACGCTCCTATTGTCGATGTGCATGTCAAGTATTACGGTCCACTCTCGCTCAACGATGTTGTCGTGATCCGTACGCGCTATGTCTATCATCCAGGAGCTCGTCTTGACTATAGCTACGAGATGCGCCGGGAGTCCGACGGTGCCTTATGCTGCCGGGCAACAACTACCCAGCTCTTTATTGATGAGAAGGAACAACTCATGACCGACAAGCCTCAGTATTACCTCGACTGGCAAATGAAATACGGAGTGATAGACCCTCTAAATCCCCCTGCTTAGGGGAACTTCCTGTTACAAAGTGGCTGATATTACTATCATTTTGCAATCAAACATATCAAATAATAGCAAAAAGTGAAGATTTTTTTAGAATTCTTCACTTTTTGTTTGTTTATGTGGAATCTTTGCTGTACCTTTGCACCGCAATTCGATAGAAATGCAAGAAAAATGTAATCCAAAACCATTTAATCATTGACAAAATTATAGAATATCGCCGTTGATTGTGTGCATTTGGATAACCATTAAACATTAACCCTAAACATTAAACTTTAGCATAATATGTGTGGCATTGTAGGTGTATTTAACCTGAAACCAGGAGAGTCGGCTGAGCTTCGTCCTCAGATGTTGCAAATGAGTAAACGTATCCGTCATCGCGGTCCTGATTGGAGTGGCATATATAGTGGCGAGAAGAGTATTCTCTGCCACGAACGTCTTTCGATTGTCGATCCAATTTCCGGCGGACAACCTTTATATAATAAGGAGCATAGTCTCGTACTGGCAGTCAATGGTGAAATCTACAATCATCAGATGTTCCGTGAGCAGTTGAAGGATGAATATGAATTCCAGACAGGCTCTGACTGCGAAGTCATTCTCGCTCTCTATCAGAAGTATGGAACTCAGTTCATCGACAAGTTGAATGGTATCTTTGCTTTTGCTCTCTATGATATTGAGAAGGATGTCTTTTTGATAGCTCGTGACCATATTGGTGTTATTCCGCTGTACTATGGCTACGACAACCACCACCATCTTTATGTCGCCTCCGAGTTGAAGGCGCTCGAAGGTTATTGTTCCGTTATCAAATGCTTCCCTCCAGGCAAGTATATCTATAGCCCGATGGGAGATAGCCTGCAGACCTGGTACGAGCGTGATTGGATGGACTATGAGAATGTCAAAGACAACACTTCGTCGATCGACGAATTGCATGATGCCCTGACAGCAGCTGTCGATCGTCAGCTCATGGCCGATGTTCCTTATGGCGTCCTCCTCAGTGGTGGTCTTGACTCTTCTGTCATTTCAGCCTTGGCTCAGGCCATCAACAAGACCAAATTCGAGAATCAGGATCATATTGGCTGGACTCCACGCCTGCATTCTTTTGCTGTCGGTTTGAAGGGTGCTCCAGATTTGATCGCTGCGCGCAAGGTTGCCGATCAGATTGGAACCATTCACCACGAAATCAACTATACTGTTCAGGAAGGTCTTGACGCCGTTCGCGATGTGATTTATTATCTCGAGACCTACGATGTGACTACTGTTCGTGCTTCAACTCCAATGTACCTTCTGGCTCGTGTCATCAAGTCCATGGGTATCAAGATGGTTTTGTCGGGCGAGGGTGCCGACGAGATTTTCGGTGGCTATCTCTACTTCCACAAGGCTCCATCGGCCGAAGAGTTCCACAAGGAGACTGTCCGTAAACTCTCCAAACTTTACCTCTACGACTGTCTGCGTGCCAACAAGGCGCTCTCTGCTTGGGGCGTTGAGGGCCGAGTACCTTTCCTCGACAAAGAGTTCATGGATGTAGCTATGCGTCTTAATCCATCGGACAAACTTTGTGGCAAGATGGCTGGCGAGTCTCCACTGCGCAAGGCCGCAGGCGATGACCGTTCGATGGAGAAGTGGATTGTCCGCAAGTCTTTCGAAGATGTACTTCCTGCCGAGGTGGCTTGGCGCCAGAAGGAGCAGTTCTCCGATGGTGTAGGCTACAGTTGGATCGATACCCTTAAGCGTATCACAACCGAACGCGTTTCGGATCAGATGATGGAAGAGGCTGCCGATCGTTTCCCGGTCAACACCCCAATGAACAAGGAGGAATACTATTATCGTTCCATCTTCGAACAGCATTTCCCATCCAATACTGCCGCCAGAACAGTTCCTCACGAGGCTTCGGTTGCTTGCTCTACCGCCATTGCTCTCGAATGGGATGCCGCCTGGAAGAATATGAACGATCCTTCGGGTCGTGCCGTAGGTGGAGTTCACGAAAAGGCTTATTAAAGAAGCCTTCGTTGAACTCCAATAGCCGAAAGCTTGCTGAGGCTATCTGCCATCGGGCAGTCCTGCCGGAGGCTTAAATAGTGAGTTCACGAAAAGGCTTATTGAAGAAGACCCACCCCAACCCTCCCTTAAAGGGAGGTAGAAAAATAGTGCATCTGAGGGATAATTTCCCTTAGGTGCACCTTTTTTTATTAGAATTTATCAAAAAAATAATAATTGCTATTGTATTTCAAAAATAATTGCTATATTTGCACCATCAAATCCTAATTAATAAAATTGATGCTTATGAAAAAGACTTTACTTCTTTTGGCAAGTGCCTTGTTGAGTGTATCTGCATTTGCACAGACCTTCTCTCGCGAAATGCCATGCAAGAGCGATCTTGGCGATATCATTGCGACCAAGATGGGAACTATCTGTTTGCCATACGAGGCCAAACCAGTTGATTGCTCTGTCTATAAACTCGTCTCTGCTTCTTCCGACGAATGGATTTTCCAGGAAGTGCTTCAGATGGAGACCAATACTCCATATCTCTTCGTTGTTGCCAACAATACTACCCTCGAGGCTAACTTCGAGAAGGTAGGAGAGGAGATTGCCTGCGATGCTCCAGTTGGCGAAGCTGCTGGTGTTGCCAATGGTTTCGTGGGTAGCTACAAGCGCGAGATCCTTCGTGGCAAGAAACTTTATTTCATCAGCTACGACAAGATCAACTATAACAATGGTCAACCTATCATCTCTACTCCAAACCGTGCTTATTTCTCTGCCGATGTTATGCCTGCAGGTCAGACGCTTTCTAAGGATGTCAAGATGACTTTCCTTCCTGTCACTACTCGCATCAACGCCGTTGCGGAGTCAGCTGAAGAGAAAGAGGTTTCCGTTGCTCGCCAGAACATTGGCCTTCAGCAGGGTCGTTACAACATCAATGGCAAGAAGGCCGTTGTGAAGTAAGTCTCCGATTTACTAGTGTGTTGTCTTAGTGCTTTTTATGATATCCTCAAGAAGAATTGAAGAATAGAAGTTGTTTGCTAACCTCAAATCATTGTCTTCTCCACTTTTTGAGTTTTATACAAGGCCATAAGATAGTACACTAGTAAATCAAGTCAAACAAATAACACACATATAATCCATGTACAATCCAAGACCTATACCAGTATTGACAGGTCAGGATGCAGAGCGTTTTGAGCAAATGAGGATGGATGCGGAGCGACCCGATGCTCCTCGTTATAACCTCAGTTCGGCAAAAGCTGCTTTTGCTAAAATAATGGCGCGTTCCACAGCTGCGACAAATGAGTTTCCTGACAGAACATTGTAAGTTTGCACCAGTTACAGAGGAGTTGCTTTCTCGTCTGAACGATTTTGAGTGTCACCACGAAACGGATATCTCCGATTTCTTCAAGTATAAGGCAATCAAGGCTTCATCTGAAATGATGAGTAAATCGTATTGCCTCTATGACGACGAGAAGAATAACATGGTGGCTGCTTTTTGTGTACTCAATACTTCACTACCAACGGAAGACTTGCCCAACTATACTCGCCGCAATATCAACAAAAAAGTAAAGTACGAAAAACAGCGAAAGCATTATCCCGCAACACTTATAGGTCAGTTTGCTGTGTTCGATGCTTTTGCGGATATGCATCTTGGTGACGAGTTCTTGTCAATTGTATTGTATTGGATTATCTCAACAGCGCAAAATATGGGCAACCGTTTTGTCATTGTTGATGCAATAAACAAAGATAAGGTCATCAAATTTTACGAGCGTAACGGATTCAAAATCATGTTTCGCACAGAAGAAGAGGAACTACTTGCTACAGGAAAGGATATCAAAGCCGAACTACCCACAAGAATGATGTTTGCCGACCTAATCAACTACGTAACTGAATAGAAATGACGTTAAGCGACACATATGCGCTTGGTGCAGTCGTGATAATACCGATGAGACACAGGGCAATAGTACTTCTCTATAGTGGAAGTGTTAGCAATGCTTGAGGATAGCGATAACCCTCAATTATACCTAAATGGTTAATGAGGACGGTTTAATTCCTGTTTATCGCCTGGAAGAGGATGTAGCTCTCCATTTGGAGGGAGATGGTAATAGCTCCATATTCTTCTAGGTGTAAATTCAGGTTTTTGTCTTCCTGCCACACACACATGGTATTGCAAGTACGCCTATTTTCAGCTCCTAATGCTTGTGTGGATAAAGATTCTCCATCATTCTGGATCATTCTTGAAATCATTCTCCATTGGCACAGGCAGACTAATTCTATGTACAAACAAGAAAACAGAGAAATTAGAGAACCGTTTCTTTCTTGATAGTAGAATTCTTTTCATTCCTCTAAATTCCCTATAGTAACCATCGAACAATTCGAACATTCGGGATGTGTCTTAGATTAACAAGAAAGCAAAGAAAACAAAGGAAAACGCCCTGAAAGGGCAACCAGCACATAGCCCAGGGCAAGCGAAGCGACACCCTGGGTATTAAGAATGCCGAAGCGACGCCCTGAAAGGGCAAAAGCATGAATATCGTTTGTACGCACAAGAATAGAGCATTGTCCTTCAGTAAGGCTTTT
>JAZRXX010000097.1:0-19925 GCA_045600485.1 Bacteroidales bacterium
GTCTTGGTCAAAATCCGGCAGTGCCGCTTTGGCTTCTATCTCTGTCGCTAAAAAAAATAATGAACTCTCAAACTGGATTGAAGATGGGATAATTAGGTTTTGCGTGGCTTAAGTTAACCGTACAGGTCGAAAGTTTTTGAGCTCAAATCGAATGATTAGATTCCTACTCAAAAGTTTTTGAGCTCTATATATAAATTGACCTATTATTGTGGCACTCACGCGAGGGCCTTTGCGTCCACAGAAGAGGCTAGTCAGTTTACCTTCCTGCTTTGACTTGGCGACTGCCTGATCTATCTAAAAAGTGACAGACACGCCGTGCCTGTCACTGTCATTATCTTTAACGATCTATCCCTTTGACGACAATCACTTGATCTCTTCGCCAAGAAGGTTATAGCACTTGCCCTGATTATAGATGACAATCTTGCCATTCTTAAATGCCTTGACAAGCTTGTTGCTGGTAACAGACACGGCATTGATAGAGTTAGTTACAGGAGCTACATAACCCTGACCAGTGAAGCCCACTACCTCTTCGATTGTAAGCGAATTGAGGGTAAGGGTACAAGTTGTACCTTGTGCTGTCTGTCCATAGAAGTTAAAGAGCAAGCCAAAATTACCATTTGCATCTGGACCATCATTAAGAGCAGCCTTCAGATCACCGAGAGCAATGTTTGCTGTGCTTTCACCATCACTCTTGCCCTGAATGGTAAATGCGTTGATCTTACCTCCAAGACTGCGGATTTCGCCAATGCCCCAACCCTGATAGTCGGCAGTTCCGGTTGCAGTATAAGTCACCTTTACACGTGCCTGATCAGAATATCCATTGAACATATCGGAAGTGATGACATTGTTCACTACCTTACTGGTGAGATCTACCGGAGCCTGATACTGGAGAACCTCAGGACAATAAACTCGCTTCAGTTTGACAGAGCCTTTATCATTACCATTCTGAATGATGACAGCCTTGACAGAATTCTTTTCGGCAGTAAGGTCACAGACAATCTTGGTAGCACCAGCACCATTGCCAGCTACGCAATCCTTGCCACTATTGAACTGGACAACCACCTGAACATAGATCGAAGTGGGTTCCTCGAACTCAACAGCCAACTGGTCGTAGGCACTCAGATTAAGGTCACCTGTCCACCAACCATTTCCAGTCCAAGCCTTTCCATAAGTAAGTGTATGAGTCGCTGCATCGTAGGTAGTTTCGCCCCAGTCACATCCGACAGAACTAAGGTCAAAATCGTAATCAGCTGCGTTAGCGGCATAGCAAGCTGCAAAAGCAGCCAAAAGAGTAAAGAGTTTCTTCATAGAAATTAAATTTATTGTTTGTGTTTGTAATCTTCTTTCGAAGTTCGTGTGCAAAGATAGTACGAATAATCCAATCTTCCAAATGTTTGCCGACTATAAATCTGTTTTGGAAAAGAAATGCACAGCAATAGGTAAAAAAATACAACACAAGAATGCCGCACACAGCCCAAAGGACAAAATAAAGCCTCAGCATCGGGAAAGATACTGAGGCTATGACTTGATTGGCTTACTTAATGCTCTCGGCCTTGCGTTGAGCTTTTTCGGCGTCACGCTTGGCATCCTTGGCCTTGTCGGCAGCCTTGGCAGAATTCTTGTCGGCCTTCTCCGAAGCCTTAGCCGCCTTAGCCTGTTCCTTGTCTGCCTTGATAGCATCATCGACGATCTTCTTCTTTGTCTTGAGGTCCTTCATTTCAGCCTCCTTGGCAGAAATCTGACCATCGAGTTCATAGTTATCCTTTTCGAGCTTCTTCTGCTTCTTCAGCAAAGAGATTTCGCCCTTAACGATATCTATCTTGCTCTTGTAGAGATCGCTGGCATTCTCGAGCGAAAGATTATCTTCGATTACGCCCTGTGCACGCTCAGCAGCCTGTTCGGCACGCTTAACGGCAGATTCAGCGCTGGCAGAAGCCTTTTCAGCATTCTTCGATGCCTTCTTCGATGCCTTATCAGCCTTTTCCTGCTGCTTGTCTGCCTTGATGGCAGCATCGACGATAGCCTTCTTCTGCTTGAGAGTCTCGAGTTCTACCTGCTTGCCCTGCAAATCGATAGTTACCTGAGCGTCGGCAGGATCGAGTTTGTGTTTCTTCTTCAATGTGACAATCTCACTCTTGACAATATCAATCTTCTTGGCATAGAGTGTACTTGCCTCCTGATTACTCATCTGATCATCGGCGATTGCCGGAATGGCTGCGATAGCCATAGCTGTCAGCAGCACGAACTTCTTGATTGTTTTCATTGGAATTATTATTTAAATTTGGACATTTCGTAACATGCCATGATGAATGGACCTGTAGCCTTGCCATCATCATGACGGATCTTCTCATTAATATAATAAGAGAAGGAGCCATCGCGATAAGGTTTGCCACCAAGGCCTCCCACCGTACAGCATTGAGAGAGAGTCAGACGACCATTCTCATCGCGAACAAGCATCGGACCACCGAAGTCCTCGTCACGATGCAGGAATGGAGTCTGCTGCAAACCATTGTAGGCATCGATGACAATCTGCTTCTTTTCGGCTGGCAGATACCCCTTGTTGATTGCCTTGGCAATGGCATACATGAACTGTGTGGTAACCGAAGCTTCAGGCCAGTTACCTTCGCGATCCGGCTGATCCATGACCTGATACCACATACCACCACGCTGGTACTGAGGCAAGGCATCGACCAAGGTATTTATGTATCGAATCAAAGTATCGCGACCTGCTATCTGAATGGTATCCTTATGGCCCAAATTCAGAGGCGACAGGAAGCCTTCTGGGATATAGTCGAGAATATCGACCATAGCCATTAGGTACCAACCAACCGAACGTCCCCAGAAGTTTGGGCTATGACCTTCGGCATCGCTCCAACGCTGAGCCGCAGATTCGTCCCAAGCATGATGCAGAAGACCGGTCTTGGCATCGTAGGTATGACGCCAGCAAGTGATAACCTGCTGCAGTGCCTCGGCTTTCCATTCATCCTTATGGAAGGTATCGCCATAGTTGGCCATGAAAGGAGAAGCCATATAGATGCCATCCAACCACATCTGGTGCGGATAGACAAGCTTGTGCCAGAAACCTCCGTCGCAAGTCTTGGGCTGGTTCTTCAGCTGCTTGATGAGCTGGGTATCCATCGCTTTCTTGTACTTGTCGAGCTTTGCCTTAGCCATCTCCTTGCCACCGACGAGTTCAGGATTGGCCTTGATCTCGCGATAAACCTGACAGACGACATTACCACCACGGATAAGGTCAAGATTATAGGCCTCCATGGCTCGAAGCTGGATGGTTCCATCTTCATTGATGAGCGTATCGCACCATTGCTCGGCATAGTCGAAATAGCGCTTATCGCCTGTCTCGGCATAGAGATAGAGGTAGGCATTGCCTCCTACGCCCTGGGTATATCCGAAGAATGGCTTGCGACCATAGTCATACATCCAAAGTTCGGGGAAACGCTTCAGTTCATCCTCGGCAAAGGCAATCGCCATCTCCTTTGGATCATCGATCAGATTGCGAGGAACAACCTTTCGAGGACGGGCAGACATAGATGCCACACCAGTCAAAATCAAAATTGTGAGTACAAGAAACTTTTTCATGATGAGAGTACATAACACCCTTCCCCCGGAATTCAGGGGAAGGGATGGGGTTAGGGGCTTTAGTCTTTCAAATTCAATGCCAGCTGGAGTTCATCGAGCTGAGCCTGATCGATGGCACAAGGTGCATCGACCATGACATCGCGACCAGAGTTGTTCTTAGGGAAGGCAATGGTATCGCGGATGCTGTCGATCTCGGCGAACATGCTGACCACACGGTCCAAACCGAAAGCAAGACCAGCGTGAGGAGGTGCACCATACTTGAAGGCATTGATCAAACAGCCAAACTGCTCCATAGCCTTCTCTTCGGTAAAGCCGAGGAGCTTGAACATCTTGGCCTGAAGAGCCGAGTCATGGATACGTACAGAACCGCCACCCAACTCTACGCCGTTCATGACGCAGTCGTAGGCCCATGAACGAACCTTGCCCTGGTCGGTATCAAGCATTGGGATATCCTCTGGGTTAGGCATTGTGAATGGGTGGTGAGTAGCATAATAGCGCTGAGTCTCTTCGTCCCACTCAAACAATGGGAAGTCAATAACCCACAATGGCACGAACTTGCTTGGATCGCGGAAACCGAGTTGCTGAGCTACTTCGAGACGAAGAGCGCAGAGCTGCTTCTGGGTCTTGCGCATCTCACCACAGAGGATGAGCATCAAGTCACCATTCTCTGCCTGCATCTTGTCGCAGACGGCAGCGAGTACCTCTGGTGCATAGAACTTATCGATCGAAGACTTGATCGAACCATCCTCATTCTTACGTACCCAGATCAAGCCCTTGGCTCCAATCTGCGAACGCTTCACATAATCGGTCAACTGGTCAATCTGCTTACGGGTATAGCCAGCACAACCCTTGGCATTGATACCAGCCACATAGTTCACATCGTCGAAGACAGAGAACTGACCAGCTGGGAAGACGGACTCAATCTGATAGTCCTTGGTATCGTTCTTGAGTTCAACGAACTTCATATCGAAACGAAGGTCTGGCTTGTCGGAACCATAATACTTCATGGCATCCTCCCAGGTCATGCGTGGAAACTTGTCGAACTCGATACCCTTGATCTCCTTGAAAAGGTGCTTGAGCATGCCCTCGAACATCTGGATAACATCCTCCTGTTCGGCAAACGACATCTCGCAATCAATCTGGGTAAACTCTGGCTGACGGTCAGCACGAAGGTCCTCGTCGCGGAAGCACTTCACAATCTGGAAATAACGATCCATGCCGGCTACCATGAGGAGCTGCTTGAACTGTTGTGGAGACTGAGGGAGAGCATAGAACTGACCTGGATTCATGCGCGATGGAACCACGAAGTCGCGAGCACCCTCTGGCGTTGACTTGATCAACATTGGGGTTTCAATCTCAAGGAAGTTCTGTGAGTCGAGATAACGACGAGTCTCGAATGCCAGCTTATGACGGAGTTCAAGATTCTTGCGTACCATAGGACGACGAAGGTCGAGATAACGATACTGCATACGGAGATCATCGCCACCATCGGTATTGTCCTCGATGGTGAATGGTGGAACCTCCGACGAAGAGATGATATTGAGTGCATTGGCAACGATTTCGATGTCACCCGTAGGATTCTTGGCATTCTTTGACTCACGCTCACGAACCACACCCTCAGCCTGAATCACATACTCACGACCGAGTTTGTTTGCCTTTTCGCATAGTTCTGTATTGCCATCAGACTCGTCGAAAACCAACTGAGTGATGCCATAACGATCACGAAGATCGACGAAGGTAAGTCCGCCCATCTTGCGGACACGCTGTACCCAGCCTGCCAAAGTGACCTGCTGGCCTACGTTTGCGAGACGAAGCTCGCCACAAGTTTGTTTACGATACATTCTTTGTTATGTTGTTATGTTGTTTTGTTCATTTGTTACCTCGTTACAAATAACGATGTTTTGTTCTATTGTCACAAAGCGCGCAAAGATAATATATAAAAATGAGAAAGCAAAACAAAAGCGGATAATTATGCGCTTTGCTCCCCATTTCTTTTAGAATGGATAACCAACTGCAAAGTGGAATGTATTGTTACGCCCCTCTAACGGACGCTTGAACACCCACGAATCTGCACCCGTTCCCAGCGACGGATCGTAGACCTTGAAGCCCCAATCAAGACGCAATACTACAAAATCTGTAACCAACCGCAGACCTAATCCCCACGAAAGGGCAATCTCCTTGTAGAAGTCACCCGAAATAGCACCACCAGGCTGCGATTCATATTCTTTGATGGTCCAGACATTGCCCGCATCGACGAAGCCAGCAAACTCAAACTTCCAGAACAGTCGGCTACGCAATTCGATCGAAGCATCCAGGCGCACATCGCCACACTGGTTGAAGTAATCGACAGTATCGTTGCCGCACTGATAGGTACCAGGACCCAAGGTTCGGACATTCCAACCTCGCACAGAATTGGCGCCACCCGAATAATAGCGTTTCTCGAATGGTACACGGCTACTGTTGCCATAAGGTACAGCCACACCTCCAGCCACTCGAAATGCCAGACGAGAGCGATCGGTCAGATATTTGCTATAGGCATAGTCACAATCGAATCGGGCATATTGTTCGTAAGGGAGATTGAAGATCTGATATTGGCCATTCTGCTTTTCGAAGTGTGTCATGTGGGCAATGCCATGCAAGAGGTTACCTGCAACCTCAGGACTGACACGAAGCGACCAGATATCGCTGGCAACGTTCTGGGCGCTGTTCAGCATGCTCCGACCTCGACCGGCATAAAGGTTATACGACGATGCGAAGATCAAGTGCGAAGTGTAGCTACTGTATGAACTGACGCCGACTTTGTTGAGTGCTGCCTGGAACTTTTCGCTCTTCTCGGGCAGATAAACATAGCTCAAATCGATGGCATCAAGCACATGATAGATTCTCTGCGATGCCCCATACCACTTGTATTGAAAACCTGCATTGGTAATGATTCGGGTATATTCCGGAATAGACTGGTAACTATAGCCCGCCTTGACTGCCGTTGTGGCCGAAAACTCGCGACGTCGTTCGGCACTCATGAAAGGAAACAAGAAACGGGGGAAATCGATCTGATTATCGAACGAATACTGCGTATAGTTATCGTTGACCAAACCTGTCAGATCGCCCGACAACGACTCATAGCCGCCTTTGATGGTGGCGCTATAAGCCTCGGAACCTCGGAATAGATTGCGATGCTGATAAGTCAGCGAGGCGGCAAAGCCCAAGTCTCCAGAGGTATTGGTTCCGTCGAGTTCGAACTGAACAGCCTGCGGATTCTGAGGAGACAAATAAACGGTGCAGGTCAGTTCGTCGGGTTGATCGGTCGGTTCCAAACGGATATTTACATACTTCAGAATATGCAGACGGGACAAGGCCCGGTATGTCTTGCGCACATCGGCCTCGCTATAATACTGTCCAGGTTGGATATAGCAGTTCTCTGCCAAAACACGGGCTCGCAGGTAATCCGGATTACCCAAACGCTGTCCAGTTGCCAAATCGAAATCGGGAATAAACTCAACACTTCGGATGGTGTAGCGATTGTGGATACCTGCCACAACCATGGTCAAATCAACGCGCTTGTCATACTGGACCGTATCAGCAATGAACGAGATGTTCTCTTTGTTAAAATCGTAGAAGCCCTGATTTCGCATCAGACTGGTCAGTCGGGTTCGTTCCTCCTCCAATACCGTACGGTCCAGATGGACACCCCTCTTGAGTACATTCTCCTGCTGGTCGGCCAGAATGAGAGGTTCGAGCAAAGGATCTTCGATCAGATAAGCAAGCTTGCGGATTCGATGCGGACGGCCTCGATCAACACGATAGGTCACCTCAACCTTACGGTTATGGCTCTCGGTGGTATGCGACACCTTGGTATCCAGAAAGCCTTGGTTAATCAAGGCACGACGCATGGACTGATCGGTTCGCACAGCCAGAGCTTCATCAAACACCGGAGGCTGTGTGCCGAGTTTAGCACGAAACCTGTGCCATGCCCAGACAGTATCATTGTGCCAAATCCAGGCAGACATCGGCAAGAAACCAAAGGTTCGATGATAAGCCTTCTGCTGAACGGCCATCTGCAAAGTCGCATTGTTCGAAGGACGACCATCAACCTCAATACGCACACGACTCAACACCTCCCCTTCTGGAACATGACGAGTTACGCTACAGGAGGCGAAGAACAGAAAAAATGCAAAAAGACAGACCCACCCCCTGCCCACCCTCAGAGAGAGGGAGCGGTTACAAAAACTTGCAATCTGAAGGGTAATGGATTGGATTGTCATTATGTCTTTTGTATTCAATATGCTCCCTCCCTATGAGGAAGGGCTGGGGGTGGGGCTTTAGGGGAAGGGCCGTGTCAATCCTCCTCCCCTTTCAGTTCCAGCAATTCCTGATACTCTTCGTTGTCAGGATCATCGTAAGCATTGACAACGATTGGAAGTTGCGGATAAGAAGAAAGTGTTTCGTTCAAGCGCTCGCCAAAAGCATTGATATTGCGACAGATGAAATTCGTTTCGCGTTTACCCTGACCGGTATAAATACCCGTCACAATGGCAAGTTTATCTTTCTCCATCGCAGCACGAAGCTTATCGCCCACCTCCTCCATGAGTTGAGCTTCTGCATCGTCGGCAGGCAATCCTTTGGCATCTGCCTTGTAGTTCCAAACAATCTCAAGACGCTCTTTGAGTTTGCCGGATTTGACGAATGCTTCGATGTTTGTACGACCAGAAATGAACGTGTATGTGCCGTCCTCATTCTCGGACAAAGCAGTAAACCAATTATCTGTCAATATCATATTTCGGTTTTGAGGTTTGAGTTTTAAGTTTTGAGTTGTTTGAATTTTTACGATTGGCGATTATCCTGATTATCGACTTATCGCTAAATCGTAATCACAAGGCCATCGTAAGCGAGATGAACACCGGGAGGGAACTTGGTGCTGGCAACAGCGTGCAACCCCATGTCGTGGCTCATGTGCGTAAAGAATGTCTGACGAGGACGGATACGTTCCACAACTTCAAGAGCCTGCTCAACACTGTAGTGCGTTGGATGCGGATCCCAACGGAGGGCATCAAGAATCAGAGTGTCAACATCCTTCAGTTTCTCCCACTCGCTATCGAGAATCTCCGTACAGTCGGTGATATAAGCCAGAGGACCGATGCGCCAGGCAAAGATTGGAAGCTGACCATGATTGCAACGGATTGGCTGTACCGGCGTGTTCCCAATCATAAACGATTCGTCGCCTTGCAATTCGTTCAACTCAAGCTTGGGTGTACCGGGATAACGATGCACAAAAATATAGTCGTAATGAAGCTTGAATGTACGCGAAACTATCGGATTCGCATAAATTGGCAACGGTGCATCGACGCTATAGGCACGAAGGTCATCCAAACCAGCCACATGATCAAAATGATTGTGAGTAACGAGAAGTGCATCCAGATGCATGATATGGGCACGCAAAGCCTGAATACGGAAGTCTGGTCCACAATCCAAAAGAATCTGCTTGCCCTCGTCGGTCTCTATGAGCGCAGAACAACGCATACGGTTGTCACGCGGATCAGCAGAAGTACACACCTCGCATTGGCAAGTCGGCATAGGAACGCCACACGATGTTCCGGTACCTAAAAAAGTAACCTTCATAAGATCAAATATAATTCACCTCAGGTTCGAGAGTAATGTCAAACCGTTCCAGGACGGTATCTATGACAAGTTGGGCAAGCTGCATGATATCGTTGGCAGAAGCATGACCTCGGTTGACAAGCACCAGACATTGATTTGGATAGACGCCTGCATCGCCAACCATGCGACCCTTGCAGCCAGAACGTTCGATCAACCAGCCAGCAGGAACCTTGACGTGCTTATCGTCCACCTCGTACATTGGAATATCGGGATATTGGCTCTGCATGGCCAAATACTTCAAACGGGAAACGATCGGGTTCTTGAAGAAACTGCCAGCATTGCCCATCACAGCAGGATCAGGCAACTTAGCGGCACGGATGGCACAGATAGTTTCGCGCATGGCATGCAAAGTGATCTGCTTGCCTCGTACCGGACGTGTCTTGCCACGACGTTTATCGGGTGCCTGCAACAACGAGAAGCCTCGTTCCAGAAGTGCCGCTTTGATATTGCCGTAGTCAAGCATGAACGGTGCCTTGCGAACCAAACCAAGCAGGACACCGGTCACAATAAAACGGTTCTTGTACTCCGGCTGTTTGAAAAGACTGGTGCGATAACCATATTGGCAATCTTCTGCACCGATAATGACATGTTTGTCGAGTGCAATATCATAGACAGAAACTGCAACAGCCACATCCTTGAACTCTACACCATAGGCACCGATGTTCTGCACGGCAGCAGCCCCCACCTCTCCTGGAATACCGGAAAGGTTCTCGATACCATAGAAACCACGTTCAACGCACCAGTCAACCAGTCGATCCCAATTCTCGCCTGCACCACACTCCAGCAACACAACCTCCTCGGTCTGCGACGTAGGCTTGAAGCCCTTGATGTTGCTGTGCAGGACAACACCCTCGTAATCTTTGGTAAAAAGCAGGTTACTTCCCTGTCCGACATGCAGGAAGGGACGTCCCTTCACTCGTGGATCGTGGAAGATTTCGGACAGTTCCTCTTCTGAAGAGTATTCGACAAGCAAAGAGGCTTTGGCATTCAAACCAAAGGTATTATAGGCGCGTAGCGATGCGTTTTCTGTATATTCTATCATGGTTGTTCTTATAAGTTTCGGGCGCAAATATAGTTATTTTGGCCGACTTTTCCAAATTTTAGACAAAAAAAGAGCCATAAGCACGGGACTTATGACTCTATTATCGGGTTTTATTCGTAAATCAATGCTTACAGCATCTGCTCTACAGGGAGTACAAAGGCACGAAGGCCCAACATCGGCTTATCGGCATCGATCTTTTTGAGGAGCTCAAAGAGGACAGGAACACGATCATCTTCGCACACCGACATGATCGAACTGTTCATGCCTGGCCACGCATGGCTACCATAGTGAGGTTCACCACCATTGCTACCACGGCCCTGGGTATTCTCCCAGCAAGTAAAGCCGCGCATCATGGCACTATTCAGAGCTGCCAGAACGCTATCGCGATGCGCCTGATCAAATGATATAAATACTGCTTTCATATTATTTGAGATTTACTTGTTTTTCTTAAAGATATGACGTCTCTTGTTCCACTCGCGCTCTACACCGAGCTGATCAGCCCAAGCACGACGGGTTGAATTGATCTTGAAGCCCTGGAAGATACAATAGACCGAAGGAACGACCACAAGAGTGATGACGGTAGAAACCAACAGACCGCCGATGATGGCGATACCCATTGGCTGCCACATCTCTGAACCCTGACCGGTACCGATTGCCATTGGCACCATACCAAGGATAGTAGTCAATGTAGTCATCAATACTGGACGCAAACGGCTACGACCAGCAGCAACAACTGCCTGAATAACCGAATAGCCACGTTCACGGAGCAAGTGGATATAGTCGATAAGCACGATACCGTTCTTAACCACAATACCGATCAACATAATCGCACCCAACATAGACATAATGTTCAAGTCAACGCCTGTGATCCACAAAGCCAACACAATACCAGTGAAGGTGAATGGAATAGAAACGAGCATGATGATGATTGGATCGCTCCAAGACTCGAACTGTGCGGCCATGACGATGAAGACGATGATCAGGATCAAGGCACCCAACATACCGAGATCGCGGAACGAATCCTGCTGATCCTCGTAGTTACCCGAAACGATGATACTTGCATCGCCCGAAAGCAAGCCCTGAGCACGCATCTCTTCGATGTAAGCCTGGCCCTCCTTAACGACAGCACCCATGTTGGTGACTTCGGTATTGACAACGCACTTCACGGTGGTTACACGCTGACGGTCCTTACGCTCGATGGTTGGCAAAGTGAATCGCTCCACAACAGTACCGACATCCTTGATACGGACTTTAGAGCCATTGCTGCCGAACAATACGATATTCTCAATGCTCTCAACGCTTTCGCGAACCTCTGGAGTATAACGTACCACAATGTCATACTCCTCGCCATCCTCACGGAAGTAAGAGGCAATCGAACCATTGAAGTTGTTACGCAGAAACATACCTGCGGTCGAGATGTTCAAACCATAACGGGCCAACTTCTCACGATCGAAATCGACCTGGATTTCCGGCTGATAATCCGGACGGGAAATAGTGGTCTGCGAAACTGCCAGTTCTCCCTTCACCTGGAACTGATCCATGTGAGCACGAAGAATACGTGCCAACGAGTCGGTTTGAGCCAAGTCATAACCATAAACCTCGAAGTCGGCAGTGGTCTGACCACCCATACCACCGCTACCACCTTCGGTAACAATCTTCTTCGAAAGTTCTGGATAGAGTTTCAAGTCCTGACGCATCTGGTTACCTACCTCGAACATAGAGATCTTCATCTTACGATCCTTCACCTTATACATGGCGATATTCATAGAGATGATGTGAGTACCGTTGTTCTGCATCGAAGCAAAAGTATTGTCGGTATCAGCCTGACCGGTGGTAAAGTTACATGCCTTGAGAACCTTAGTATCAGGAGTTCCCCAACGAGTCATCCACAGGTTAGCCAGTTCGTTGGCAATCTCTTCGGCACGCTGCTGACGTGTACCGATAGGCAACTCCAAGCTGACTGAAATACGGGCAGAGTCCTGCTGTGGGAAGAAACCTGTACCAATCCAACCCAAAACAGCTGGCAACAGAGAGACTACAAAGAAGACTACAATCGCAACGACCATCGTCCAACGATGACGAACAGCCCAGTCAATACGCTTGGCGTACCAGATATCGAGCTTGTCCAACATGCCACGAACCACGAAGTGATTGTACCAGCGACTGAACCAGGTCTCACGCTTCTTGAGACGGAGCATCAAAGAGCAGAGCATTGGGGTGAAGGTCAAAGCCGAAGTAGTGGATACGGTCATGATGATACACATCATCCAACCCAACTCCTTGAAGAGCACACCCGACATACCGGTTACCATGGTCAATGGGAAGAATACACCAATCATGGTCAAGGTTGAGGCGATTACAGAGATAGCCACCTCGTTGGTACCATGAATAGCTGCCTGCTTTGGATCAGAACCTCGTTCAATGTGGTTGGTTACGTTCTCCAAGACTACGATAGCATCATCGACCACATTACCGATCGCGATACTCAAGCAGGAGAGCGAAATCATGTTCAACGAAGAACCGGTTGCCTTCAGATAAATGAATGAGGCAATCAAAGACAAAGGAATAGTGATGACAATAACCACTACAGCACGCCAACGGCCCAGGAACAGGAAGCAGACTACAGCCACGAAGAGCATCGCATAGGCAATGGTCTCCTCCAAAGATCCGATAGTTGCATAGATATTCTCTGAGGTATTGACAATCACACCCAAAGTGATATCAGAAGGCAAAGTCTTCTGGATGCTTGGCAACATAGCCAACACCTTCTCGGCAATAGCTACAGAGTTGGCACCAGACTGCTTCTGTACGATAATCATAGCACCACGCTCACCCGAGTAACCCTTTGGATCATTCTCGTTGGTGAAGAAAGTGGTAACCTTCTGGGCACGCTCCTCGAGGGTATCCTCAACACGAGCCACATCCTTCAGCTTGATGATCTTGTTGCCCTGAGCAGCAATAACCAGCTCCTCCATCTCCTTAGGATCGTCGAACTCGCCCTCAACACGCAAAGTATAGGCGTTGTTACCGGTATCGAACGAACCACCAGGCACGTTGCGGTTCTCTGCCGAAATCAAGCCAGAGATAGCTGCAACGGTAAGGTTGTACTCTTCGAGTTTCTGAGGATCGCAATATACATAGATCTTACGCTTGGCAGCACCCGACACCGAAACGGTACCTACACCGGCAATACGAGCCAATGGGTTGGCCACCTGATCATCCAGAATCTTGTAGAGTGCAGGGGTACTCTCCTTGGCCTGTGCGCTAAGCACGAGGATAGGAATCATATCGCTCGAGAACTTGAAGATGATAGGAGTTCCTGCCTCATCCGGCAAAGCCGAACTTACCATATCGAGTTTATCGCGCACATCGTTGGTCAGGTCATCAATATCATAACCGAACTCAAACTGCAGCGTGATCAACGCATAGTTCTCTTTGGACTGCGAAGTGATGTGCTTCAGGTAGTTCACTGAGTTAAGCACATTCTCCAACGGACGGGTCACATTGTTCTCAATATCCTCGGCCGATGCACCTGCGTAAGTCTCCATTACCATGATGGTGTTGGTCTCGATATCCGGGAAGAGATCGATAGGCAACTTGCTCAAGCTGAAGAGGCCGAAAATCGCAATGGCGATGAACACCAGCGAGGTCATAATCGGTCGTTTGACCGAACCTTCATATAGAGTCATAATTCAATTAACAATGAAAAGTGAAAAATGAAAAGTGAAAAATGCGATTAATTCAGGACATTAACGTCACGGCCATCAGACAAGAGAGTCTGGCCGAATACAACAACCTGATCACCAGCATTGATACCAGACAAAACCTCGTAGGCATCGTTAATACGACGACCCAACTCTACGGTCTTATGATATGCCTTACCACCATTGATTACATAAACGAAACGCTCACCCGAACCGGTCTGCTTAACGACAGCCTGATCTGGAACAAGTACATGATTCTCTGTACCGAAGTTCAAGGTTACACGAGCGAACATACCTGGACGAATACGCTGCTTGGCATTGTTGATAACAACCTCCACCTGGAAGGTACGGGTGCTTGGATTCAAGGTTGGATAAACAATGTTTACCTTGCCCTCGAAAGTCTCTCCAGGATAGGCATCGATAGAGATATTGTGGATTGGCATGCCAACCTCGACTGCCTTGAAGTATGACTCGTTGATGTCGAGCATCAACTTAACCTGAGAGATCTCTGCGATCGAAAGAACAGGACCGGTAGCCATATCGCCAGCATCATAGTAACGAGCTGTAACAACACCATTGCAAGGAGCTACCAGACGGGTGTTCTCTGCCTGCAGACGGTAACCACGCTCTGCATTCTCCAACTGCATCTTGGCATTCTCGAATGAGCTTTCTGAGACATTACCTATCTTATAGAGTTCCTCGGTACGGGCAAAGTCCTTGCGAGCCTGCTCTACCTGTGCCATGGTGTTGGCCAAAGAGTAGTCATCCAACTCGACGAGCAGCTGACCTTTGCTTACGTTACGACCAACCTCGGTGTGAATCTTGCGGATACGCAGGGTAGCACCCATGATGTTGTTTACCTTGTCAGCCTCGACATTGGCAGTAAACTCTGCCAACTGATCAACGTCGCTGCTCGACACATTCTTTGTTTTAACATTCACAGCCTCCAGAGCCTCATTGGTCTTGAAGGTGGTTGGAGTCTCTTTGTCGCCCATACAGCTGCTCAACATGACAGCAGCAACGGCAGAACCCAAAACTAATACTTTCTTCATATTCTTGATTTATTATTTACTCAAAACTTAAAACTCAAAACTTAAAACCTTTACTGCTCAATTGTACGGCCAAGAGTCTCCTCCAAGCCAGCCTGAGCGGTCACGAAGTCGTTGATTGCCTGTACATACTGCAACCAGCTTGATTCAAGACTCTGTGCAGCAGCATGAACCTCCAACTGAGTAGCAGCACCTAACTCATAGCTGCGAGAGGTAATCTCGTAAGAGCGCTGTGCGGCATTAATAGCAGCCTTATCGGCTACAACCTGCTCAGCTGCAGTTTCGATGTTGGTCAACGACGAAGTGATAGCCAGCTCCAACTGTTTGCGAACATTCTCCTGCTGAAGTTCAAGACTCTCGATGGTCAGATTGTTCTGCTTGGTCTTCATATACTTGGAACCACCATCGAACAAAGTCCAACTGAGTGCCAAAGTCAAAGAACCACTGGTCATGTAGTCACCCATCATAAACTGGTTGCCAACGGTGAACTGAAGCGCCAGAGTAGGCAAATAACCTAATTTGTTTATTTTCTCTGCCATAATCAGCTGGCGCTTTTGGCTATCCAACTGCTTGAGGGTGGTATTGTCCTCCAAATCGGAGTTGTCCTTGAGAATCATGAGATCACGGAAAAGTTTAGCCTCATAATCCTTCAAATCACCCACAAAACGGATAGGCTCGTTGATATCAACACCCATCAAGACCTTCAATTGCTTTTCGAGCACAGGCAAAGTGTTGCGAAGCATGATGATGTTTGGCTCGATAGCAACCAAATCCGCATACGCCTTGAGTGTATCGATTTCAGGACGCAAACCCTGCTTGAACATATTGCGGGTCAACTCGTAGTTTTCGGTCGAAAGCTGATAGATATTCTGGTAAACCCTGTAACTCTCGCGAGTTGCTAAAAGAGCATAGAAAGCTTTTCGTACACTTGAGATGGTACTCACCTTGCTGGCACGTGCTTGCTCCAGAGCCAATTCAACACTCTCTTGGCTTACCTGGATGCTCTTCCAAAGCTGTGGAACAACAAGAGGCAAAACGACAGCGCCATTCCAATTGTACGTCCACTCCTTGCCCATCTTGATAGGCATGCCACCTAAATTTACTTCTGGAATAATTACACCTCTGGTACCAGACAAAGAGGCACTCACAGTAGGAAACATTCCTGTAATAGCCTCCTTCTTGGCATACTTCTTGATCTCGATTGTCTTTTCGGCCACCTGAATATCGGTGTTCTCGCTCAGCGCCACTTCGAGCACCTTGTCCAAATCCATGCTGACGCTGTCATTCTGAGCCTTCAGTGGACTCATCATTCCTGCAGCAATCAGTAAGAACCCGAGGGACAATCCCTTGCTAAAATTCTTCATTTTCTTTCTCGTTTTATTTTGTTGTTTTAATTACTTTCACAAGTTGTTCTGTAGTTCCAATCAAAAACGTCGGCAAAGATACTCACTATTTATTATTATAGGAAATGTCATTCAATAAAGCTTTGCCCTTTCTCACTCAAAAAACATCAGTTTTTCGCATTTTAAGATTTTTTAGCACTTTTTTCAATCTCAATTGAACAATTTCCTATATCTTTGCCGGGTAATTGAAAATAACATGCGTAAACCTTCTGCTTTCTTATCGCTCATACAACGCTATCCACAACTGTTCACGTGGGTATGTATCTACGTCGTCTTCTATCTGGTCTCCTCTTCGCACCAGATATCTCCCGTTGCATTTATCCTGACCAACATGGCCATTACCCCGATGATTGTGGTATGGGCCATTGTCCGATACCTGTTGGCACCAAAGATGCTTCATCTGCATCGTCTGTCATTCTTTCTGTCGTGTGCTCTCTTGCTGGCATTGCTTTCAATTACATACGCAGCAATAGACGCACACATCTCAAATGAACTGCACGAGCAGAAGCTGTTGGTATTCCCGGAACATGTAGAAGCTGCCATTCAGCGTGGAGAAAACCGGACCACGTTTCTGCATGCCAAATATACGTTTCTGTTGCTCACCACCATGGCGATTACCACAATCTCATGGTTGCTCGACGAACGCAAACGACTCAATCACATGCAGCGAGAGCATCGTGCACGCATGGAACTCAAATATCTCCGTGCACAAATCAACCCGCACTTCTTGTTCAATGCACTGAACTGCATCTATTCTCTCACCATGCTCAAGGACGACAATGCTCCAGACTCAGTCATGAAACTGAGCGACATGTTGCGTTATGTGACCGATGATTGCCGATCGGACCTGGTTCCGCTGCAGAAAGAGGTAACGTATATCCAGAATTACATCGACTTCCAACAAATACGTCTGGAGAATCCTGCCGACATCACCTTCGAGGTCAACATGCCCAATCCTGCCATGAAGGTACCGCCCATGATCTTACAGCCTATGGTCGAGAACTGCTTCAAACACAGCCGAATCATCGACCACCCAGACGGGTTCATTCACCTCTCTCTCCAGCAGGAGCACAAGCAACTCATCTTTATAGCCGAAAACTCCAAACCCCAAGAGGTTGCTTCGACAGAAGATAAGGAACGAACAGGAATTGGCCTACAGAATGTCCAGCAACGACTATCGCTGCTCTTCCGCGAAAAGGCCACTTTCCAAATCAAAGAAACTGATAATAGCTATAGAATTGAATTATGTATAAAGTCCTGATTGTTGACGACGAATTTCTGGCCCGCAAACTGTTGCAGGGATATGTAGAGAAACTCCCAGAACTGGAACTGGTCGGCACTTGTGCCAACATAGCAGAAACCTACAAGACACTCAAAGAGCAACAGGTGGACATCCTCTTGCTGGACATCCACCTGCCAGATTTGAGTGGCATGGAGTTTGCCCATTCACACCCTAATCTTCCGGCTGTAATCTTCACGACTGCCTATTCCGAATATGCTCTCGAAAGTTACGATGTTTCGGCTGTCGATTATCTGCTCAAACCAATCCGATTTGAACGCTTCGAAGAGGCAATCCGAAAAGCAATCAGTCGCAAGGTGGCTACTCTGCCAACGACACCCAATATCCAAGAGCACCCCCAACCGGAAGCGTCACCCATGGAATCGGCCAAGGATCCGTTCATTCTGGTAAAAGCCGACTATAAGATCTATAAGATCAACTACGATGATCTCCTATACATCGAAGGACAACACGAATATGTTTCGTTCTACACCAAAGGGAAACGTATCACGGCGCTTTACGCTCTCAAAACGCTCGAGGAACAGCTTCCTGCCGATCGCTTCGTGCGCGTTCATAAATCATATATAGTTTCAATATCTCAAATCCAAGAGATCGAAACACTATCGCTACAGGTAGCTGGTGTCAAGATTCCTATTGGTGGCAACTACCGCGATTCATTACTGAAAAAATTAGGTATGGGGTAAAGGGTTTTTAGTTTTAGGTTTTTAGTTTTTAGTTTGCAGTTGTTTGTTGCTGCTTTTTTGAAAAAGTAAGGTTAGGAATCTGCATATAGTGCTTGGACCTCAGTCTTCGACCATCAGGTGCATAGACGTATTCGATAAAATAGTTGTTTGCCAAAGTGATCTTCTTCGGATTACCCAAAAGGTCGTACTCAATCTTCTGGATTCCTTTGTTCAGGTCCATCGTCAAGGCTCCATTCCCATTATAGGCATACTCTTTCTCTTTGTCATCACCGTCAGCGAAGTCAAAGGCACCTTTATAGTCCAAAGATTCATCTACTGCATCCGATACCGAAGTAATCTTATTGCCGTTATGGCTGATGCTGAGATCATCAATCAAACCAAAGGACTTGTCATTCTTCATGCCGTTTTTGTTTTATAATAATGCATAATAATATAATGGAAAACAGTATAAAAAACATACATATTTTACATAACGGCCATAGCAAATCGTAAACAAAATATTTGACTTCGTCTTTTGTGAATACATATTCTTCTAGTGTGAACTGAAAACACATATCATTTATTAGAAATGCATTGTTTATTGCACACCATGTTATTATTGCTAATGAAAGGCAACTAACAGATAGAAGCAAATATAATATTATGAGATAGATTTTTTTCATATTCTTTTATAATTTTTTCTGGCGAAATTTTGACTATTTTCCTTTCATCCCCATTTGTCCAATTATTAACAATGTCTTTTGCGATTTGAATTTGCATGTCTAATTTTAGGCCATCAAGAGATATATCACGACAAATACTGCTAACATCTACGCCTCCCGCCGCTAACGCTTCTAATGCGTTTGTAACACAATTGTTGTTTAAGTGCGATCAAGCTCTTTCCCGCTATATTTGTATTTCTGTACCTCCTGATTGGATGACAAGTTACCGATAATGCCGCCGTATGGATAATAATGTGTTGTCTGCTCAATAGCATTAGTATATGCATTCACGACCTGATGGTTATGGAAACAACGTTTTAGCATGATGATAAGTCACAAATGTTCGGGGCAAAGGTACGGATAAATACTGAAACCACCAAATGATTACGAGATAATTTGATATTTTCAGCACCTAATGCTTGTGAGGATAAAGATTCTCCATCATTCTGGATCATTCTTGAAATCATTTTCCATTGGCACAGGCAGACTAATTCTGTGTACAAACAAGAAAACAGAGAAATTAGAGAACCGTTTCTTTCTTGTTTGTAGGATTTTTTTCATTCCTCTAAATTCCCTGTAGAAACCATCGAACGATTCGAACATTTGGGATATGTCTTAGATTAACAAGATAGCAAAGAAAACAAAGGAAAACGCCCTGAAAGGGCAAAAGCACATAGCCCAGGGCAAGCGAAGCGACACCCTGGGTATTAAGAATGCCGAAGCGACGCCCTGAAAGGGCAAAAGCATGAATATCGTTTGTACGCACAAGAATAGAGCATTGTCCTTCAGTA
>JAZRXX010000098.1:0-5624 GCA_045600485.1 Bacteroidales bacterium
GACCTTCGAGGAGTTGATGCATCTGTCTCAATCTCTCAGCGAAGAAGAGAAACGTTATATTCGAGAAGGATTTAAGAGTGATGAAGAATTATCACTCTATGACCTCCTATTGAAAGACAATCTGTCAAAGACAGAAGTCAAGAAGCTGAAGGATGTAGCCATAGAGTTGCTTGCCAAAATAAAGGAACAGTTGGCTGGTATGGATCATCCATTTGATAAGCCAACGACTCGTGCTACTCTTATCATTACCATACGTGATGTTTTGTGGCAAGAACTTCCAGAGAGTTATAGCGAAGAAAGCATAAACTACTACCGCGACATCATCTACAACTATGTTAGTCAAAGATATGGTGGTGTGGCATAAAACTAAGAATGGGCGAAAATGAATCGACTCGTTATCATAGGCAATGGCTTTGATATAGCTCATGGTCTCAAAATCAGCGAACGGATGATCTCGCTGTACTGATAACCGATTAAACGGCTTCTCAAACCGAGTGTAGAATCGATAGTTTGGCCTAAAAGCCGGTCAAAACACTCCATAATTGGAAAAATTCCACCAAAAGGTGTGATCTTTTCAGATTTTATTTGTATCTTTGCCACGCCGTATCAAGGATTTTTTATGTTTGAAGTTTTGCAGCACAAAGATAAGTGAAATTTTTGACATGGCAAAACCCTGGGCAACTTTTTGTTGCTCAGGTTATTATAAAAAATCTTAATGAACTATGCTGCGGATTCTAGGGAAAACTCGAATTATCCTCCAGATTGTAACGATCTGTACACTGTTCCTTTTGACCGGCTGCAAGTCGGCCAAACTGTCTATGGCTCTGGAGGAAATCGAACGAGGCGAGTACTACAAGGCATCGCAGACGTTGAAGCAGGTATATCGTAAGACCAATCCCAAAGAGGACCGCGAAAAGCGTGGTGAAGTGGCCTGGTACATGGGTGTCGTCTATGACAAACTGATGATGCCCCAGCAAGCGGCCTCCGGCTATATCAATGCCGAACGAAACGGATGGGATGACCCTACCCTTCAGTTACGTATTGCCCGAGCTCTGCACCATGCCGGAAAATACAATGAAGCCATCAAGTATTATCAGCTCCAACTGCAATACTATCCCGACGACGAAGAGGCGAAAGCCGGATTGGAAGGGGCTGCCCAAGCGGCACAATGGAAGCTGGATGGAAGCAGATATGAGGTAAAGCGTTTTCCATTGATCAACACCCGCCGTGCAGAATACTGCCCTGCCATCTGGGGCGAAAACGATGATGAACTCTACTACACCACCAGCAACGACAAAGTGAGTGGTGAAGAACTAAGCAACATCACAGGTACCAAGTACAGCGATATCTGGGTAACCCGCAAAGACGATAAAGGCAAATGGAGCAAACCGGAATCGGCAGGCGAAATCAATTCGAAATACGACGAAGGAACCCCATATTTTTCGACCGACGGACAAACGATGTATTACACTTGTGCCGGTGGTGGGGATGGTCTGCCAGGAGCTCCGCAGATTTACGTTTCAAAGCGTTCCGAAGCATCTTGGGGCAAAGGTTCTTTGCTCAATATGATGGGTGATACACTTTCGACATTTGCCCATCCCGCCATTACTCCCGATGGCAAGTATCTTTATTTCGTCAGCGATCAGCGTGGTGGCGAAGGTGGATTGGACCTTTGGCGCTGTACGATGGAAAACGGAGAGCCTGGATTCCCAGAGAATCTCGGACCTGCCATCAATACTCCCGGTGACGAAATGTTCCCGACCTTTTCTCCCGACGGAATCCTCTACTTTTCGAGCAATGGCCGCGAAGGTATGGGTGGATTGGACCTTTACAGCGCACGTTTGGACGATTGGGGAACCTGGCACGTCGAACATCTTGGTGCGCCGATGAACTCCGCTGGCGATGACTTTGGCATGACATTCATGCACCATACAGAAGCCAAACAAGAGGGTTGGTTCTCATCGAACAGAAACCAGGGCAAGGGCTACGACAACATCTTCTCGTTCCTACTGCCTTCGATTACGGTCAAAATCTCCGGTACAGTCTATGACGATGACGAAGAACCAATTGCCGAAGCTATTGTCCGTATTGTCGGCCGCAATGGCATGAACTTCAAGACCGTCACCAAGCCTGATGGAACCTACGAGGTAAAGATTGACCGATCGACCGAATACGTCATGATGTCGGGCAAGGAGGGTTACTTGAATCGCAAATCCCAGTTCACCTCCGATCCTGAAGAAGAGGATGCCGATTATGTCGTCGATTTCTATCTCGCTTCGATTTCTGAGCCTGTCCTGGTCGATAATATCTTCTATGACTACAACAAAGCAACGCTGCGCGAAGAGTCCTTTCCGGCGCTCGACGACCTTGTAGCCATGCTCAACGACAATCCTTATTGCACCATCGAACTGTCGGCACATACGGACCGCATCGGCTCGCAGAACTACAATCTCGACCTTTCGCAACGTCGCGCACAATCGGTCTGCGATTACCTCATTTCGAAAGGTATTGCCGAAGACCGTCTGGAACCGGTGGGTTATGGCAAATCTGATCCTGTCATGGTCGATGAACATCTGCACGAAAAATATGAGTTTCTTCCAATCGGACAAAAATTGGACGAGGACTTCATCGCCACTTTGCCCGAAGAACAGCGTAACATAGCAGACCAGATAAACCGCCGTACTGCCTTCAGCGTTACGTCGATTTCCTATGGACTCTGATTGTTTTTATGCAATGTATCGACAACTCACTTGACAAGAGCAAGTGACTATTTTGCGTAAAAGAATGCCCTTGCTGCAGAAAAATTCCCTTGAGATTTGGAGATCAAGACAATTCTTTCTATCTTTGCACAAAACTAAAACACATTTTCTATTTTTAATTTAATACAACATGAAAATTCAATTGATGCTTGCTGCTGGAGGCCTGATGGCCGTGTCCAGTTGTTCGGAACCCAAACTCCAGAAGAACAATGTTGACGAGATCGTCAAAGCCATGTCATTGGAAGAGAAAGCTGCCCTCGTGGTAGGCATCGGCATGGACAGTGGTGAAGAAGGTCTCTCTGCCACCATCGGTGCACAAGCCCAGTTTGTGCCGGGTGCCGCTGGTTCTACTCATTCCATTGCCCGTTTGGGCATTCCTGCCTCGGTACTTGCCGATGGACCTGCCGGTTTGCGCATCAATCCGACTCGTGAAGGTGAAGAACAAACCTATTACTGCACCCACTTCCCAATTGGCACACTTTTGGCCAGCACCTGGAATCAGGAATTGGTCGAAGCTGTTGGCCAAAGCATTGGTAACGAGGTACTGGAATATGGTGCAGATGTTCTGCTCGCTCCTGCCCTCAATATCCATCGTAACCCACTCAATGGACGAAACTTCGAGTACTATTCGGAAGATCCGATTGTTGCCGGTAAGACTGCGGCTGCCTATGTACGTGGCATCCAGAGCCAGAATGTCGGCACTTCGATCAAACATTTTGCTTTCAATAACCAGGAGACCAACCGTACAGGCAACAATGCAATCATCTCAACCCGTGCCATACGAGAGATTTACCTGAAGCCATTCGAAATCACCATCAAGGAATCCGATCCATGGACCGTCATGACCTCCTACAACAAGATCAATGGAATTTATACTTCCGAAGAGCCACAACTCGTCGAAGATATTCTGCGTGGAGATTGGGGCTATAAGGGCGTAGTCATGACTGACTGGTTTGGTGGCAAGGATGCCGCAGCCCAGATGCATGCCGGCAACGACATGCTTCAGCCAGGAAGACCAAGCCAATATCACGACATCATCAACGCTGTCAACCAAGGCTCATTGGACGTAAAGGAACTGGACCGTAACGTAAAACGTATTCTGGAGATGATCGTTCGTACCCCTCGCTTCAACGGATACCAATATAGCAACAAGCCGGATCTTGAGGCTCACGCTGCCGTTACACGCCAGTCTGCTACCGAAGGAATGGTATTGCTCGAAAACCGACAGAATGCACTTCCATTGGGAAGCGACGTAAACAAACTTGCACTCTATGGCATCACATCCTATGACTTCATTGCTGGTGGTACCGGTTCTGGCAATGTGAACCGCGCCTATACTGTCAGTCTCGTTGATGGACTGAAGAATGCAGGTATTCAGGTAGATGAAGAGGTACAAAAGAGCTATCTCGACTACAAGGAGCAGATTGCAGCCGAGAAAGCCAAGATGAAGGACTCTGCCTCTTTTTTGGATTTCTTGCCACAACCGCTTCCTGCTGAGATTCTTCCTACAAACGCACAGCTCAGTGCCGCTGTCAAGAACAATGATGCCGCCATCATTACCTTAGGACGTATCTCAGGCGAATTTCTGGATCGAACTGTCGATAATTTCAACCTCTCGAAAGAGGAACAGCTGTTGATTGCTCAGGTTTCGAAAGCTTTCCAGGCTGCTGGCAAGAAAGTGATTGTAGTTCTGAATATCGGTGGCGTTATTGAAACCGCTTCATGGAAGAACCTTCCAAATGCCATTCTTTTGGCATGGCAGGCAGGACAAGAAGGAGGCAACTCTGTGGCCGACGTACTGTTTGGCAAGCAGACTCCATCCGGCAAGCTTCCAATGACCTGGCCTATCACCTTCAATGACCACAAGTCCAGCCAGAACTTCCCTCACGCAGAAGACTTCAAACTCGATCTCAGCACCTTCATGGGTAAGGATGCCGAAGAGCGCCAACCTGTCAACACATACGATTGGACCAACTACGAAGAGGGCATCTATGTCGGATACCGTTGGTTCGACAAGCAGAACATCGAAGTCAGCTATCCATTCGGTTATGGTCTCTCCTACACCACTTTCGAATACAGCGATGCAAAGGTTTCGGCTACTGACGATCAGATTTCCGTCACCATTACCATCAAGAACAACGGTAATAAGACGGGCAAAGAGGTCGTTGAACTCTATGCCTCTGCACCTGGCAAAGACATGGACAAACCGATTCGTGAACTCAAAGCCTTTGCCAAAACCAAGGAGTTGGCTGTTGGCGAGAGTCAAACCCTTACCCTGACCTTCGCATCAAGCGATCTGGCATCGTACGACGAAGCACAAATGGCATGGGTTGTTGAAGCAGGAGAATATACACTTTCAGTAGGTTCTTCAAGTCGTGATCTGCGCGCAGAACTGACCACTCAGGTGGCAGCACAAGTCACACCTACTTCAAAATCTCTGCCAAGCGGTTCCTTCATGCAATAATTCAATCCAGGAATCATATCAATCATCATAGAGGCTGTATCCACACGGGTACAGCCTCTTTTTTTTGAAATCGCTTCAGAGATGCGCCAAAACAGTCCAAAATTTTTTGAGCTCAAATCGAGCGATTAGATTCCAGCTCAAAAACTTTTGAGTTCAAATCGAGTGATTAGATTCCAGCTCAAAAACTTTTGAGTTCAAATCGAGTGATTGGATTCCAGCTCAAAAACTTTTGAGTTCAAATCGAGCGATTAGATTCCTGCTCAAAAACTTCTATGTTGCTTTCCAAATAATTGGAATAGTTTAACTTTAATTTAACATTAATATTCAATATCTTGCGATAACTGGTCGCTTTAATATGACTATTGAATAAGCAACAAACATCCACTCAGCACGTGATGCCG
>JAZRXX010000099.1:0-3957 GCA_045600485.1 Bacteroidales bacterium
TACGCCCTATAGCGAGACGATAAAACTGCCCGAGTTCTCGTCGAAGGACATTGACAAGCTCATCAATCTGATACAGGAACAGCCAGTCGTGCTGAGCAAACTCTTCAACCGTCAGTTGGATGAATCGTTGGCAAAGATGGCCGAAGAAGCCGGTTTGCCGTTGTTCCCTAAGCAATGGAAGGACTTGGAGATGAACTGCTCATGTCCCGACTGGGCTGTGCCTTGCAAGCATCTGGCAGCTGTTATCTACAAGACAAGCATGGAGATTGACAACAATCCGTTCCTCGTATTCTCCCTGCATGGCGTTGATCTGATGGCGGAACTGGAGATGCGTGGCATAACGGCTGCCGACTCCACCGAGATGATGGAGGTGGAGAACACGAGTGCGGTGTATGCCACTATGGAACAGATGCAACTGAGGGAAGCACCCGAACAGATGCCCGACTACACATTGCTCTCCGACCTTACATTGCCATTGTCCAACCTTCTGCCATCGTCACCTGCATTCTGCCATAATGGTGATTTTCAACAGGCGTACCAGAAGGAACTGTTATACATAAGTAAGGTGGCGACAAAAGTGTTGCAAGATAAGCAGAAACTGTTTGAGGGTATCAACAACAGGTCTTTGAGCAAACGTGATATTGTTTCTGTTGACGATATTTGCCTTTCTCTGCTGCAGCAACTGCTCGACATCAACATTGACTTCCTGCGCGACTATGATGATTCTATCGTAGCCCTTCGCAGCGTGCTCATCTGCGCACTTCAACTGATAGCGCATGGCTGCATCGTTCCACAGATTTACTATGACCTTGTGATTAGCAAAGGGCGTGGACGTGCCAAGGCTAAGGAGGAGAAGCAGTACCACATTATATGGCAACCTGCCATGATTGACAACGCCACCCGAAGCATTGTTGGCAGATTGGGACAGAGCAAGGAACTTGTCTGCAAGATGATAACGTCACTCGTTCCTATGCTATCGCATAAGAGCAAAGATGAACTGTTCTATGATTTGTTCTTCAAAGCAGAGTATTCTTGCTTCAATGATATCGGAGAGACCAACACCCCTGGGGGCATACGCTCGTGGCTTGACCGCTACTTCATGCAGAATCAGCATCAGGTGACGCTCCTTATTGACGAGACAGAAGAAGGCTTTGCCGTGGATGTGAAGGCAGATGATCATTCGCTGAAGGATGTGATGACCAAGAAGGCATACGCATCAAGCAGAATGGAAATCCTGCGTCAGCTTGGCATCCTCTGCGACATAGTCGACGGACTCGGTGCTTACATCAACGACAAGGGCAGGCGATGCATTGAGTTCACGATGCATACATTCCCTACATTCCTCTTACAGGTGATTCCTGCCATGCGTCTGCTTGGTGTGAACGTCATCATGCCAAAGGCTTTGCAGACACTTATTCGTCCACAAATATCCGTAAAGCTGAAATCAAAAGGAAAGGATTCAAACGGGTTCCTGTCAATGAGCGACCTGCTTGATTTCAACTGGCAGGTGGCTGTGGGCAATGTATTCCTGTCGCCCGAAGAGTTTGACAGATTGCTCGGTCATGCCAGCGGATTGCTCCGTTTCAAGGAACAATATGTGTATATCGACGAGGCGGGAATGGCGAAACTGAAGCGAGTGCTGGATGTGCCACCAAAGATAAAGCCTGGCGAGCTGTTGCAAGCGGCATTGAGTGGAGAGTACAATGGTGCACCAGTGGAACTGACCGATGAGGTGCGCGAACTAATTCGTCAGTTCACCTCGCAGAGCGTCATACCACTGCCAAAAGGCATCAATGCGCAGTTGCGACCATATCAGGAACGAGGCTATTCATGGATGTATCGCAACATGAAAATTGGTTTTGGCAGTATCATAGCCGACGACATGGGTCTTGGCAAGACCTTGCAGGTCATCACCCTTTTGGCAAAAATAAAAGAAGAGGGTGCAATGGACAAGAAGAAAGCACTTGTGGTAGTGCCCACAGGTTTGCTGCACAACTGGCAGTCGGAGGTGAAGCGCTTCGCCCCTCAGCTGACCACAGGCGTATATCACGGTACTGCACGCGACCTGAAGGACGAGGATTGCAAGAATGCCGACATCATCCTCTCGACCTACGGTGTTGTGCGCTCCGATGCCGACATACTGAAAAAACAGAAATGGCAGGTGCTCGTAATAGACGAAGCCCAGAACATCAAGAACAGCGATACGGCTCAGAGCCGGGCAATACACAGCATCCCTGCCGACTGCCACATAGCCATGAGCGGCACACCCGTGGAGAACCGCCTGTCGGAGTTCTGGAGCATCATAGACTTTACGAACAAAGGCTACCTCGGTTCGGCAAAAGACTTCTCCGATTCATACGCGAAGCCCATACAGAAATACGGAGACAGTCATGTGGCAGAACGTTTTCGCAAGGTGACGGCTCCGTTCATGATGCGCCGACTGAAGACAGACAAGAGCATCATCAGCGATCTGCCCGACAAGATAGAGCGTAACGAATTGGCATTGCTCACTCCCGATCAGGCTGCCCTATATCAGAAGACCGTCAACAAGTGTATGGCTGTCATCGAGGGCTTAGAAGGCGAGGACAACCAGTCACTTTTCAAGCGTCAGGGACTCATCCTGCAGATGATGCTTGCCCTGAAGCAGATCTGCAACCACCCGACGCAGTATCTCAAAGACAACCGTATGGATGCAACCCTATCGGGAAAGACGGAAATGTTGCTCGATATGCTTCGCAGCAACATTGATGCCGACGAGAAGGTACTTGTCTTCACGCAGTTCCGCGAAATGGGCGATTTGCTCCGGCACTTCATCCGCACCACACTTGACGAAGAACCGATGTTCTATCATGGCGGATGCACATTGAAACAGCGCCAGGAAATGGTTGACCGTTTTCAGAACAATCATAACGACCGTATCTTCCTCCTTTCATTGAAGGCTGCCGGCACAGGCCTCAACCTCACGGCAGCAACCCACGTCATACATTACGACCTCTGGTGGAATCCTGCGGTAGAGGCACAGGCAACCGACCGTGCGTACCGTATCGGTCAGCACAAGAACGTGCAGGTGCATCGTTTCATCACACAAAACACCTTCGAGGAACGTATCGACACCATGATACAGGAGAAGAAGCATCTAGCCGACCTCACAGTATCCACAGGCGAAAATTGGATTGGCAAACTCTCGAACAAGGAACTGCACGAAATCTTTGGATAAACAACAATAAGACCTCACTATAGCTTTTACATTTCCCCTGCACCGGATAGTGAGTCTTGATTTACAAATCCTTGCTGCGGATTTGAGGTAATATTTCATATAAACGTGAAGAATGTGAAGTGTGAAGTCTTATGTGTCTCCAAACACAATCAAAAATAGATAACATTTAATAAGATTAGTGACGGTTAAAAAACAACATGATACGATCTTATCATACAAATGAGGCAGTTTTGTTTTCATCAAAAACGACAACATCGTTACAACTTATTTTTTAATCGTTACTAAGTAACATGACAAACATGACAAATGACAAATGCAATGTATCTGAATTGCACAATCAAAAAATGGATTACATTTATAAGATTAAATAAATACTATTATATATAATAATATCTAACTAAATATGCATTTCACACTAATAGCATTTGTCATTTGTCATGTTTGTCATCCCCGAAGCAACCTCGTTCATAACTCGCTGATTCTTCGCTACTATAGCGAACCTGCAACAAACCTACAACGAAGGTACTACGACCCTTCTTCATATCGGAAGGGGGAAAATCAAATCTTTTTTAACAAATTTTAATACCGAAAATATCATGACGTAACTACTCAGCCCCATTAATTCTAATCAGATTTTTCCATTATCCGGAGTCTTGATTGATCTTGCAGACGGTTCAGAACAATGTTTTTAACATATTGGAAACATGTGGTTTCCAATTGGGTTTGCGGCGTGGCGATTG
>JAZRXX010000100.1:0-26618 GCA_045600485.1 Bacteroidales bacterium
CCATCTTCTGTTGTGATACGGGCTACAAATTCAAGTTTTGCCTTTCCCATTGTTGTTTTCTTTTTTATAGATAACGCGGAAGATGGAAATTTATTGTTTAAAGCCTCATTTTAACCGTACAGGTCGAAAGTTTTTGAACTCGAATCGAACGATTAGATTTCACCTCAAAAGTTTTTGAACTCAAATCGAACGATTAGATTTCAACTCAAAAGTTTTTGAATCCGAATCCATAACTATTTAGAAACTTAGAAAGGATAGAAACCTTTCTTTGTTTTCTTGTTAGTCTCCAAAAACAAGTTGTACCCAAGTAGAATGATTTCAAGAATGATTTAGAATGATGGAAATCCCTTTTTAACATTCGCATTTGGAAAATATGTCAAATTATCTGGTAATTTTTTGGAGGTTTCGTTATTTATATGTACCTTTGCGCCTCACATTCTAACAAACTTTGCTATTTGTATGCACTTACATCAAATCTTAATAGTGTCAAAATCCAATCTATTCCTATTGGTGTTCCTCTTACTCCAATGGGGACAGCAACTCTCTGCCCAGCAACTCAAGGGACGAATTATGCTGAATGACGATACTCCAGCGCAGTATGCCACAGTATTCGTTCCATCGTTGGGCGTTGGTGCCATTACCGACACGGATGGCTACTATTATATTGAGTCGGTTCCTCAAGGTAAGACAATACTGGAATTTTCGCATGTTGGCTATACTACTCATGTAGCAAGCATCGATACCTTGATAGCAGGAGACTCTATTCGGACAATCCATCTGCTCGAACAAGCCATTGCCCTCAATGAGGTATTTGTTACCCCAAATGGAGAGGATCCTGCGACGTACATCTTCCGTCGCATACATGAGACTGCCAAGAAGAATCGGAAACAGCTTCAATACGATGCCAAGATATCGACCTCACTTTTGGCTCAGGATCTTGATGTTGTTCCCATGATTGTGCCTAAGATGGTGCTGTGGATACTTAAGAATGCCCTCAAACTTTCGCCGATAGGAGGAATGTTTGATTTTGTGATTCGTCATGAAAAGGTGCAAGCCAAAGGTGTGATTGACTGTCATTGCAAAAAAGGAAAATGTTCGTACGATGGGTGGAAGATGATTCAAACCTCACATAATGACAAAGACTTTGACAAAGCATTTCGAAAGGTCTCATCGATCGATCCATTTGAATATCTTTACGAAGATTTTTTCAATGCCAAGGAACTACCTCAGGGTTATTCGCTGAAGGGAATAACAGAGGAGAACGGCAAGACTATCGATGTGCTTTGCAAGAACAGAATCACGTCCGTACAAGGCAATAAGATGCAGATTGATACACTTTTGCTGTATGTGGTCGAAGATGATTGGGGTATTTTGCGCAAAGAATTTCGTTCGAGACATGGTTTGAAACGAACGGAGTGTCGAGATATTGGTAATGGTATTTGGATGCCTATTTCCTATATTGATGATCCAGAAATAATCGATTTGAATCAAGTCATAAAGGATGCTTATGAGGAGAGTCTGAAGGAGCCTGAGGAGAAATCCTCGCGCATGGAACAGAATATCAAGAATCGCTTGATTGATGTGGCCAATGGCAAACGCCAGTTTCATCCCTGCGCTACCATGAGTTTTAGTATTGGTTATAAGAGGGATTAAGATGCGAAACCAGAGTTCCGTCTTAATCAGTTTGAATAAAAGGCGCTGCGCTTGAAATCAAAAATAATCTGGCTTTAGCGTGGACGGAGTTGAATCTCACACATCCTCGCAGCCATAAAGAAGATTAGTCCTCTATGATTACGCAATGGGGCAGACCAATAGTTCGTGACTTGCATCGTTTGTCCAGTACTGGTATGCATTGTTTCTTGTTGTCATCTAACCATACTCATCACGATTCTGGTAGTGAAGAACTTTGAAGGCTTGTTTTTCGTACATTCATCCTGCTGATGCTCTTTTCGCACAGCAAAGGCCGACCTTTCCATTGTTTTTATATGAACTTGCGATGTAGTGTGCTTCAAGATATAGGTAACTAGTTACATTTTCCAATTTAGCGAACCTTCTGAATATAAGTTTCTTTTTTCGTTAATGGTTATTTTAAGTTTTTTGCACAATAGCACGAATTCGTCCCAATTCGACCCCTTCCCGATACCTCTAAATTGGGTATATGTGTGAATGATAGTATCGCCCAATGTCTGGTTTGTTTTATGATAACGACTTCCTCTAACGTTATTAGAAACGAATTTTCCGAAAATTTCTGATAGCTTTGTGAACGTGATAGATTTGTTCGCTTTGACAAATTCTGTTACTATATATTCACAACATTTCGTCATTCCAATAATATTTTTTTTGTTTACATCAAAATTTATCGGATTATGTTTGAAATCAAAATCCCATAATTCAATATTGCATTGACTATCAATGTATAAACCATAAACCTCAATATCCTTAGAAATTTTCTTGGCAATAAGGTTTTGGTAATAGAGAAACTTTTTACTTTGACTGGGATCTTCTTGCGTTGATTTATATAAAACTGCTACATAAACAATAGGGCGACTAAGTCCCCCTAACGCTAAACGCGATACAAATTTCTTAGCAACTTGATCAGCTCGTGTTGCGTCAATTTCTATAATCCAATCTTTATCTCCTTTCATTGATCCGTAAATGTCGACAGAATCTTTTATGGTTCCATCAAACTTATGTTCTGTTTTCCAAGAATAGCTTGACTCTATTTCCTGAAGACTTTTTGTTATTCCATCTTGAAACTGTTCTATGAAAGAATGATCATTTTTATTAGAACGCACAAAGTGCCCTTTTAATAGCGATGTGTTGTTGGAAATCGCCTCGCATAAATTTAATATGTTCATAATTGTTATTTTTAATTTCAAATTACCCCCGTTCAAGTATGCCCTTATTTTGAACATAACTTGGCTCGCAATAGACACTATTATAGTTGTCATTTGGCGGATTGGAGAGGCATAGCAGTTGATGATTGAATCTGAGAAGTTGCCTCAATGAGTTTGTGTATGTTCTCAAGAAGAATTGATGGAAAGACGTCTTCTGTTTGCCACAAACCTTCTTGTCTTGTCTTCTTCTCTGAGTTATGTTCCCTTGTTCAAATTCTTCTCGTTAATGCTTATAAACATCTCCAAATTCTGCTTCAAGGAATACCACTTGAAAAGTGTCTTTGTCTCTATACCCGAGAAATGGGTGATTGTCACCAGTAGCACGTAGCACGAGGAATTTTTGTATTTCGGTGGGAATGCCTATTATCTGCGGCTTGATGGCGGAGAGTGGTAATGTTTCCGTTCCTAACCCATGACGAGGTGCGCTATAGATAGCCTGCCATGTCATAGTGGAGAACTTCTGCAGATGTTGTATAAAGTCCTTAAAGAAGCGCACATCTTTTGCTTCAGTCCATGATATATTATGTAAATGCTCAAAGCCGAAGATAACCTTGGGGGGCTCCTCCACACGCTGGCGTGAAATGGTTAGAATCTTGGTAGTTTTCTTGATTGTAGCCATAGTTTATACCAATCTTTGCAGAAAGAACAATCGCATGGACTCTTGCGAGATGATGCCTTGCTTCGGTGTATCAATCCAAGGACTTTCACTGTGCGTCTGAGTCACCAAACCTGCTGCTGAGAACTGGTTGTATACCTCAAAAACCTCGTTGAAGAGGTTTTCCTCCTTTTCTGTTTCAAGGGCAATGGGATCGCCTTGTGGTTCGATGCCTGCTCGACCGAACGACTTATAGGCATCATATACTTCAGGGACAACAGGTCCATATTGCCATGCTACGATGTCCTCGTTGAAGAGAGGTGTGCCGAAGTATGCCAAATGGAACCCCTGTTGGTAGTACAGCAGTTTCTGAAGCTTCATATTGGAGAGCAACTCGCTGCTCTCATCCATCCAAGCTCTATGCAGAAGTTTGTTGGCGATGTCTTTTACTGCAAATGCCATAATTGTTGATTTTTTTTTTGTGTTCTTTCGTGCGCAAAGATACTAAACATTTTTTGGAAAACCGTAAGAAAAATCTTCGTTTTATTGAAAATGAGCAAGATTTAACATTTAGAAGTGTATTTTGTGTGTAAAGATAGACAAATGAGTAAGTGATTAAGAATAAGTAGTTGTTCAAAATTAGTTATATGTATCCGCAGATTTCTTTGTTTACATCTTTTATTCATTTTGAGCGCATCTTCGAACTTTTTCTTCGGTTACAATGTCACATTGCTCAACCTTCATATCGCGCGAGCAAGCTCGGAGGCTACCTCAGCAAAAGTCCAAATCTGCATGTCAACTTGAACAAAATATATCAAACTAATTCTGAACACCTATTTAGTTACGTACATTTTGAATAATCACGAAAATACTGAAAACTTCCAGAAATAGTAAAAGGTGCGCCGATGAGAAAGCTCATGGCACACCTTAGAGTGTCTATATGCAAAAGCATTAGAAGCGAACGTAGAATTCGCCGATAATTTCGTTGTAGTGAACGTCCTTGCCATTGAAGTGATTGGCGCGAACATCGTTCCAGTTGTACTGGAGTTGGAACTTCAAGTTTTTGTGCAACTGAATTTCTGGCATCAAAGAGTAGATGCACTGGGCTTTGCCCCAAGTCTTGTCGCTGCGGTAAGTCTGATACTCGGCACATATACGTAACCAGTCGTTGATAGGCATTGCACCTTCGATGTACCATGCATCGTGCTTGTTGAGTGCTTCCTGGCTATGTCCCCATTCTGCACGGGCAGACCAGCCGTTGTTGTCATACTTGGCACCGAAAGCATAGCGGTTTTTCTCAACATCGTTGTAGGAACCGTGCCAACCGAATGCACCAATCGAGAGACCCTTGATAGGCATGAACTGGATAGTTCCGATGAGGTCCTTCTTGCCATCAACATCCTTGGTGTTGATGCCCTGACCGTTCCAGAGACCTACCTGATAGTGAATGAGGTTGTGGTTATCTTCGCCAACCTTGAGGAAGTCGCCCTGTACCTGAATACCCATATCGCGGCCACCACCGCCCCAGGAAGCTCCGTAATAGTCACCAGTCATGTTGCGGGTATAGATGCCGTAGTCTCCTGTCGAGGTATCCCATGGATTCATTGGGTTCTCGTAGCCAAAGGCACGCTTGAACTGACCTACCTTGACCATAGCGAACTTATATTTCTGCCACTCCACGAAGAAGTCCTTCATGTGGAAGAAACTGTTAATGCCAGTTTTTTTTGCATTGAGATTGCCATCGCCATTGTTTACCTGTATTTGGATGCGATATTTGAAGTCACCGAGGATAGTGCCATCTACGTAGGCACGGATGAGACGCTGCTCGAAGCCTGCACCACCTTTGGATCCATCCTGATCGCTATAAGTATATTTGCCGATGAAGTAACCACCAAATTTAGGGGTAGAGGCATACTTGGTGATGGTACGACCATATTCAACCTCTTCAGTCTCTGCTGGCTCGTTTGCCATGGCAGGGAGCATCATCAAACCTGCTGCCAAAGAGAGAATAACTTTTTTCATGATTAATTTATTTTTGAATAAAGAAAAACATTTGTATATAAAACACCCTCCCCATTATGGGGGAGGGATAGGGGAGAGGGTCTTCTATTATCCGAAGATGAATGGGAGCTTAACCCATACCAATCCGATAATCAAACCGAGTACACCAACAATGATGCCGACCTTCATCATCTCGCTCTGCTTGATGAATCCGGTTGAGTGTGCGATAGCGTTCGGAGGTGTTGAGATTGGAAGAATCATAGAAACTGAAGCTGCAATGGCTACACAAAGCAACATTTGAGCAACCTCGCCCTCGCTGATCTTTCCGGCACCCTGCATAGCACCTGCCACAACGCCCAATACTGGAACGAGGAGAGAGGCAGCAGCAGAGTGACTGATGAAGTTCGAGAAGCCGAAGCAAACCAACGAAGCAATCACCATGACTACGAGATACTCCCAGCTTGCAAATGGAATAGCATCGACCAGTACCTTCGACAAGCCGGTTGTGTTCAATGCGACACCGAGAGCAAAACCACCGGCAACCATCCAGAGCACAGACCAGTTGATCTCCGAGAGGTCGTGCTTGTCGATTACGCCTGTTGCTGCAAATACGGCAACTGGTACGAGTGCTACGATGAAACTGTTCAGGCCCAGGTCATAGAGACCATCGATCTTGCCGAAGCACCACAAGAGGATTGTGACTGCAAAGGTAATGATTACAATCCATGTCTTGTGAGTCCAGTGCATCTCACCATCAATCTGAAGTTTGATCTCTTTCTGCTGGAATGGGAACATGATGCGAAGCAGAATCCAACCCAAAATGAGGAGGATAGCCACGAAAGGAACCATCTTGAGCATCCATTCACCGAAGCCGATAGAGATCTTCATGGTCTCCTCAAGGTAACCCAATACGATGGTGTTAGGAGGAGTACCGATAGGAGTGGCGATACCACCAATATTTGCACCCAATGGAATGGCCAATGCCAAAGCTACACGGTCCTTGCTTCCTTCAGGCATTGAACGGAGTACTGGAGCCAAGAAGGCCAGCATCATAGCAGCAGTAGCTGTGTTCGATACGAAGGCCGAGAAGATGGCAGTAACAACGATGAAGCCGAGCAATACGGTTGTTGGATTTGAGCCGAATGGAGCCAAAAGCTTCTTGGCCAAGACAACATCGATACCCACTTTGGTCAATGCAATCGCCAGAATGAAACCACCGATGAAGAGCAGGATTGTAGGATCTGCGAAACACGCCATGATGCTCTTGTAGGATACAAGATTGCCGAACTTGGTGCCTGCATCATCCAATGTGAGGACCATAAGTCCCTTGTCAGAAATGGAGAACAGCATCACCACGATAATCAGTACAGAGGTACACCATGATGGGATTGCCTCGGTGAGCCACATGACAGCGGCAAATACAAAGATGGCAATTACGCGTTGGTGAACTGCGTTCAACCCTTCGATGCCGAAGATTTCTGTTGGGAGCAGTGCAATCACAATAGCTACAATGGCAGCAATGACAGCCTTCATGTAGCCCGACATCTGGAAACGGGTTTTTAGTTTGTTCTTGTGGTAGGAATTTACAAGATTACTACCTTGGAAACTGGTAAACATGTTTTCTTAAGATTGTTATTTTGAAATTATTAATTTGCAATGATATTAGAGCAAAGATTCGCATCTTTATAAAAATTGCGTGTGCAAAGATAGCGCATTTATATTTATATTGTACGTGTGCTATGGTATTTTTCGATTATATATATGCATTTATCGATAGCACGGCAAGTCCACATATCAAATAAGGACGGTCATCTTCGTGATGATCGTCCTTGTTCGGGGGAAGGATGAAGGGTGAAGGGGGCTATTCTTTCTCCTTTACCCTTCGCCCTTTACCTTTTGCCATTTTTCCTTTTAAATTCCGAGGCTCTTGCAGATTACCTCCAGCTTCTTGTCGGCAGCAGCGCTGGCAGCCTGGTAGTCCTTGCCGTCGAATGCAGCAGGAACTTCGCAGTAGAACTTGATCTTAGGCTCGGTGCCTGAAGGACGGACTGAAACCTTGATGCCACCTTCTGTGAAGTACTGGAGCACATTGCTGGTAGCTGGCATGTCGATGTCGCTCTCCACACCATTCTTGACCTGCTTGAGGGTCTTGAAGTCCTTGCTCAAGACTACCTTCTCGCCAGCCAACTCTGTAGGAGGGTTCTTGCGGAAGTTCTCCATCATAGCCTTGATTTCGTCGGCACCAGACTTGCCTGGCTTGACAACGCTGACAGCCTTTTCCTTCTGGAAGCCATAGTCACGGTAGATGCTGAGCAACAGGTCGTAGAGAGTCATGCCGTTATCCTTTGCCCAAGCGGCAATCTCGCAGAGCAGACAGATAGAGGCTGGAGAATCCTTGTCGCGAACCTTGTCAAATGGCAGGAAGCCAAACGACTCTTCGCCACCACCGATGTACTTCTTCTTGCCTTCGTTCACGCGAATGCGATAAGCAATCCACTTGAAGCCTGTATATTCGTCGGTGATTTCGACATTGTTCTTGTTGGCGATCTTAGCGATAAGTTCCGAGGTAACGATGGTCTTGACCATAAACTCATTGCCCTTCAACTGGCCAAGCTTCTGCTTGTTGGTGATGATGTACCAGTAGAGCATCATAGCGGTCTGGTTACCGTTCAGGATCATCCACTCGCCCTTGTTGTCACGGCATACTACAGCCAGACGGTCTGCATCTGGATCCGAAGCCAGCACGAGGTCTGCATTGAGCTTGCTGCCCAGATTCATGCCGAGGGTCATAGCCTCGCTGTTCTCTGGGTTTGGCGAAACAACGGTAGGGAAATTGCCGTCGATGACCATCTGCTCACGAACCACGTTGATGTTCTGGAAGCCCCAGCTGCGGAGTGCCTCAGGGATGATAACGCGACCAGTACCGTGGAGTGGAGAGTAAACGATGTTCAAGTTCTTCTGGCGCAAGATAACCTCTTGGTCAACCATAGCCTCCTTGACAGCCTGCAGGTAATCCCAATCCATCTCGCCACCGATGATCTGGATCAGATCGTAGTTAGGCTCGAACTTTACCTGCTCGATGGTTACTTTGTTAACCTCGTCGATGATACCGGTATCGTGTGGGCTGAGCACCTGAGCACCATCGTCCCAATAGGCCTTGTAGCCATTGTACTCCTTAGGATTGTGCGAAGCGGTTACGTTGACACCGGCTTGAGCCTTGAGCTGACGGATGGCAAAAGAAATCTCTGGAGTAGGGCGGAGGCTCTCGAACAGATAAACCTTGATGCCATTGGCAGAGAAAATAGCGGCAACGGTCTCTGCAAACATACGGCCGTTATTGCGGCAGTCGTGACCTACCACTACAGCTGGCTGCATGCCAGGGAATGCCTTGTTGATATAGTTGGCAAAGCCTTGAGTAGCCATGCCGACTACATATTTATTCATACGGTTGGTGCCTGCGCCCATAATGCCACGGAGACCACCGGTACCGAATTCAAGATTCTGATAGAAAGCATCGATGAGTGCAGTCTTGTCGTCTGCATCGAGCATAGCCTTTACTTCTGCTTTGGTTTCAGCATCGAAACCGTCGCCCAACCAGGTCTGAGCCTTGGCGGTACATTCTTTGATAAGCTGTTCGTCCATAGTAAGATATTTTTATGTTGTTGTTATGTGTTATATGTTCTATTATCGGTTGCTGTACATGCTTTCGTAATACTTCTCATACTCGCCCGAGGTGATATTGTCCATCCAGGCTTCGTTATCGAGATACCAACGTACAGTCTTCTCAATGCCCTCTTCGAACTGGAGCGATGGCTCCCAACCGAGTTCTGCCTGAAGCTTGCGAGAATCGATGGCGTATCGAGCATCATGACCAAGGCGGTCAGTAACGTAAGTGATGAGGTCGAGGTCTTCTCCTTCCTTGCGACCGAGAAGACGGTCAACGGTATTGATGACTACCTTGATGATGTCGATGTTCTTCCACTCGTTGAAGCCTCCGATATTATAGGTCTCAGCCACCTTGCCGTTGTGGAAGATGGTGTCGATGGCTCGGGCGTGATCTACTACATACAGCCAGTCGCGTACATTCTCTCCCTTGCCATAGACAGGCAATGGCTTGCGATGACGGATGTTGTTGATGAAGAGAGGAATCAACTTCTCGGGGAACTGATAAGGGCCATAGTTGTTCGAGCAGTTGGTCACAATGGTCGGCATGCCATAGGTGTCGTGGAATGCACGAACGAAGTGATCCGAACTTGCCTTTGATGCAGAATAAGGGCTGTGAGGATTGTACTTGGTTGTTTCTACGAAGAACTTCTCACCGTATGCTTCATGCTGAGCCTCTGAGGATGCCTTGGTAGAGAATGGAGCAGGCACACCCTCTGGGTGGGTCATTTCGAGTGCGCCATACACCTCATCGGTCGAGATATGGTAGAAACGACAAGGAACGCTAACCTTAACCCTAACCTTAACTCCATTTTCTTCTTTTTCTACTTCATGCTCTACCACATAAGGCGTAGGTTGTGACTCCCAATAGAGCTTAGCTGCTTGGAGAAGGCTTAAAGTGCCCATCACGTTGGTGCGAGCAAAGGTGAATGGATCCTTGATGCTTCGATCCACATGCGACTCTGCTGCCAAGTGTATGATACCATCGATCTTCTCCTCCTGCATCAACTTATAGAAGGCATCGAAGTCGCAGATATCCATCTTGACGAACTTGTAGTTTGGCTTCTCCTCGATGTCCTTCAGATTGGCCAAGTTGCCTGCATAGGTCAGCTTGTCCAGATTGATGATATTATACTCCGGATATTTGTTCACAAACAGACGTACAACATGGCTCCCGATAAAACCAGCTCCGCCTGTAATTACGATATTGCGAGACCCCCTCTTATCCCCCTGCTTAGGGGGAAGGTTGCCTTGCTGTTGGGTATTATTGTTTGACATAATCTTCTAATAATTTTAATGTTGTATCAATGTTGAATAGGATATCGTTGTTCGTAAAACGAATTACTTTGTATCCTGTTGATTCCAGCCATTGTTGTCTTAATCTGTCATCTTCTTCTTGTCGCCTCTCGGAATGATATCCTCCATCTATTTCAACTACTAATTGGAGATCTCTGCATAAAAAATCAACAATATAATCTCCAATGATGTGCTGCCGGATGAACTTATGGCCGAGAGCATTTCCTTTTACACATTGCCAGAATATCTTTTCTGCCTCTGTCGGATGACTTCTGTTTTCTTTGGCAAATGCTTTCAATAGTTCATATCTGTCTGGACTTGCACTTCTCCAATTCATTTGTGATAATAGTATAACGTGTCTATGGGAAGTCCCCCTAAGCAGGGGGATTTAGGGGGTCTGCTTTTAGAGGATCTTCCTCCCATCTCTATGAATTTCGTTGATGACCTTGAGTAGGTATTGTCCATACTGATTCTTGAGCATAGGTTGAGCGAGTTCGCGCATACGGTCCTCATCGATCCAGCCTTGGCGATAGGCAATGCCCTCAAGGCAGGCAACTTTCAGACCTTGGCGTTTCTCGATCACCTCGATGTAGGTAGAGGCCTCCGAGAGAGAATCGTGGGTGCCGGTGTCGAGCCAGGCAAATCCACGGCCAAGGGTCTGGACCTTCAGTTCACCATCCTCCAGGAATTGTTGGTTGACCGTAGTGATTTCGTATTCGCCACGAGCAGAAGGCTTAATTTCAGAAGCCACCTTAACCACCTTGTTGGGATAGAAGTAAAGGCCGACCACCGCATAGTTTGACTTCGGCTGGGCAGGTTTCTCCTCAATCGATAGGCAGTTGCCCTGTTTGTCGAATTCTGCCACACCATAGCGTTCCGGATCGTTCACCCAGTAGCCGAATACCGTGGCTTTCTTCTCCTGTTCGGCCGTACGGACGGCCTCCTTGAGCATACCGGTAAAGCCGGCACCATGGAAGATATTGTCACCCAATACCAGACAGACACAGTCATCGCCGATAAACTCTTTGCCGATGGTAAAGGCTTGGGCCAATCCATCGGGTGAAGGTTGTTCGGCATACTCGAACTTTACGCCATAGTCGGAGCCATCGCCCAGGAGTCGCTTGAATCCGGGCAGATCGAAAGGAGTGGAGATAATCAGGATTTCGCGAATGCCAGCCAGCATCAAAACCGAAATCGGGTAATAGACCATGGGCTTGTCGTAGATGGGCATCAACTGCTTGCTGATACCTTTGGTAATGGGATAAAGACGAGTTCCGGATCCACCGGCCAATACAATTCCTTTCATGTGGTTTGCCTATTTGATTAACGACGCAAATGTAATGAAAAAAGTAATACCAACGAAACATTCTCCAAAAAAAACGCCAAAAAAGGGAATCATTCCCGCCAAAATTTGTATTTTTGGCTAATTTTAATTAATTTTGCGCCCATAAAATAGATAGAATGGTACAAAGCTTCCTCCAAATAGAAGGTCTCACCAAGTCGTTTGGTGATCTCGTCCTCTTCGAAAATCTCTCACTGTTCATTAGCGAGGGAGATCGAGTAGGACTCATTGCTCGTAACGGTTCCGGCAAAACCACTCTCTTGAACATTATTGCTGGTGATGAAGGAATGGACTCTGGTAGCATCATCTTCCGTAAAGACTTGACTGTGGGTTATTTGAGCCAGGATCCGAAATTTACCGATGGCGTTACGGTGAGTCAGGTGTGTGGAGAAAATGCCCAGATGGTACGTATCCTCACCCAGCTGAAGATTACCGATTTAGAGCAGCCTGTGAGCCAGCTTTCGGGCGGTCAACGCAAACGTCTGGCTTTGGCCAAGGTTCTGACCGATAATCCTCAATTCCTGATTCTCGACGAGCCGACCAACCATTTGGATCTTGAGATGGTGGAGTGGTTGGAGGACTTTTTGGGGCATACTCGTACCACACTCTTGATGGTGACCCACGACCGCTATTTTCTCGATCATGTCTGCAATCGTATCGTCGAATTGTCCGACAAGACCCTCTATACCTACAAGGGCAATTATGCCTATTATCTGGAGAAACGTCAAGAACGAATCTTTGCGCAGAATGCTTTGGTCGAGCGTGCCAATAACCTGTTGAGAACAGAACTGGATTGGATGCGTCGTCAGCCTCAGGCCCGAGGCCATAAGAGCCGTAGTCGTATCGAGGCTTTCTACGAACTGGAACAACGTGCTAAGCAACGCCACGAACAACAGGCGATTCGTCTGCAGATGAAGTCAAGCTACATTGGTAGTAAGATCTTCGAGGCTAAGGGTGTATGCAAGACTTTCCCTCCTCGTGGGGAGAATGATCCTGCCAAGGTGATACTCAAGAATTACGAATATACCTTTGCCCGTTATGAGAAAATGGGCATCGTAGGATCTAACGGAACCGGCAAGAGTACATTCCTCAAGATGTTGTTGGGATTGGTTCAACCTGACTCTGGTACCATCGACATTGGAGAGACCGTCCGTTTCGGCTACTACAGCCAGGAAGGTTTGCAGTTCGACGAGTCAAAAAAAGTGATCGACATCGTCCGTGATATTGCCGAATATGTGCAGATGAGCGATGGCTCGAAACTCTCAGCCACTCAATTCCTGCAGAACTTCCTCTTTTCCCCCGAAAAGCAGTACAGTTATGTCTATAAATTGTCAGGTGGAGAAAAACGTCGATTGTATCTCTGTACCATCTTGATGAAGGCTCCGAACTTCCTGATTCTCGATGAGCCGACCAATGACCTCGATATTGTGACACTCAATGTGCTCGAAGAGTATCTGCAGAACTTTGGCGGATGTGTGATTGTTGTGAGCCACGACCGTTATTTTATGGACAAAGTGGTGGATCATCTGTTGGTATTCAAAGGACAAGGTGAACTGCAGGATTATCCAGGCAACTATTCCGACTGGCGAGAGTGGAGTATCTTGTCTTCTGACGAAGACGTTAAAAGTCCTTCGGACGTTAAATCTCCTTCAGTGGTTAATAGCTCTTCGAGCGTTAAGCCTCGTACGGAGAAGGCTCCTAAACTCTCGTTCAAAGAGAAGCAGGAGTTTGCTGAATTGGAACAATTATTGCCAAAGTTGGAGGCAGAGAAGGCAGAGCTCGAAGCCTTGATGTCGAGTGGAACTTTGAGTGGTCCTGAGATTGTAGAGAAAGGTCAACGTATGCAGGCATTGATTGATGAAATCGATGAGAAAGAGATGCGTTGGCTGGAATTGAGTGAAAAAATATAGACCCCCCAGCCCCCTTTAGGGGGAGTATAAAATCGGGAAGAAATAATTAGAAAGAACGAATGAAGAAGATATTATCCCTGTTGCTGTTGCTTCTCTTGGTGCTGCCAAGTGCGGAGGCCAAGCGATCGAAAGGTGGTGCATCGACCACAGAGAACTCCTCGAAGGAGCAGTTCCGCGGAGTGTGGATGCAGACCGCTTTTCAGGATCGGTTCATGAAACTAAGACCAGAGGAATGCAAAGACTATTTAACCCGATTGGTAGAGAATTTTGAGGCTACGGGGTTCAATGCCATCCTCTTTCAGGTCCGTCCGGAGGGAGATGCTTTCTATCAGAGTCAATATGAGCCATGGAGCCGTTTTTTGACGGGACGTCAGGGCGCTGCTCCTGATCCATTGTGGGATCCTATGGCATTCCTCGCGATGCTTTGTCACCAGCACCATATCGAGTTCCATGCTTGGATAAATCCTTTCCGTATGACCTGCAGCAAGTTTACGATCATGGCAGAGAACCATCTTTACAACCAACATCCAGAGTGGTTCGTGAAGTACGATGACAAACTTTACCTGAATCCTGCTCTTCCGGAATGTCGTTCGCATGTTCGTCAGATTGTTAAGGATATTGTGACCCGCTATGATGTCGATGCTATTCACATAGATGATTATTTCTATCCCTATCCAATCAAGGGACAGACCTTTGACGATAAGTGGGCTTTCGAGAACTATGCCCCTGTCATGAACATCGATGTGACGGCTCCTGATGCTTTGGGAGACTTCCGTCGTCGAAGCGTCAATATCCTGATAAAGAGCCTCCACGAAGATATTCGATCAATCAAGCCCTGGGTGCGTTTCGGTGTCAGTCCTTTCGGTATTTATCGTCACCAATCGCCTGAGTATCGCGAGGGCTCTAAGACCACAGGAATCCAGTGCTACGATGATCTCTATGCCGATGTGTTGTTGTGGGCGAAACAGGGATGGATCGATTATGTCATTCCGCAACTTTATTGGGAGATTGGCCATCCGATGGCCGATTATTCTACCCTCGTCAAGTGGTGGAACGACAATACTCCCACCCAATGTCATCTCTATATCGGACAATGCATTGACCGTTCACTCGATGATCCAAAGGATCGGAAACCAGCACCGAACTTAGCCAAGAGCCACATGCACTTCAGTAACAAACTGAATCAGGCTTCAGAGGGGAAACATATCTTGGGCAATTGCTTCTGGTATGCTTATCAGGTGGACGAAAACCTCTATCATGTGCGAGATTTTCTGAAGAAGGAGGTCTTTACTCAGCCTGCGTTGTCTCCTGCCTTTAAGAATATCGATCCGATTGCTCCCGAGAAGGTTCGGAACTTGAATATCGGTATGTCGACCAAAGGTCTTCGAGTTTCCTGGCAATATGTATTGACCGACGATCCGATGCAGAAGCCGCGTTACTTCTGCGTCTACAAGTTCCATCAAGGGGAGAAGATTGACATCAGTAATGTCTCTCATCTTTATTGCCGTACAGTTAATGCCTGTCTCTTCGATGAGGATACCAAACGTTCGGCAAAGTACACCTACGTTGTTACTTCGGTCGATGCTCTCGGCAATGAGTCTGTTCCAGTCAAGAAATCGTTTAAGGTCAAAGTGAAATAAAGAGATGAAAGTTCTAATAGCAGATAGCGGAAGTACAAAGACCACTTGGTGTATGGTCGACAAGGAGAAGGGAAATCCCTCCTTCGTACAACCTGTGCAGACCCAGGGGTTGAATCCGCTTTATGCTACAGAAGAGGAGATTACTGAGGCCCTGCGGCAAGTGCTCGTTCAAACGGGAGAACATGATCCCGATTTGGTGCAGTTTTATGGAGCTGGCTGTAGTGGCGAACGAATTGCTAAGGTAGAGAAGGCGTTGCGCAAGGTCTTTACTCCGATGACCAAAGTGGAGGTTGCCTCCGACCTGTTGGGAGCTTGTCGTGCTTTGGGTAGCGGTATTGACTGCATCTTGGGAACTGGAGCAATCGCCTCTCGCTATGATGCTGATTCTGATCGGATGCAGCCCTTCCCAAGTCTTGGCTATATCTTGGGCGATGAGGGTAGTGGTGCATGGTTGGGCCGACAAGTCCTGAACGATTATCTCAAATCGGGCATGAATCAGAAGGTGCAGGCTCTTTTCGAGGAGGATTATGGACGTATCACGCCCGAGCAGGCCATACAGCATGTCTATCAGCAGCCAACTCCCAATCGTTATCTGGCTACTTTCGCTTCGTTCGTCGGACGACACCTCGATAACTCCTATTGCGAAAAGCTGGCCTATGCTGGTGTTGAGTCGTTCTTTGTTCATAATGTGCTCCGTCTCAAACCTACGTCACAGGAACCTATTAACTTTGTGGGTAGCGTTGCTTATCATCTCAGTTCTGTGATTGAGGTGGTGGCTTTGACCCATGATCTTCGTGTCGGTAAAATTCTCAAAGAGCCTATCGAAGGTTTGATATAATAACTTGATATGAATCCAATGTTAACTAAAGGACTATGTACCGTTTTGATGCTGGTAGTTTCCAACATCTTCATGACTTTTGCCTGGTATGGCAATTTCAAGTTGCAGCAGATGTATCCTTCGGTCCGCGATTGGCCGTTGTTTGTGATTATTCTGCTCTCGTGGGGCCTCGCGTTTTTCGAGTATTGCATTGCAATCCCAGCCAACCGTATCGGTAATCATGAAACCGGTGGCCCATTCAACCTGATGCAGCTCAAGGTCATTCAGGAGGCTGTCTCGCTGATTATCTTTGTTATTATTGTTCGAACAGTCTTCAAGGGCGAGCCAGTCCATTGGAACCATATTGTTTCGTTGCTCTGCATCGTTGCCGCTGTCTTTTTTGCTTTCCTGAAATAGCCCCATTATATTAACAGTATTATGAAATATTTTACATCTATTGTCCTCGTCTCATTACTAGGACTAACTACACTCCTTGCTAAGAAAACAACTCCCGTGCCAGGCAACCTCCAGAAGGGCGATTATGGCTACTTGTATTGCCACATGAGCGACCGTGGCCAATGGACAGCTTTCGCTCTGTCGCGCGATGGTCTGCATTATCATGACCTCTTCCATGGCGACAGTATTTTTTCGAGCCATGAGCTTGCCCGTATTGAGGGCGGTACTCGCGATGCCTATATCTGTCGTAAGTTCGATGGTAGTGGCTATCTGATGGTAACTACCGATATGAACAATGCCATGACCAAGAGACTGGGCAAGGCAGAGACTTGGGATAACTACGGTATCGACCTCTTGACTTCCGATGACTTGATGAACTGGAAGTCGGTAACTTTCGATTATCGTCAGGGTCCTCAGATCTTCTGCGATGGTGCAACGGCCCCGAATGTCTATCAGGATTGGAGCAAAATCAACCGCGTGTGGGCTCCTCAGATCTTCTGGGATGCTACCTACAAGTGGCCGAATGGAGACAAAGGTGGTTACTTTATTTATTATAGCATGTGGAACCGTTCGGAAGAGAAGTACGATCGTATGTACTACTCTTATGCCGACAAATCGTTCACCAAGATGACCAAGCCTCAGCTCCTGTTCGATTGGGGGTATGCTACCATCGATGCCGATATCAACTACCTGACCACCGATGGCAAGTTCCACATGATGATCAAGAAGGAGGGAGGAACTCCCGGCCTCTTTACAGCTACTGCTCCAGCCTTGACGGGTCCTTGGGGCGAACCTGTCGAAGATGACTATGTTAACTTCGAGGGCAAAAAGAAATGCGAGGGTGTTTCTGCTTTCCAGCTGATTGGCGAGGAGGGTTGGAGAATTGCCTACATCGAGTATTCAAGCCGTCCGCGTCACTATCGTATCTGCAAGGCTGATGCCAATATGCGTAATTTCTCCGATCCTCAGGATATTCAGGGTGTGACCGGTCCTCAACATGGCTCCTTCATGCGACTGACCAAGGAGGAATATGACCGACTCGAGGCATGGGGTAATCCTGCTCCTGCCAAGAGCGCTTGGAATGGCAAACGTGTCGGTTTCTTGGGCGACTCGATGACCGATCCTCGTGTTGCTACCAACTATCATTATTACGATTACTTGGGCGACAGCCTGGGCATCATTCCTTTGGTACACGCCCGTAGCGGTAACCAGTGGAATCAGATCTACAATCGAGCCGAGGAGATGATCAAGGCCAATGGCGACAATCTCGATGCAATCTTTATTTGGGCCGGTACCAACGACTATATGCACGACTGTCCGTTGGGTCAGTTCTATACGGAACGTGACACGGTAGTGAACTTCAATGGCCAGATGGTGTCTCGCAAGTGCCGTGATTTTGTCTATACGGATTCTACTTTCTGTGGTCGTATCAATCGTCTGTTGGGCATGCTCAAGCATCGTTATCCAACACAGCAGATTGTCATGATGACTCCACCTCATCGTGCTTATGCCAACTTCTCCGATCCAGCCAAAGAGAAGTGGAATGTCCAGCCGGACGAGAACATCGCTAATGGCTTGGGTCTTTACATCGAGGATTATGTGCATGTGCTTAAGCAAGCCAGCGAATTGTGGAGCATGCCTTGCATCGACATCTTTACTCTCTCCGGCCTCTATCCGTTGGAGCCTGCTCATGGCATCTATTTTGCCGAGCCGGAGGCTAAGCCTAACACCGTTCGCTACGATCGTCTGCATCCTAATCGTGCCGGTCATATCCGCTTGGGACAAACCATCCGTGCTCAGCTCAATGCCATATCTCCTCTTAAATAAGAATAGTCTCCATCATTCTTAATCATTCTAACCGTCATTCTCTTTTATATATACTCCACCCATTGAAATCAATTATGAATCAATTCCTTTGAGGGAAAACTGATTGTCAACCGATTTCTGTATCCATTCTCTTTTCGACGAATAATTGATTTCCAACTGATTTCAATTGGCGGAGAAGTTCTCAAATTATGCGAAAGATTTTTCTCTCATTCATGTTGGTAGCTATAGCTGCAACCATGTCGGCCAAGCCTAAGTTAAAGGCTCCTCAGATGGCACAAGTAGAGCGTTGGGGAATTTATGAGGTGGCCTTGACGGCTCCTGTGCCAGAAGGTAAGAATCCATTCGAAGTAGAGCTCTCGGCCACTTTCTATGGTCAAGATACGTTGACCGTTGCCGGTTTCTACGATGGAGGAGACCAGTGGAAGATTCGTTTCATGCCTCCGCAAGAGGGAGAATGGACTTATACGGTTCAAACAGAACTTGATACTTCGAACCTGAAACCAGAGCCCTTCCTCTGTGTGGCTCCTGCTGAGGGTAATCATGGTCCTGTGCAGGTTGATTCAACAGGTTTGAACTTCTGCTATGCCGATGGTTCTCGCTATTGGGCGATTGGTACTACCTCCTACGATTGGATGCATGCTTCGAACGATCCTTCGGTCATCATGGCCGATGCTGGGTTGACCATGCAACAGCAGACACTAAAATCTCTGTCCGAAACGGGATTTACCAAGATCCGTTCGCTCCTCTTGCCTCAGAACTTCGAGGCTACCTACCCGGAACCAGAGGAGTATCCTTTTGAGCGTAAGGGCGATAGCTGGGATTGGACACGACTCAATCCCCGTTACTTCGATCATGTTGAGGCTTGTACCAAGGGCTTGATGTCGTTGGGCATCGAGCAGGATCTGATTCTGTTCCACCCATACGATGGTGGACGTTGGGGCTTCGATGCTATGCCAATCGAGGCAGGCCAGTTGCTTTGCCGTTATGTGGGAGCACGAATGTCGTCGTTCCGTAATGTGTGGTGGAGCCTGGCTAACGAATACGATCTGGTCAAAGCTCAGCCTAAGGAGGCTTGGGATGCTTGGACCGATGCCATCATCGGCGCCGATCCTTACAAGCATCTGGTCTCTATCCATAGTTATACCGCCCAGTATTATTCCTATTGGGACGAACGCTACACCCACTGTTCGGTACAGGATCAGGCTCCAGTCGAGGACTTCGGCCGTGCTGCCATTGTCCGTAATATCTACCGCAAACCAATCGTTTTCGACGAGGTGCTTTACGAGGGCAATCTCGATGTGCGCTGGGGTAATTTGAGTGGCGAGGAAGAGTTGTTCCGTATGTGGCAGGCACTCATTGCCGGTACCTATTGCACCCATTCGGAGTGTTATCTGCTGGGCGAGGAGAAGAAGTTCCGTTATAACTTCCTCGCTGTAGGTGGCAAGTTCTATGGAACCATGGCTGCACGCACCAAGTTCATGAAACAGGTGCTCGATGATCTGCCGATGCCTATGTATCTGGCCGATTCCTCATGGGATCCTCGCACCTCGGCTGCAGGCCCTGGCTATTTTATGGTCTATATGGGCAAAGATATCAAGGAGGAGTGGCGATTCAATCTGCCATGTCGCAACGGACGTACTCCTGCTTACCGACGCATTCAGGAGGGCGATCAGTTTGAGGTCGAGATCATCGACACCTGGAATTGCACCATCGAGAAGTATCCGGTTACCTTCGAGGCTATGAAACAGGATGGCTACCGAATGATCGACAAACAGAATCGTGCTGTCCGTTTGCCGGAACGTCCTTACCTGCTGCTCCGTATCAAACAGGTAAACTGATCGGATTCGACAAAATAATAACGAACGCGAAATGAGCTAAATAAACTAAAATTCGTTAGTTTTGCTCATTTCGCGTTCGTCTTCATTGTTGGTTCGTACATTAAGATTTAGTGAATGCGGTATGCATCTTGACAAGCGAGTTATAGAACTCGTTGAAGTCGGAGGTGCGAGTAGTGCTATAGGTCATTGTATCGCTTGGATCGGTATCCTGATACTGGAATAGCGATGGATAACCGCCATAACCATATATTACGGTCGAGAGTACCTTGTTATTGTTTGAGATGATATCCAGATTGCTATAATTTGGTTGGTGCTTGAAGTTGGCAATCTGGTTATACATCAGACGGGATACATTCTCGAATGAGAAGCTATCATGCATTGAATCCCAGACACCGGTCATGATCATGATATGATCGCGCATAGCGATGCAGACACGTACTGGCATATCGCGCAATGTTATTTGTGGATCCTTACAATCCCTGTCGTCGTCATCATCATCATCGTCAAAGTCTGTATCCATCAGATAGCATGAGAAGAAAATCTTGCCATTACCATTCTGTACATCCTGTTCCGATAGATGGGCTGCTTCCAACGCCATCTCGACAAAATCGCCCTTTTCGACGCATGAAGTATCGTTTGGTCCAGCAAAGAGCGAGCAGAAGAGCTTATAGTCCTCGATGGTAGGACGGTTCTTGTAGAACTCCATATCTGCCTGATACTCCGCTTTGTTCTCTCGATTAAGGTTCGTGATACGCTCACGCTCTGCCTTAATGCTGCGGAACTTCCAGATGGTCTTGAAGCCCCACCAGATCAATGGCAAGAGGATTAAGACAATGGCTGCAGGACCTCTCCAACCATGTTGCAGACCCATGATGCGATGACCTTGTGGTGGATTAGCCATCACCTCGTCTGAAAATGGAGTCAATGAAGAGTGGCGTTTGCCGGCTTCATCCTCAGTGGTGTAAATAAAGACATAGTAATTATCCTTAAATGCCTGCACTGTTGAATCGGCTTTCGCTTTCTCGTGGTCATACACTGCCTGATACTCCTTGAGTTTCTTTCCTTTCAATCCATCAGCGCCATTCGGATATAGGCGCTCAACCACACGCAGGGTTGGATTCAATTCCGTTTGTTCGATCCAGCCGCATACACCAGTGACAATGAATAAGATAAAGGCGAGTATCAACGATCCTGCCAGACGGAAGATTGGGCCAAAGATCGGATACATTGGCTTCGAGATCTTACGAGGCTTCTGTGGCTCATAGATGGTCTGGAAGAAACGTGCACGATTATCTGGATCTGCAAGTCGCTGTACGCCATCTTCACTTATTTCACTATCGTTCTCTTTGGGGTATTTGCAGAAGTCTTCATAATCCTCCAGAATCTGGATCAATGTCTCAGAGTACTCAGACTCCTGATCCTCTGATTTAGAGAGAGCATCAATCAGTTTCTGAGTTTTCTCGTCGGTCAAGAGTACATGCTGCTCAATCTCGAAGAGCTCATCCTCCTCCTGCACGGTCTGACGTGCCTGCATCATCAGTTCAGCAGGTGACTTCTTGTTAACATCCACATTGACACCCATGCTCGACATACCCTGATGCAACACCATCTGCAGAATCAGATACTTGCGCTTAGGCTGCATCTGGACAGCGGTATCCAGCCACTCCTCGATACGATCCATCTCGGCCTTGCTCAAGTTCTTGACCGAACGGTGGTGGAACATCGAAAGGGCGGTATAGTAATAGACATCCGGATTGGATGGAGAGAGATGAACAGCCTTCACGAAATGTTCATCGGCCAGTTCGTAGTTCTTCAGGCCCAGATAGGTCAGGCCCATAGCAAACAGGGCGTTCGAGTCCTTAGGACAGGCGGCTACCTGCTCCTGGAACTGCGCCTTATATTCAGCAGCCTCGGCTGCAGAGAATCGCAACGGATTCACTACAGCAGGGGCAATACTATGTTCGGTATGGCATTTGCCACACTTGGTTACGCCAGGAGCAAGAATCTTGCCGCAATTCTGGCATTGATTAATGGTAAGCTGTGCCATTACTGTTCTTCTTTATTCTTTTTCTCGTCCATCTTCTCTTTGGCCTCCTTGATAGCTTCGCTGGTCTTGCTGACAGCCTGCTGAGTAGCAGCAGCCACCTTGCTCCAATCGTAGTTACGCTTGATTGCCATCACGGTCACATAGGTCATGATGAAGACAGAAGTAACGGCGAAGATCAGGAGTCCGATGAAAATCATAACAGCCTTAAGTGCCAGAATGATAAAATTACCAGAATTGCCTTCGGTATGTGTATCAGAACTACCATCTGAGTAATGAGTGGTAACCTCTACATCTGGCAACAATGCCATAGCCAAACCAGAGCCCAGGAAGAAAGTGGCAATAGAAAAGAAAACCTTCTGGATGCAGCCCAAAGCTTTTGCTTCTGCACGGTGGCGAGTGATGTTGTAGCCATACTCATGGCTATAGTAGATATAGGCAGGAATCAGGATGATTACATAGATGAGCCAGAAGTACATCTTAGACGATTCCGCACTGCGACGTTCTGCCGTCTGCTTCTTGTCCTTGAGTACGAACTCCTGAAATTCTTTGAACTTCATCTTGTTTATCTTGTCATACTCTTCACGACATGATTTGGCAGACTCTTTGTAACCTGCAATACGCGACTCAAGTGCCTTTCGGGAACTTTCGGTAGTACAAGTATCGAGATAATTTGCTCCACTTTGGGCACTAAACTCCAAATCCTGGATACGTTTTTTGATATCTCTTAGTTTGATATGCTTTAAGTCATTGGCTCTCGACTCCTGGTACATCATACCACCAGTACTACAATTTTCGTAGGCAATGGTGGTATCCTGAGGAACCCAGTTTTCAATCACAGCTACTTCTCGATCAGATCTTTCAGCATCGGCAGACGCACTGTTGCTCATATACATCATACCCAAGACGGCCAACACACAGCCACCGATCAAGCTCCACTTGAAGGTCCAATGCTTCTGGCGTGACCAACGGACGATGTCGCGAAGCTCGCTCAATCGCTCCTGGAAAAACGAATCGCTCTTGTTGCTCACTACTTTCTCTGCCTTATCGAGGAGGTTATCCATCTCGTCGCATTCAGCCTCGGTACATGGATAAATATCATCAATATTGATGTTGTTTCCCTCTTTGTCCTTGGCACTCAAATGACTACTGGTACACATAGCAGCATCCAGCAACGAATATGCCTCAGCATTCTCCTGACTCATTGACTTGGCCTTGGCCAGATCATCTTCGGTAAAAGACACATAGCCTTGCTCACGGGTCTTCTTGTTCTTGGTTGTGAAATTTTTAAGTGACATAATTAGATAATATTTAGTGAATAAATAATTGATTTGCACGATCACGGAAAGCCGCAGCCTTCGATGCCAATTGTCGTGGAGGTACAGATTCTGCCTCACGGATCAAGGCACTCCATTGGCGCTTCGTCTCAGGGGTCTGGTGCTGTTCTGCCAATGCCTTGAGTTCAGCCACAAGCGAACGCACATCCTCTGTAGCGTTTTCCAAAGCGGTCTGTTGTGTGTTATAAACTGCATCATGTCGGCCCACAATGTTGGCTATGACGATCCATGCCACGGTAAGTGCCAGGATGCAGAACAGATACAGTCGAATAGACAGCTCTGGCCAGGTTTCCAGGATCTGAGGCAGATCGAAATGGATGAACAGCAGTGTCTGTCCGGTCTTGGTTCCACAAATGAAGTAATAAATCATCCATAATACCGAACAAACGATATAATAGATGGTTCCTACTCCCAGAAAGATTCGGAAGTATGGAGTCTGTTCATCGACCGAACGAGCCTCGAAATGTCCCCAACGTAACCAGATGAAGAAAAGCACCTCAAGGCACATGGTCCAAACCAGATTGATCCAATAAAGAGCTGTGGTCTCTTCTGGTTTGAGCAGGAAGAAACCCAACAGCGTCACTCCGATGGCCAGGATGGGAGTAAGGATATTATAGAAAGGATTTTTCATAATTCAGGAATTAGATGGTTGGTGGAGTGGGAGGCATAGGTGGTGCCTGTGGTGTAGGTGGCATGAAGAGAGCTGCCAGTTCTGGTAGGGTAGAGGCGGCTGCCCATTGGGGCATACCAGGCTTCCATACCAGAGTGGCGGGAGTCAGGAATCCCTGAGCAACCAACTGCTGCAATCCAGCCATGTCGTATGGCCCCATCTGCTGGTTGTTGATATAGACGTGAATCTGTACAGTTTGAGGCATCGGAGGTGGTGCCATCTGTGGCTGTTGTGCCATAGTTCCTTGTGCCATTTGTCCCATCATGTTGCCCATGGCACCTCCCATACCGAAGCCCATGCCAACGCCCATGCCAGCTCCCATCATCTGACCAGCCGAGCCTTCGTTGCCTGCAGCCGTTTCCATCACATCGAACTGGCGTTCCTGTTGGTAGCTGTAACCCTCACGCTGACGCTTGCGTGCCAATGCACGGCTCTCCAGATCCATGGCTCCGGCATCGGTTTGAGCGGCCAGGATGCGCTGGTAGTTCGGGTCGCTTTCAATCGGGTTGATGGCTTCTACATCGAACTTGGTCAGTTCGATACCATAATCTTCCAGATATTCGTTGACCTCGGATTTAGCATAATCGGCAACTTCCGTCAGATAATTGTTGATTTCGGTAATGCTTGTTCTTCGCTGGCTGAAGTATTTGCTGATGGCAGGAGTGACACGTTGGCTGATGGCCGACTGGAACTCCTCAGCAAATTCGTCGAGCAGTATTTCGTGCTCGGTGCCACTGTATTCACGAATGAAGGCAATGGCATTGGTAATGCGGAACTCAAAGCTGCCATAGGCACCCACTTTGATGGTGATGCCTTCGTCGCTAAGTGTATAGTCACGGATGGTCAAGCCAACACCCCAACCGGCATCTTCGCCTGTGAAGCGTTGACGCTTGGTGCTGACACAATAGAGCGTTGTCTTAAAGGCAGAGCCACCTCCAAATGGAATGTTTACAATCTTTTCTAAAAACGGTAAGTTGTTTGTCGTCAAGGTGTGGCTGCCTGGCAGGAAGGTGTCGGAGTACATGCCTTCGGACATGAAGACCATCTGCTGGCCCTCTTGCACCGTTACTTTGGCCGAAGTGCTGAGGTTGTCATAGGGGTAGCGTTGGAGCAATACACCTTTTTCGAGATTGATGAATACGTTGTCGATAAAACCCGTCCGCTCTGTTCCCTGCCCGTCAAATGTCTGTCCGTCGGTTCTCGGCTTGCTGAAGTTGAAGAAACCCATGGTATGGAAGTGTTAGGTGTGCCCTTTAGCTCCAGCAAGGCAACGGTCGTAAAACGAAAAAAAGACGGGAGCTTTCTACTGGTCGCTTACCCGTCTCTGAGGCTTCTCGCATTGCCAATCAAAAGGATAAGCAACGACAAGAAAGCCCACGCCCGACTTTATGTAGAAATCCTATTGGGCTGATTATCAAGGCAAACCATGCGCTTCACTATGCTTGTGATACCTTTATGTTCCCAAACTTTATGGTAGGGAATAAAGGGGGTTGGAGAGGGTGCTAAAGGTGGGAAATTGGGGCGTTTTTCGGGAAATGGACGATTTACATTTGTTAACAATGAATTAACATTTGTTTAAGGCGTTTTTAGAAAGAATTTTGTTGATGAGAGGGCGAGTACAGAATCATAGATGGCATACGGTTACATCGACCTGCCTTGCAGAAGTATGCAGTGCATGGCTTTGATCAACGTCACAACCGTCCGCATAAAACTACAAAAGGATGTTGTCAACAAAAGAATAATCTTCTTCTTGAGAATCTGCTGATTAGTTGTAATCTGCTGATATTCAGTATTTCTATAATCGGTAAATTGGCAAAAGAAACAAACTGGAAACAAAAATTTCAAAAACCCCAAAATGAAAACATCTGCTTAACAAATCTTAACACGGAAAACATCGGAAATTTTCTTATTCTTACCTTATTGGGTAATAGTCCATGATGAACATGGTATTTCAATTTATTACGATTGTATCAGCTTTAATAATCCTTTTTGTGCTACAAACATCCCAAATATTATGATAAGACAATCAATTTGGGGAAAATTAAACTTTTTTATAATTGGATATTGCTGCTAATTGAAGGATTATTCGTAATTTTGTCACGAAAATAGCATAAAGCTGTGACATAAATTATAAAGGGCACACAATGTCCTCCTCCAAAAAAAGTTGAATGGATTAGACGTTAACTCCAGCCTTAGTTGAATGCTTTTGAGCTTAACTCCGACAAGAGTTGAATGATTATCTCTTAACTCCAAGACCAGTTGAGTTCAGCCTTGCCTTGCCTGTT
>JAZRXX010000101.1:0-32687 GCA_045600485.1 Bacteroidales bacterium
CCAGGGCAAGCGAAGCGACACCCTGGGTATTAAGAATGCCGTAGCGACGCCCTGAAAGGGCAAAAGCATGAATATCGTTTGTACGCACAAGAATAGAGCATTGTCCTTCAGTAAGGCTTTTGCCCCGTCAGGGCGTTTGTTATTCATATCTATGAAACCCAGGGTGTCGCTTTGCTTTACCCTGGGCTGATAGCGCTTTGCGATTGCCCTTTCAGGGCGAAAGGTTAAACTATATCAGGCAACAGTGGAACTTGATGAATTAAAAGCGTCATCTGCGTTCTTTGGGGCACAGTAGTCAATCAATCCAATTCCAATGGAAAGAACAATAATTTAAACTAATTCAAGATAATTTATTTTAATTCGTTTTAATTTGCGTTCAAATAAAAAATCCGTGTAGATCGCGCGTATTCCGTGGTCAAATAACGAATCATTCGGAGGCTACTCCATCGGCCTCGGGAAGCAAATCGAATCGTTCGGAGGCTACTCCATCGGCCTCGGGAAGCAAAACGAATCGTTCGGAGGCTACTACATCGGCCTCGGGAAGCAAATCGAATCGTTCGGAAGCTACTCCATCGCCCTCAGGAAGCAAATCGAATCATTCGGAAGCTACTCCATCGCCCTCGGGAAGCAAATCGAATCGTTCGGAAGCTACTCCATCGCCCTCGGGAAGCAAAGTCTAAATGACTTGTATATAAACTCACACGAAGACACGAAGACAAAAAGTCTTTCCCCTTAGTCATTTTTGTGTGGTCTCAATTCATCACAAAGGATATCAAGTTCACAAAGGCATAATGCCTCAGGCCTTCGACTTCTTTGTGTTTTTGTGTGAGTTATTATTTAATCTCGTCGAGATGATACACTAAATACTTTCACTATAGTAAAAATGGAATTGCTGAAAAGGAACAAAAAAAAGGAGTTGTGAAACAAACCACAACTCCTTTTTTCTGTATTATTGAGAAATCAATCCTCCTCATTATCGTGCACAAAGCGCTTGAAGACAAGAACACTACGCGCAGGAATGTATAGTTTAAGCCATCCCTTATTGTCAGCCGCATACATAGGATCCGGCTGTGGATAATAAGACTCATCGGGAGCAATCTGCACATTACCAAAACCACCGTACTTCGGATCGTCGCTGTTGAGCACAAGTTGATACTCTGCATTTCGAACCAGGAAGCCATAGTCGGTATATGAGCGTTCACCATCGAAGTTGAAGATATAGAGGAATCGACGACGTTCGAAAGCGATGACATGGTCGCCACGATTGTCCCAAATAGGAATAATCGGCGCATCACTGTAACGATGCACAGACTGGAGCATATGAACAGCATCGGCATCCCACTGGTTGAGATATTTGTAGTTCAGATCTTCGCGATCCAACAGATCCCACTGGCGACGTGCATATTTGTGGCTCCAACCATTGCCCTCTCGAGGGAAGTCTATCCACTCCGGATGACCAAACTCATTGCCCATGAAGTTCAAGTAACCACCACCCATGGTAGCCATAGTGATCAGACGAATCATCTTGTGGAGCGCAATGCCTCGGGTTACAGCCAAGTTCTCGTCGCCAATGCGGAAATGCCAGTACATATCACTGTCGCAAAGGCGGAAAATAACAGTCTTATCGCCTACGAGGGCTTGATCGTGACTCTCGACGTATGAGATAGTCTTCTCGTCCTTGCGCTTATCGGTAAGTTTCCAGAAGATATCGGTTGTGTTCCAATCCTCGTCGCGCTTCTCCTTCAAAAGCTTGATCCAGTAATCTGGAATACCCATAGCCAAACGATAATCGAAGCCAATACCGCCATCCTCGATAGGAGCAGCAAGACCCGGCATGCCCGACATCTCTTCGGCGATGGTGATTGCGTATGGCTTGAACTCATGAATGAGTTTGTTGGCAAGCGTAAGATAGCAGATTGCATCACCATCCTGATTGCCATTGTAGTAATCAGCATAGCCAGTAAAGTCCTGGCCGAGACCATGATTCAAATAGAGCATCGAGGTAACTCCATCGAAACGGAAACCATCGAAATTGAAGACATCAAGCCAATACTTGCAGTTGGAGAGCAGGAAATGGAGAACGTCGTTGGAAGCATAGTTGAAGCATAGGCTGTCCCATGCAGGATGTTCACGACGACCATCGCCATAGAAATACTGGTCAGCCTGGCCACAGAAGTTGCCAAGACCTTCAATCTCGTTCTTAACAGCATGACTATGTACAACGTCCATGATGACAGCGATACCCATACCATGAGCATCGTCGATGAGACGTTTCAATTCATCGGGTGTACCGAATCGGCTGCTGGGTGCAAAGAAATTGCTGACATGGTAACCGAAGGAACCATAGTAAGGATGCTCCTGAATGGCCATGATCTGAATGGCAGTATAACCAAGTCGGCGTACACGTGGCAATACATTCACACGAAATTCTTCGTACGAGCCAACCTTCTCCTCCTGGGTAGCCATACCGATGTGGCACTCATAAATCATGAGAGGATCGGTCGATGGTCGGAACATCTTATATTTGAAATGATATGGACGTTCAGGAGCCCAAACCTGGGCAGAGAAGATTTTTGTCTCCTCGTCCTGAACAACACGGTCGGCATACGATGGAATGCGTTCTCCTTCTCCACCCTTCCAATAAATCTTCAGCTTATAGAGGTCCTGATGATGCATCTTGTCTTCGGGCAAAGTAATTTCCCAGACGCCATTGTCACCCAGACGGGTAAGTTCGTAAGCTTTATCCTCTTTCCAACCATTGAATGTACCAACCAAGAAAATACGAGTTGCATTGGGTGCCCACTCACGGAATACCCAGTTCTTGGTTTTGCGCTGTTTCTCAAGATGCAGTCCAAAATAGTTATAGCCTGAGGCCATTTCGCTCAAGCTACCAGACTGCTGTGTCAGTTCGTGTTCTTTCCAGAATTGATATTTGTAACGACCGACAATAGCGTCGGCATAAGGCATCAGATAAGGATCAGTGCGAATCAGACGAAACGAATTTGGTTTCAACTTGTCCATCCAACCTTTCATTGTCTCTTCATCGCCTGTAGCAAGTACTTCGTCCGCGAATTTTGGGAATCCGGCAAAAGGTCTTCTTTTAACTTCTCTAGGTGTTTTCATATTCAATTAAATCAGTAGTTATATACACATTTGTACGTATGGTCCAGAAGAAAAGAAGGAACAGCATGTCTCTTCTTTTCCTCTGGATAAATGATATCGAAACTTAGAGTTTCACCTTGACAATCACCTTGTGGAACTCGCCCTCGGCGATACAAGGCTGATGTCCATCTTCAGGGAAGAAAATACAGAACTGTCCTGGCTGAACAGTGATGTAGTTCTGTGCCTTATCGTAGAAGAAAGTGATGTCCTTCTCTGCATTATAAGCGTCACGTGGCTCCTTGAGTTCGCAGGTTGGGGTGTAACCCATTGTCTCTGCCTTCTCGATAGCTACCTGAATGTCGATATAGTCATTGTGCGTTTCCATCTTAGCTACATCTGCAGTCTTGCCGGTAGCCAAGGTATAATTGACAAAAAGATCCTTGCCATTGAGCATAATCTTACCAGGCTCCATCTTTGACCAATCTGTACTCTTGATGAAATCAAATGCCTGCTTGAAGGCTGGGTGCAATGACTCGTACTTTGCACTGTTTTTGAGAGAATCAAGTACCATAATAACTTTTGATTAAATGTTTATATAATGTGTGATTATTATTTGTTCTGACCATTAGGCTTCTTGTCGCGACGCATGAAATTGCTTCGGAACTTTCGTTCTGCCTGACGATATTCAAAAAGCTGGCGAGGTGTCAAAACCTTCAGGAACCGTTCCACATACGACAGTTCAAGTTGCGCATCTTCGACTTGCATCTTAGCATCGTTTTCGATGATGCGGATGTAGATACTATCCGCCATGACTTCGCCCTTACGGATCTTGTGCCAGATTTCGCGATCAATATGATATTTGCGCATCAATTCACCTTTATCCTTCATGAGTTGCTGATAGACACCCACGAACTTGGCTGAATCGGCCTCATTCAATTTCATTTCCTGAATAAAGAAATGGGTACGCTGGGCCAGAAACTCCTCGAATGATGCACGTGGACCCTCTTTGCCTTGGCCCTGTTGGGGGTGGGCATAAGCTACAGCACTGATGGATGCCACCAATGCCAAGCATAACATAAGCAAACTTTTTTTCATTTCATTCATTATTAAAGTTCACAATAATAGTCATAAAGTTCAAAGTCGTTGACCGAACGGATGATCATCTCCTCCATTTCAGTCTCCTCCTCCTGTGATGCTACCACTTCTGCTGATTCAACAGAAGCGTCACCCGGGTTGGCATTGAATGCAATGATGGCACCAATACCGATAATCAAAGTACAGCAAGCGGCTATCGCCCAACGGCTGAATAAGGTAAAAGAACGACGTGGCATCTCGACCACTGGTGCAGGCTTGACAGCCTCGAGTGTGTCAATCTTTGCCTCCAACTGCTGCTGGAACTGTTCGAAGAAACCCTCGGGAACGGTCATACCTGCCTGAGAGCGCTTGTTTTCTTCAAATTTAATTTCGTCTAAATTCTTCATAATCTTTGTATTTTTATCCTTTCGATAGGTAAACAATCAAAAGGTTTAAAAAGATTTATCGTTTTTTTCTCTTTTTTGGTTCAATCTGATTATTTCGTTCAAAACAAGATGGGGTTCTATGTATTGAACTGTTCAAAATAGGCAGATATTCGTTCGACCGCAAAGTGATACGAAGCTTTCAATGCGCCCACCGAAGTCCCTAAAATCGAGGATATCTCTTCATAAGGCATTTCATCGTAATAACGCATATTGAAGACCTGTCGTTGTCTGGCAGGCAAGGTGGCTATCGCTTCGAGCAGATGTTTCTGCGTCTCGTCACCATCGAAGTATTTGTCGCCCTCGATTTGATTCTGCATGTAGCCTTCCGGATCATCGAGTGTTACCTCGCGTTCAGCCTGCATTTTGGTCAAGAACGAGATGGCTTCATTATGGGCAATGGTGTACATCCAGGTGGAGAGTTTGGAATCACCTCTGAAACTATCCAGATTCTGCCAGATCTTGAGGAACGTGTTTTGCAGGACATCCGAAGTATCATCATGATTGATAACAAGCTTTCGGATCTGCCAATAGAGCTGTTCCTGATAGGCACTGACCAACCTGCTGAACGCTGCTCGACGTGTGTCGGGATTCTGCAACGCCAAGGTCAACTCTGTGTCCTGATCTTTTGTCTTATCATTCATCTTTTACATATTTATTGCAAATGTCAATGAATTTGCAGTATTTACATTTTTCAATCTTTTCGGCCTGAGAAAATGGCTCATCGCTGAAAATCTCTTTGATCAAAGTCTTCATCTGCTCCTCAACCAAAGGTCTTACCGATTCAAAATCATAGAGCAATACAGTCTTACTGTCCTCATTCACATTCATGAAGGAACGGGTAAAATAGAGGTTCGGTTCGACGTGTGAATACTGATTGTCGGGAGTAACAGGCTCCAGATTCATATCTGCCTTTTGGCTGGGCTGAGCATATTTGAGCATCAGACAATACAGCAAGACTTGAAATGCCTCCTTGGAACATTTTGTGTCGGCATCGAAGATCGTATTAATATCGCCAGTCTGTACCTTGTCGCGAGGATTGCCCGTCTTGTAATCGACAATGCGCAGAGACTTTTCGCCATTCTCATTCGTTCGGATATCCAATCGGTCATAAACAGCTTTCAATCGGACGGTAAGATCGGAATCAATGGCATAATTGACAGTGCAAGTCTGCTCGCCTGCCAAATATGTGAATGGTGCGGCTACATTCTGATCGTGCTTGAGGACACTCTTCACACTGTTGGTTATCAAAGTGCAGACCAATTGCTGATAGCCATTATCCGGCCGACAATTGAATTGTCTTTCATACTCAGTCTTAACACAATCGAGCACGTAATGCGGATGATCGATCGTTGCCTTCAGCACATCGGGCATAACCGTATGGCCTGCAAACTGCGCATAGTACGTCTGGAGCACATTGTGCAGTATTGTACCGAACTTGCTGTCGTCCAATTCATCATCCAGTTCCTCGTCGGTGGACAATCCCTGCACATGGGCAAAATAGAACTGAAGTGGGCAATCAATATAGGTCTTCAGGTTCGAAGCCGTCAGATACAAATCGCCACCTTCGCGAAAACGATCCAGCTGACGACGAACATAAGCAGTCTTTTCGACCTTGACTGTCTGTTCTCCCTGAGTCACAATGTGGCTCGATGGTTGGATATCTATGAACTTGGCACCTGTCAGGTATTGAATCTGAAGCAGGTATCGACTCTGTTCGCCAGTCTGCATGCCATCGGTTCGGCTATCGTAGAGGAAATAAACCTCTTCGGCCCTCGATATCATGCGATAGAAGTGATAAGCGAAGACCAAATCCTTGTAGATCTGTGTCGGCAAATCGAACGCATCTCGCAACGAATGGGGAATAAATGAATTCTGTTGTGGTTTCGCGGGTACCACACCTTCGTTGGTCGAAAGGACAATCATGCGCGAGAAATCGACAGCGCGAGTCTCAAGCACACCCATCAACTGAAGTCCCTTAAGAGGTTCGCCGCTATAGCTGACACTTAACCACTGCCCTAATTTCTGGATCAAATGGTAGAGCGACAAATCGTCTATCTGCGTCATACCCGCCTTCTGAATCTGGTCTTCCAGTTTATCGAGCATGTTCAGATAGGCTGTCAAGCACTCTCGATGCAAAATATGTGGATCATAATAGCTCTCATCTTTGTCATTCGATAGCTGAAAGGCATCGTAGAGGTAATTGAGTACCCTATGCAGATAGCGGATGGGCGAAATGCGAACAGCAACTTCATTATCTTCAGACTTTTCTGTCTGAGCGAAAATGAGTCGGAAAAGATCGTTGCACAACAGCATGTTCTCAGAAACCTGATAGATCGACTTGCGCGTTATTTCGCTTCGCAGACGGCTGCAATCATCCAATTGCAATTCGAGCAGGAATGCATGCGACAAAAGCGAAAGAACCGCCTTATGATAGTAGGAATATGCGTGTTTCGAATCTTGACGCACATTGCTCTGCAGAAAGATCAATCCCTCAAGCAACGAGGATACCGGCGTCGATTTGAGTGGACAGCCCATGGTGACGTTATAGTCTTCGCAATCGGCAGGAAGACTATAAATCATCGATTCGAGCAGATGTTCGTCCGACAGGACTACTGCCGTATCTAACGACTGGTAGTTATTCCAACTGTTCAAAATCTTTCCAGCTTCGGCAGCCTGACCGACACCCGAAGGTACCGACATACGATAAAGACGCTTCTGTTCCACCAGAATAATGCCAGCTTTGGCCTCTTCGGGAGAGAGCGCATTAGGGAAATCCTTCAGATTCTCTTTAACAAACTTGATGTCCTGCACATTGTCATCGGCATAATCCCAACAACATTCCAGAACACCTTGTTTCTGCAACCAAAGCAGCAATTCACGTTCGGCCTTATTGATAGCGGTAATTCCAACCAGAACAATGTGCTTGGGCAGACGGCTCAAAGCATTCTCCATGTCAGCGAAGCCCAGACGTTCGATGACGTCACGCTGCTGCATTCCTTCGTAGGCAAGACCTTCGGCACGCAAAACCTTGCGGAATCTTACATAGACTTCATAAAGAATTGCCCAAGTCTGCGTGAAATTCTCCTTGGTAGAGCCAGGTTCGGTGTGTGCCGGATCGACGTTACGCCAAAAAGTTCGGATCACCTCCAATACTTCGGGATCGAGACCACCCATCACCTCTTCGATTTCCTTCAGGTCACGAACATTATGGAATAGTTTTTCGGCATCGACCAGATACTTGTCCACCTCGTCGAAATCGCGAAGCATCATTTCTCCCCAGAAGATGAAACTTTCAAAGCGTTCGCTGTCCGAAGTGTCGGCATTTTTGCCTCTTACCTCATTATATATTTTATATAGGCGGAAGAGCTGTTCTGTACGATCTGCTAATCTGTAATTGGAAAAGAGACTAAACAGATCTCCAATGGTCACACATTTGGGAGAAAACAGAGGTCGCAATCCATTCAGTTGACAAAGGTAGTTGTTGAAGAAAAGTCCAGCTCTGCGGTTCGGGAAAATGAACATCCAATCTGTAAGCTGCAGATAATCGGGTTGTCCGGTGCTGGGATACAACATCGAACGGAAGTAATGTGAAGCAACAGTTTGCAGAAATTCAGTCATTTTTTTGGTCTTATTTTGGGTGCGAATATAGATTATTTATTTGAATAGTGCAAATTTTAGTTACTTTTTTTGTATTTTTTGTGATATATTATTATATTTGCACCCGAAAAACAACAACTTATGAAGCTTTATTATCGCCCATATCCTCTTCAGCTCACACATACCTTTACGGTAGCCACGTGTTCTCGCACTACAACACCCGATGTGCTTGTAGAACTGGAGCATGACGGGGTAATCGGTTACGGCGAAGCTTCCATGCCCCCCTATCTGGGTGAATCGATCGAAAGTGTCTGCCAATTCTTGAATCAAGTGGATTTATCGTCATTCAATGATCCGATGCAGACCGACGAGATTCTGGAATACATAGACCGACTGATGCCGGGCAATTGTGCCGCCAAAGCATCGATCGACATTGCTCTGCATGACCTGCAAGGCAAAATCAAAGGACAATCGGTACGGGAACTTCTGGCACAACGCACCTTCGACAACCATCCGGCATTGAAGATTACGAAGACGCTTTTGCCTACTACCTATACCATTGGCATCGATACCGAAGAGGTGGTCCAACAGAAAGTACGGGAAGTCGAGGGACGATTCCGCCGGCTGAAGATCAAGGTTGGTGTACCGGGTGATCACGAATTGGTCCAAGCCATCCGCAAAGTGACCGATCTGCCACTGACAGTCGATGCTAACCAAGGCTGGACGGATCGGACTAAAGCGCTCGACGAAATAGAATGGCTCGCTTCGCAAGGTTGTATCATGGTCGAACAACCGTTGCCCAAGCAGAACCTGAAAGACCTGGAATGGCTCACTGCCCGCTCGCCTCTACCGATTGTGGCCGATGAATCCATTCAACGTCTGTGCGATGTGCAACGCATAGCCGACAGTTTCTCCGGCATCAATATCAAGCTGATGAAGTGTACGGGATTGAACGAAGCATCAAAGATGATCAAAGAGGCGCAGCGACTAGGTCTGAAGATCATGTTAGGATGCATGACCGAAACATCTTGTGCCGTGACAGCCGCCGCCCAACTCTCTGCTTTTGCAGACTTCGCAGATCTGGACGGCAACCTTCTCATCTCGAACGATCCATTCGATGGAATGAAGATCATCGATGGCTACATCACGCTCAACAACGAACCGGGACTTGGTCTCAGCATAAAAAAGTAACCCAAATAATAATAATCTATAACAATAATTCTAATCATGGAAGAAATTACCAAACTTTTCAGTCAGGAGGCCGTTTCTGGCCTTAGCAACACAGCTATCGAAGTCTGCAAGAATCTCGTTCTTGCCGTACTGGTTTATTATATCGGCGGTTTCGTGATCCGCAAGGTAGTTCAGGGCATCAAGATCGTGCTCGAGAAACGTGGCGTTGAGGCTTCGCTCAGTGGCTTCCTCCAGAGCATCGTCAACGTGGCCCTCTGGCTTATGCTCATCATCGCTGTAATCAGCATCCTTGGCGTCGAGACATCCAGCTTTGTAGCCCTCTTTACTGGTGCCGGCATGGCCATCGGTATGGCAATGAGCGGAACCTTGAGCAACTTCTCGGGTGGCGTGATGATTCTGCTCTTCAAGCCATACAAGGTAGGCGAATACATCAAGGCCCAAGGCTACGAAGGTGTTGTCAAGGAGATTCAGATCTTCAACACCATCCTCACAACTGTCGATAATCGCACTATCATCATTCCAAACGGTGGCCTCTCAACCGGTTCGCTGGAGAATGTTTCCCGTCAGCCATACCGCCGTGTTGATGTAAATTTCGATTTTGCTTATGGTACTGACTATGAGGTTGTACGCAAGGCTATCGCTGATATCCAGAACCGTTGTCCAGAAATCATCAAGGAGCCAATCGAAGGCGAGCCTGTTATTGGCCCATGGCAAGGTCTTTCAAACCTTGGCGAAAGTGGTTGTACCATCACTACCCGCAGCTGGTGCAAGAGTTCCGACTACTTTACAGTAGCAGGCTATATGAACTACACCGTTTATCAGGAGCTTCGCAATTCCGGTTACATGTTCCCATTCAATCAGTTGGATGTTAACATGAAGAAATAAAAATATATGATCAATTCACTCATTTCATTCCTTAACGCTTCTCCAGTTAACTACTTTGCTGTAGCTACGCTGGAGGAGCGTCTTGCATCTGCAGGTTTTCAAAAACTGGATGCCTCAATGCCCATGCCTAAACTCAAGGCTGGCGACCAAATCTATTTTACCAAGAACGATTCTTCGCTCTATGCCTTCCGTATAGGCGCAAAGCCCATGGCAGAGACAGGTGTACGCATGATCTGCGCTCACTGCGACAGCCCAACTTTCCGCATCAAACCACATGCCGAAATGTATGGCGATGGGGGAATTATTCGTCTCAATACAGAAGTTTACGGTGGCGCTATCCTCTCAACCTGGTTCGACCGACCATTGTCATTGGCCGGAAGAGTCTTCCTGCGCAGTCAGAATCCATTGCACCCAAGCACCCGTCTGCTCCGTATCGAACGTCCTATACTGACAATTCCCAATCTTGCCATTCACTTCAATCGTCAGGTAAACGATGGTGTTGCATTGAGCAAACAATCTGATATGTTGCCTATTTTGGGCATCGTCAGCAACGAACTGGAAAAAGACAACACACTTTTAAATATTATTGCGCGCGAGCTAAATGTCGAAATCTCCGAAATTCTGGATTTCGACCTTTACCTCTACGACACAACGCCAGCCCATCTGGTCGGTCTGCACAATGAGTTCATTCAATCCGGACGACTCGATGACCTGAGCATGGTACATGCCGGACTCGAAGCCTTGTTACAAACCAAAGCAACCGACAGCACGCAAGTGTTGGCTATCTTCGACAACGAAGAAACCGGTTCAGGAACAAAACAAGGTGCAGGCAGTCCGTTCCTGATGTATCTGATGGAGCGAATGATTGAAGCAAATGCGCTGTCTTCCAATACGACACAAAGTATTTTCGATGACTTCTGCCGTTGCATCGAAAACTCATTCATGGTCAGCGCCGACAATGCACACGCTTGGCATCCGAACTACAATGGCAAGTATGATCCTACCAATCATCCAGTCATGGGCGGTGGTCCTGTCATCAAATTCAATGCTTCGCAGAAGTATGCAAGTGATGCCGACAGCGCCGCTGTTTTCGAAGAGGTTTGTCGTTTGGCCGATGTTCCATGCCAGAAGTTTGTGAATCATAGTGACATCGCCGGTGGCAGTACATTAGGTAACATTCTGACTGGCAGCTTGCCAATGCGTGGTGTAGATATGGGCAATCCGATATGGGCAATGCATTCCGCAAGCGAAACCGGAAATTGTGCCGATCATCTATATTGTATTCGCGCATTTTCGACATTTTTGGCACTTTAAGTGCAAAAAACATTAAAAAGTTGCACGAAAATTTGGCTGTTATATAGAATTGTTGTATCTTTGTGGCCGATTATTAGCATATTCACTATAGTGAGAAATGCGAAATCGAAAGCATAACCGAATAATTTTATAACCAAGAGTTCGAAAAGAAACATGGGCGAAAAGAACAAAGTAACCATCTATGATCTTGCGCAGAAACTGGGCACTACAGCTTCTACTGTTTCCCGTGCATTGCAAGACAATCCACGCATCAGCGTCAAGACACGTGAGGCTGTCAAGAAACTGGCTCGCGAATTAAACTACATTCCAGACCCTATTGCACACCATTTGCGTACAGGCCGTGGTAATGTTTTGGGCATTATTGTACCTCGTATCGACCGAAACTTCTTTGCAAGTTTCATCAGTTCATTCCAGAGTTCTGCCCAAGCAGCCGGATTCCAGATCATTATTGCCGCCAGCAACGAACGTGCAGACGAGGAATATGCTGCGCTCAAATCTTTGATTCAGAAAAAAGTGGATGGTATTGCCATCTCCCTTTCTGTCAATACACAGAATGCGTCTGAATATGCCAACCTGAGTCAGATGCACAACATTCCTCTGGTGTTCTTTGACCGTCTGCCTGTTGATTGGCAGGATTTCGACACCATTTCGAACGACAACTACCAGATCGGTTACGATGCAGTTGTTCAGCTTCATCGTCGTGGTTGCCAGAAGATCGGACATTTTGCTGGTCCACAGAATCAGCGCTCCTATATTGATCGTTTCCGCGGTTATCGTAAGGCGCTGGATGACCTGCACATCGATTTCCGTCAGGAATGGGTTATCCCAGGCATTACCATCGAGACCGGTTATGATGCAGCACAGAAGATTCTCGCCATGCAGGATCGCCCAGATGGCATCTTCTCTGCAGGTGATTTCCCTGCCATTACTGCGATCGACACCTTCCGCAAGAAGGGTTTGAAGATCCCAGAGGACATTGCCATTGTAGGTGTGGCCAACGAGCCTTTTGATGCCTATCTGGCTACCCCATTGTCTTCGTTCGAGCTTAATCAAGTCCGTATGGGCGAGCAGACAGCCAATATCCTGATTTCGCGCGTCAAGGGCGATGACGGTGGACTTGAATCGCCAGCACACACCATCATCAAGCACGACTTGATTATGCGTGAGTCGCTCATTTGATCAAAAACTCATTCATGTATAAACCCAAATTAATTTATAAATGAAAACAAACTATCAATTGCGTTATGCTTCTCATCCAGAGGATGCCAAGCACTATGACACAGCTCGCAACCGTAAGGAGTTCCTTATCGAAACTGTTTTCTCGGCTGACGAGGTCAATATGGTATATTCAATGTACGACCGCATGGTTGTTGGTGGTGCAATGCCTGTCAAGGAGGCTCTTCCTCTTGAGGCTATTGACCCATTGAAGGCTCAGTATTTCCTGGAGCGTCGTGAGATGGGTATCTTCAACGTAGGCGAAGGTACTGGTGTTGTTTCTGTCGATGGCGAGAAGATTGAACTTGGTGTTAAAGAGGCTCTCTATATTGGTCGTGGCGTCAAGGAGGTTGTATTCTGCAGCATGGATGCCAACAAGCCAGCGAAGTTCTATTTCAACTCTTGCACAGCACATACCTCCTATCCTACCAAGAAGGTTACCAAGGCTGACGCTGAAGCAGCTGGTGCCATCTTGAAGTTGGGTTCATTGGAGGGTTCTAACGATCGTGTCATCAACCGTATGCTTGTCAATCAGGTACTTCCTACCTGCCAGTTGCAGATGGGTATGACCGAGTTGAAGCCAGGTTCAGTATGGAACACTATGCCAGCTCATACTCACAGCCGTCGTATGGAGGCATACTTCTATTTTGACCTTCCAGAGGATCAGGCAGTTTGCCACTTCATGGGCGAACCAACCGAGACTCGTGTTCTTTGGATGAAGAAGGATCAGGCAGTTCTCTCTCCTGAGTGGTCTATCCATTCAGCTGCAGCAACCCACAATTACACCTTTATCTGGGGTATGGGTGGCGAGAACCTGGACTACTCTGATCAGGATTGGTACAAGGAGACAGATTTGAAGTAATGTATTATTAATATAATTAAATTCTAAAACTATGGATTTCGTAACATCTATTAAAACTTGTTTCAGCAAATATGCTGACTTTTCAGGCAAAGCAGGCCGTGGTGAATTCTGGTGGTTCTTCCTTTTCTGCTTCATTGCTAATTGCATTTTGACTGCTACTGGTATTCTTGCAATTCTCAGTCTTGGTTTATTGATTCCTCAGTTAGCTGTAGGTGCTCGTCGTCTGCATGACATTGGAAAGTCTGGCTGGTTGCAGCTTTTGTTGTTTATCCCAATCGTTAACCTCATTTTATTATATTGGTGGGCTAAGAAATAATTAGTTATTACGAATTCATTTAATCATTTAAGTTTTATGACTTCACTTAAGGATTTTTCTCTCGAAGGTAAGAACGCTTGGATTACTGGCGCATCTTATGGTATTGGTTTCAACATCGCTAAGGCATTCGTTGCTGCTGGCGCTAAGACCATTATCTTCAACGATATTAATGAGGCTGCTCTTGAGAAGGGCCTTGCAAATTATAAGGAAGCAGGCATCACCAACGTAAAGGGTTATGTTTGTGACGTAACAGACGAGGAGGGTGTTAAGGCTCTCGTCGAGAAGATTCACGCTGAGGTTGGCCAGATCGACATTCTCGTCAACAATGCTGGTATCATCAAGCGTATCCCAATGCACGAGATGAAGCGTTCAGAGTTCCAGCAGGTTATTGACATTGACTTGGTTGCTCCTTTCATCTGCTCTTCTGCTGTTCTTCCTGAAATGATGGAACGTAATGAGGGCAAGATTATCAATATCTGCTCTATGATGTCAGAACTTGGTCGTGAGACCGTTTCTGCATACGCTGCTGCCAAGGGTGGCTTGAAGATGCTCACCCGCAACATCTGTTCTGAGTATGGTGAGTACAACATCCAGTGTAATGGTATCGGCCCTGGTTACATTGCAACTCCACAGACTGCTCCATTGCGCGAACGTCAGGCTGATGGCAGCCGTCATCCATTCGATAGCTTCATCTGTGCCAAGACTCCTGCTGGCCGTTGGTTGGAGCCAGAAGAACTCGGTGGTCCTGCAGTATTCTTAGCATCAAAGGCTTCAGACGCAGTCAATGGTCACGTCCTCTATGTAGATGGCGGTATCTTGGCTTACATCGGCAAGCAGCCTAAGTAATAATCTTTTCCTTATGAAAAATCTTTGTTTTTTAGCAGTTGGCATAACTCTTACAGCTTGTGCACAGCAGACACAGACCATCGAGGTAAGCAACAAACTTGACGTTTCACGAAATGGTGAACTGGTTGCAGCACAAGTTGATTTGAGTAAGTCGCACATTCTTAAGGATGCTCAAGGACAAGAGGTAGCATACCAGATTGTCAATAATCAGATACTCTTCCAGGCCAATGTACCTGCCGAGGGTACGGCTGTATATACTTGGGTTGAAGGCACTCCAGCTGAAGTAGAACCATTGACCACCGCATTCTTCTTGGGCAACCGTCGTAAAGACGATTTCTGCTGGGAGAACGACAAGGCTGCTTATCGCATGTATGGTCCTGCTTTGCTGAAGGAAAATCCATCCAGTGGTGTCGATCTTTGGCTGAAACATTCAGCAAAGTTGACTGCTGATGCGATGTACAAGCAGGAAGAGGGTGGTAAGCCTTATCATGTGGACTACGGATTGGGCATCGACAGCTACAAAGTTGGACATGCTGCAGGTTGTGGCGGTTTAGCCATTGTTTCTAATGGCGAGATTTGGCCTGGTGGTCCATTTGCCAAGTATGAGATTCTTCAGGAAGGTCCATTGCAGACCATTTTCCGTCTCTCATACGACAGCGTTCAGGTGGGTGACAAGGTTCTCACCGAAGAGATTACCATCACTGTCAATGCCGGTGCTAACATGAACAAGGCTGAAGTAATCCTCAAGGGAGAAGAGATAGAAGATCTTGCTCTTGGTGGAGCTATCTTCCTGCACGACAGCATTCAGAATCTTCAGGTTTATCCAGAGGTTGGTACAATCACTTATTGTGAGTCAGCCAATAGCGATAAGGGTATCTACAAAGTACATCAGCAACAAGGAATCGATGCTACAACACTCGATTTTGGCCGCAATTATTGCGCTGTGCTTGTTCCTGATGCTGAATCTTTCGAGCAGTATTCTGGCACACAAGTGGCTACCCGTCCATATAAGATGGGCGAAACGCTGACCTACTACTTCGGTGGTGCATGGAGCAAACGCGACTATGCGTCCGACGATGATTGGAAGTCAGCCATCAATTTCGATGCACAATGCATCAGCGATCCGTTGGTCGTTGTTGTAAAATAAGGTTTTGAGGTTGTGAGGAGTTAAAACCCTAAATGTCATAGATTCTTACAACCTCAAAATCGGCTATATTCACCTACTATCTACCTATATCTATGTTGAAGACATTCCGTATCGGCATCATCGGTGCCGGTTGGATTGCTGAGAAGATGGCATTGACCTTGGCCCCAATCGAGGGGTACGAGGTCTATGCTATCGCCTCGCGATCTTTAGCCAAAGCAGAGGCATTTGCACAGCAATGGCACATTCAAAAAGCTTACGGCTCGTACGAAGAGTTAATCAAAGACCCTGACATTGATCTGGTTTACATTGCCACTCCTCACTCCCATCACTATTCCCCTACCCGTCTGGCCATCGAAAAAGGTAAACCTTGTCTGGTTGAAAAAGCCTTTATGGCCAACACACGCGAGACGGAAGAAATCTTATCTTTAGCAAAACAAAAGAATGTCTTTGTAACCGAAGCCATTTGGACTCGCTATATGCCACTTTCGTTCAAAGTTAAGGAGATTATGGAGAGTGGAATCATTGGCGAACCACGCTTGCTCACCGCTACGCTCTGCTATATGATGGAACAGAAGGAACGCATCCTGCGTCCGGAGCTTTGTGGTGGCGCACTCTTGGATTTGGGCGTTTATGTGCTAAACTTCGCCCGTATGTATTTCGGTACCGATATCGTCCGCACAGTCACCAATTGCCAAATGGGACCAACAGGGGTCGATATGCAGGAATGCATCTCTCTCTGTTTTGCCGATGGACGCATGGCGAATCTTCAATCTGGTGCCCTTTGCCTGAATGATCGTCAGGGAATCATCAATGGTACGGAGGGGTATATTCGTGTGGACAATGTCAATTGCCCGGAGCAGATCGATGTATATCGTAACTACGAACTGGTAGCAACTTATCGCAAACCCGAAAAACAAGTCACGGGCTACGAATATCAAGTATTCGAGTCACGTCGCTGTATTGAGGCTGGATTGCTGGAATCCCCACTTATGCCTCATGCCGAAACCATATCGATCATGCAGCAGATGGATTGTCTCCGTCAGGAATGGGGCGTTGTCTATCCACATGATTGAGAAAAAGAACAAAACAACAAAAGAACAAAACAACAAAACAACAAAACAACGTTACATAGTAACCAAACAACAAAAGAACCTTATGAAGAAAACATTTTTTACATTACTATTAGGAGCTTCTTGTTTCATGATGCAGGCTCAAGCCCCGTTCGGTTTTGGTGGTCAACAATTAAAGAACAATCGCGCAGACAGTCTTAGCAGCAAAGTCTGGCGCGACATTAATTATGTAGGCGATGGCGAGGAGTACCACAACCTTGACATCTACCTGCCCAAAAGTGACAACAAAGACCAGAAGTTCCCTGTTGTCGTACACATCTATGGCAGCGCTTGGTTCAGTAATAGCAGCAAAGGATTTGCAGATGTCAATACAATTTGTGCAGCATTGCTTGAAGGTGGTTATGCCGTAGTTTGTCCAAATCATCGCTCAAGCATGGATGCCAAGTGGCCGGCACAGATTAACGATATCAAGGCTGTAGTCCGATTCTTGCGAGCCAAAGCCGATAAGTTCCATCTTGATCCAAATTTCATTGGCGTTTCCGGATTCTCTTCAGGAGCTCATTTGGCATCGGTTATGGCTACCACCAATGGCGTCAAAGAGGCTAAATGTGGAGACCAGAAGTATGATATAGAGGGTAAATTGGGAATCTTCACTCAGGAACGCAGTTTTGTCAATGCTTGTTGCGAGTGGTCGGGCCCTGTAGATTTGCTCCACATGGATTGTGATGGTATTGCCAAAGATCCAAAGAGCCCAGAAGTGGCAGTAATGGGCATGGAAAAAGAGGGACATACAGACAACTACGAGATGCTTTCTGCCCTTTATTATGTCGATTCGGAGGATGTCCCTGTCGGTATTTTCCATGGCATCAAAGATAATGTTGTTCCAGTTTGTCAAAGTGAACGATTCTACGAGCGTCTGCAACAGAATCATGTGCAATCGTTCCTGGTCGAAGAACCTGAAGGTGGACATGGCTTCAATATGTACAATGAAGCCAATCTGAAGAAGATGGTCGAGTGGTTTGATCGGGCACGTCTGGAGCCAAAATCAAGCATTGTTGAAGAGGGCGGTACAGGCAAGTATCCAGCCATCATGAAAGAGGAAGCTACACTTGAAGGACATACAGTATTCTGCCCACAAGATCTATCGAAGTTCAATAAGAAGAATCCACTGCCAATCCTCGTATGGGGCAATGGTGCATGTTATAATTCTCCATTTGAGCACTACAAGTTCCTGAATGAAATTGCATCTCAAGGCTATCTTGTACTCGCAACTGGTTATTTCCCTCAACCGGGAGTTTATGGTTGGAACTACCCTCGTTCCGTTTCCGAACAACAAATCCAATCCATCGATTGGGCATTCGCTCAAAACGAAGACAAGAATTCTCCTTACTACCACAAGCTTGATCTGAAGCATATTTGCGCTGCAGGCATGTCATGTGGAGGTTTGCAGACTTTGGATAATTGCCACGATCCTCGCCTCTCACTGGTCATGATCATGAACAGTGGTTTATTCAACAACGCATCGGGAGCAATGCCCAATATGCCAATGCCAGCCAAAGAGAAACTCGAAAAGATCCACACTCCTATTATTTATATACTGGGTGGCAAAGAGGATATCGCCTACGGTAATGGCATGGACGACTTTGCTCGCATCAAGCATGTACCTGCAGCTGCCATCAACTTTCCAGTCGGTCATGGTGGCACCTATGGCCAGCCACATGGTGGCGAGTTCAGCATTCCTGCCATTGCATGGCTCAACTGGCATTTGAAGGGCGATAAGGAGGCAGCCAAGATGTTCCTGGGCGAAAATCCAGGCATTCTCCAACGCAAAGATTGGACATTCGAAAAGAATGACCTTCTCAAATAATCCTATCCATACAAACGAATAAAAAAATCACGAATTAGCAATTGATCAGATTTGCTAATTCGTGATTTTCATATCTTATAACTCAACTTGCAGATAAGTGACGAAACGATTGTCTGCTTTTTCGGTAATGAGGCTATAACGACCATCATACAGTAGATCAAGACGGCGACGTAGAACCTTCAGACCAATACCATGCTTGCGTTGCGATTCGGTTGGATCTTTTTCCTCTTCCGTTTTCACATTGTTATTGCATCGATATTCGAGAATGCCATCATGAAGTCCAATCTCCATTCGAATAGCACCTTCTTCATTCAAATTACCACAATGCTTAAAACTGTTTTCCATCAGCGGAAGAAGCAATAACGGAGCAATGCTAACTTTGGGATTATCGACATCAATACTGAATGAGAGGGACGATGGACTCGGCATTCGAAGACGCTGCAGGGCAACCAACTTATCAAGATTGGCCAATTCCTCACCCAGTTGTACCTGATCCTGCTTCGCACTATATGTGAAATATCGCATCAGTTCGCTCAAATTGGTAACTGCAGCCGATGCCTTTTCCTGATCCAACCAGATGAGCGCATCGATATTGTTCAATGTATTGTAGAGGAAATGAGGATTCAACTGACTACGAAGCATCTGATTCTCGCCTTGACTCTGCAACAGTTTGACTTCGGCCAAGTTTTCGCCCTGAATGATTCCCAACAATGCCAACAAGCCAAGCAAACAGAGCAATACCATCATCAAAGTTTCCATCTCGACCGAATAGATAATGGTCAAAACAGATACAACGATTGCCCAGCATTTGACATACAGCCACATCAATCGGCTACGTGTATAGATACGTTGAACGATGAACTGTTCGTCGTGCCAGGTCTTATACTTCAGCCACAAATTGATTACAATGACAACAGCCAAAAATGTGGCAAGAAGCACGATGATTGCGATAAGGAAATACATTTCACAAGCTACATTTTACAATCCCTTCTCTCTCCTGGTTTGAGCGAAACATTCCATCGTTTGCCGCCACAAGAAAGAAGAAGCGAACCTTTGTTCTGACGGTGCGAAGATACAGACAAAGATGTTATCACACCATTCTTCCACGAGAATGAGACTTCATAACCACCACGGACACGAAGGCCAGAGACGGAACCCTGAGACTTCCAAGCCTCTGGAAGAGCAGGGAGAAGTTCTACAGTCGGAGTCTTGCCCGTCTGATAATCGGACTGCAAAAGCATCTCCATCACACCTGCTGCTCCTCCAAAATTTCCATCAATCTGGAAAGGAGAATGTGCATCGAGCAAGTTCGGATAAGTTCCACCGCCATGTCCATGGGGTGCAATATATGTCAGCAGCATACGATATATCTGGTAAGCCTTCTCGCCGTCGTGCAATCGTGCCTGCAGATTAACACGCCAACCAGTGCTCCATCCTGTTGATTTCGGGCCTTTGATCTCAAGCGACTTCGCACAAGCCTTGGCCAGGACTGGGGTTTGCGAAACAGAGATATGGTGGCCCGGGTAGAGACCAAACAAATGACTTTGATGACGATGCTGTGGATCCTCACCCTCCCAATCGTGGAAGAATTCCTGCAGATTGCCACGAGATCCAATCCGATAAGGCAACAGTTTGTTCAATGCTTGCGAAATGGTATCGCAATAAGCTTGATCAATGCCTAACTCCTGTGCCGCAGAACGGGTATCAAGCAGACATTCCCTGATCATGGCAATATCGGCAAATCCACCATAGAAAGTAGCGCCTCGCACACCACTTTCCGGAATCAGATAACGGTTCTCGGGGCTTGTACAAGGGGAGGTCATCAAATAGCCCTCCTTCTCTATCATCCAACCAAGACAGAAATCTGCTGCGCCACGCAATGCAGGATAGGCATCACGTAAAAAGTCCTTATCAAGCGTAAACTGGTAATGCTCCCACAGATGGGTGGATATCCAAGCGCCACCCATATTCCAACTGGCCCAACAAGGATCTCCACTCCGACGGCCTACAGGATTGGTCAATCCCCAGATATCGGTATTGTGCCCAAGACACCAACCACGCTGCACATTATAATAGTTCTTGGCGGTGATAGCTCCTGACTCAGGCAGACTCTTGACGAAATCCAGCATAGGCTGGTGCATCTCACTTAAGTTAGCCACTTCGGCAGGCCAATAATTCTCCTGCAGATTGATGTTGGTCGTATAGTTACAACTCCAGGGTGGCAGCAGATGTTCATTCCACAAACCCTGCAGATTGGCAGGAACACCCATTGTACGGGAACAAGAGATAAGCAAATAACGACCGAACTGATAATAGAGTTCTTCAAGGTCGGGATTCACCTCCTGTCTGGCTGTATAGTTCTGAAGCTGCACATCGGTTGGCAAGGCAGCAATTGACGGATCGGTTGTGCCCAGATCAAGCTTTACGCGATTAAAGAAAGATCCGAAATCAGCCACATGATCAGCATGCAATTGCTCGAAACTCTTTTGCGAAACACGTTCCATGCGATCCTTTACCTCTTTCTTGTAATCTCGGCCCTCTTTGACCGGATCCTTATATCGCCCATTGAAACTCGTCACATTGGCAACCAGCACAAGTGCCTCCCGACAGTCTTTGAGCAACAAAGCCTGATCATAGAGTGTTGCGACAGATCCTCCTACAGGGATAACTCGGAGCATGGTACTGAAATGGATGCCTCGGTTGTTGTCCATCTTGTAGTCTTCGCCTGTATAATTGGGCGATGATGCGTATGCCGTATACCCGTTCATGACCAAATCTGCCGATCCTTCATTCTGGACACTATGACAAGCAACCGGCAAAAGACTACTGAACCCGATGCGGGTATTGATGGTCGCACCATTGCGAGCCTTCAACCGAATGACAAGCAAACTATCCGGAGCCGAAACAAAACAGGTTCGTTCGATATCTCCGTAACATACTGTTGCCGTCGCAGTTGGCAAATCAAGAACGCGCTGGTATCCGACTGTATCCGTTACTCCCAGATTGGTAAGTATCAGCTGTCCGAGAGGCTGGTAGTTTTGCGTATATTCACCCTGTATGGCTTTGTAAGCCTCATCAGCCTTGGCATAATCCTCCTGATCGAGATATTTACGGACTTCAGCCAGATTCTGCCAGGCGTTGGGAGAATAAACCTTGTTGGCACAAGGCTCACCAGTCCAGAGCGTCAGGTCGTTAAGCGAGATTCTCTCCTCCTCGACACCCCCATAGACCGATGCCCCAAAAGTACCATTGCCCAGTACCAGAGTTTCCTCGAAGTACTGGGCAGGTTTATTATAATGAAGCTTCAATGATTCATCTTTGACTTCACCAACAAGGGCTGCTGGGACCAAAGATGAAATCAAGATATTACTTAGCACCTGGAGCCGCATCATTGCCTACAAATTGCTTGTTGTCCAACTTTCCGCTCTCGCCTTTTTCAAGACGGAAGCCATCCTTAGGCATAAACTCGCGATGCAGAGCGTCGAGCACTGGTGTGGTCTTGCCAGACATCTTGGCCTCGGTTGGACCAACAATATCCATGACGATCACCTCGTTCACGCCCTTCTTCAGCCAGCAACCTGGCATATAAAGCGTCTGCTGTGGACCTACATTCCAGAAACGGCCAAGACAATGACCATTCACCCAAACCAGACCTTTGCTCCAAGTCGAGAGATCAAGATAGGTGTCGCCTACTTTGTTGACCTTGAAGGTTCCCTTGTAGTAGCCTGGGGAGAGTTTTGAGTTTTCAGTTTTGAGTTTTGAGTTTTCAGCGAACTGACGGCTGCTGACGAAGCCATAATCCACTGGCAACAACTGAACCTCCCAGTCCTTAAGGTTGTAGGTCAACTCGGCTCCCTTGATTCGGGTAGTGAGTTCTACACGATCGGTGATACCCTTACGGTCATGAATCAGTTTACTGTAGTTGATTCGTCCCATGGCCTCCATTACAATGGTGAGTTTACCACCCTTAGGAAGGGCTGGCATCTTGAGAGTATTCTCAAACTTGGAGCCACGGTACAGACGACCAATCAACTTGCCATCGACAAAGACCTGAGCATAGTCACACACCTCGCGGATGGTCAGCAAGCCCTCCTGCTGGGTGGCAGGCAACTGGCAAGAATAGATTATCGAGCCATAGCCCTGATTGAAATACTCCATCGGATGAATGTCCTCAGAAGCGATAGCTGCAGGCAGATTCTCCTGAGCAAAGAGTGGAGCATAGCTGTTCAATTGGAATTCATTGACTGCAACGATAGGTTTAGCCTTGGGCACTGCTGGCAACTTGGTGTCGCTATAGTTCTGAAGCAGATCACGCAACTGATAATACTTATCGGTAGTAGAACCCTGTTCGTTGATTGGCGCATCATAGTCATAGCTGGTACAGTCTGGAGCAAAACCTGTATTGTTGGCACCAGCCCACTGTCCGAACGAAGTACCACCATGAGTCATATATAGCGAGAACGAAATGCCACGATCCAACATATCCTTGATACCCTGAACCATCTTGTCGGCCGGACGGGTCTGATGGGCAGTTCCCCAACCATCGAACCAGCCTGACCAGAACTCCGAACACATCTTAGGTGCATCGGGACGCATCTGGCCTACTTTCTCAAACTGCTTTTCGATATTGGCACCAGTACCGAAGTTCATGGTCCAAAGCAGGTCTGGCAACGCATTGTCGGTAAAGTTGCTTGACCAGTCACACTGGAAGAGCTGGGTTTTGTCCCAACCAGCTGCACGCAAAGAGTCTCGCACGGCAGAAACATACGGTTTGTCTTTGGCATACGAACCGTACTCGTTTTCGACCTGAACCATCAAGATATTGCCACCATTCTCCAATCGATATGGCTCCAATTGCTTGGCCAAAGCACGTTCGAAACGGCCCATAGCAGTCATGAAGTTCGGGTCCAGACTACGAAGTTTCATATCATTGTGCTTGAGCAGCCACCAAGGCAGACCGCCCATCTCCCATTCCGCACAGACGTAAGGACCAGGACGGACAATGACATACATATCATTCTTTTGGCACAAACGTACAAATTCGGCCACATTCCGTTCTCCTGTCTCGAAGTCATAGACTCCCTCCTGTTGTTCGTGCTGATTCCAGAAGATATAAATACAGACAGCATTCATGCCTAATGCCTTGCACATTTGGATACGATGCTCCCAATACTCTTTCGGGATACGAAGGTAATGTACTTCGGCAGCCTTGATAACAAAAGGCTTGCCATCCAGAAGGAAAGTTCCCTTTCCCTGTTCAAAGGTATGAGGCTTAACCTCTTTGGCCTCTGCCATGAGAGGCAGAGACAGCATACAGCCCATCATGAGAGCTGTCTTGCAAATAGTGTAATTGAGATGTTTCATAGTGGGTGCAAAGGTATAGATATTTTTGCGAATAACCAAACAAATTGCTGAAAAAACATTCGCTCATGCAATTTTTATCCCTCACGTACGTTATTAGAACCTCAAATTCGCAACTAATATTGAAAGTCAAAGATAGCAAGTCTAATTGCTGATTTCATTAATCAGATGCGGTGCCAAGTCAAAATTATTCTACTTGCGGGAAGTGACAAATATTGGTGTCAATTTCGTGATTTTTAGTCTCAATTGAACTAAAAAGCAAAGAAAATTGCCACATTTTGTCATATTTTTGTTTATTCTTGCACGTTTTACATGAAAAATTAGTATTTTTGCTGCATTAAATTTTGTATAATGGCAAATAAAGACCTCAACAAAATCCTACAGGTCAAAATGAGCGACCTTGTAAGCAATGAACAACCTTAAAGCAGAGATCAAATGGCAGACAACAAGATAAATATCCGCAAATTAGAAGCTGACCTTTGGGAGTCGGCAGACATGCTTCGTGCAGGAAGTAAACTAACTTCGAGCCAATACTGTATGCCAGTGTTGGCGTTGCTGTTTTTAAGATATGCATACAGCCGCTTCAAGATGGTTGAAGCAGAATTGCTGAAGAATCGCCCAAGCCGTGGTGGTCGTGTTATGCCTGTAGAGCCAAATGACTTTGCAGCAAAGAGTGCTCTCTACCTGCCTCGTGAGGCACAGTTTGACTATCTGGTGAATCTCTCGGATGACCAGCCTTTGGGCGAAGCTGTTAATCATGCCATGACGTTGGTTGAGGAACAGAGCGAGCAGTTGACAGGTATTTTACCTAAGTCATACACCATGTTTAGCGATGAGTTGTTGCGCGAACTCCTTCGCATCTTTAACAACAAGACACTCGATGAGATTGGTGGTGATGTGATTGGTCGCATCTATGAGTACTTCCTCTCCAAGTTTGCCAAGGCAGTAGCCTCTGACGATGGCGTGTTCTTCACTCCTAAGTCATTGGTTAAGATGCTTGTCAATGTCCTGGAACCAGAACAGGGCGTAATGCTCGATCCTGCTTGTGGTTCAGGTGGAATGTTTGTGCAAACTGGTGACTTTATCAATAGCCTCACCCCCAACCCCTCTCCTAAGGGCGAGGGGAGCTTTGATGCCAACAGTCGCTTTACGTTCTATGGACAGGAGAAGGTTGAATACAATGCTCAGCTCTGTCTGATGAATATGGCTGTACATGGACTTAACGGAAAGGTTATCTCTGGTGACGAGGCCAATAGTTTCTATCATGATGCCCACAATCTTTGGGACTCTGCTACGGGTAAGGGCAAGTGTGACTATGTAATGGCAAATCCTCCTTTCAACGTTGATAAGGTCAAATCGGAATCCGCCTCTGCTGCTGGTCGTTTGCCATTTGGCTTGCCTGGTGTGAATGCAAAGACCAAGGAGATTGGCAATGCTAACTACCTTTGGATTTCTTACTTCTATGCCTATCTCAATGACCATGGTCGTGCAGGCTTTGTAATGGCATCGTCGGCAACAGATAGCGCAAACAAGGATCGTGACATCCGTGAGAAGCTTGTCCTCACAGGCGATGTGGATGTTATGGTCAGTGTGGGCAATAACTTCTTCTACACCCTTTCGCTGCCATGCTCGCTGTGGTTCTTTGATAAGGCAAAGCGTTTAGAGAATAAGAATCGTGTACTTTTCATCGATGCCCGCAACTATTATACCGTTGTTGACCGTACTCTTAATGAGTGGTCTGAATGGCAGTTGAAGAATCTGCAAGCCATTGTTCACCTCTATCGTGGAGAACAAGACAAATACAAGTCGCTTATCAAAGAGTATTGGAATGCTCTCAGCGAACATGCCGAGAGACATGATAATGCTGCATGGCAAGATCGTGAAATGACTTTCGAGAAGGCTCTTGGTATTCTTGATTCAGAAGAGGCATCATACAAAAAGTACATCAAAGAACAGCAAGATACTCTCAAAAAAACGAAAGGGAAAAAGGAGAAGGATGAACTGAAGGCTGTCATTGCAGCCAATGAAGCAGAACTCGCCTATACCATCGAAACCAAAGATATGGTCAATGAAGCGATCTGGCTGACTTCTAAATTCGGACTTGATGGCGAGTATCAGGACGTATTGGGTCTTTGCAAGATTGCTACCACCGACGAAATCAGCGAGAAGAACTACAGCCTTACTCCTGGTGCATACGTAGGAGTGGCAGAAGTTGAGGACGATGGTGTTGACTTCAATGAACGTATGAGCGAGATCCACGCAGAGCTCTCACAACTCAATGCAGAAGCAAATGTGCTGATGAGCGAGATAATGAAGGAATGGGAAACCCTCAACACGAAGTAAGTCATGGCAAACGAGATAAAACCAATAACATCAACCGATGTTTTACCAACGGATGCAGTAGTCGGAAATTTGATGTCTGACCTTCGCCAAATCATTGACGAAGCGCGAATCCGTGTGGCATCTACTGCCAACTATGAACTTACCATGATGTACTGGCATATTGGTGAACGAATCAATCGTGATGTGCTTGGAAATGAGCGAGCTGAATATGGAAAGCAGATTGTGTCGCAAGTGGCGACACAATTGCAGAATATCTATGGGCACAAGGGATTTGAGGAAAGAACTGTACGCAGAATGATGCAATTTGCACAACAATTTCCGGATTGGAAAATTGTGTCACCACTGGTGACGAAATTGTCATGGACTCATTTTCTGACAGTTATGCCAATAAAAGATCCTCTTCAACGGGAGTTCTACCTAACAATAGCAGCAAATGAAAGATGGAGCAAACGTACGCTTCAATCAAAAATTGATGCTATGCTCTTTGAGCGTACCGCGTTGTCTTCCAAACCTGAGGAAGCTGTAAAACAAGAACTTGCCAACGTGCGAGAAAACAAACTCGTTTCTCCTGATGTAGTATTCAAGAGCCCTTATTTCCTTGAATTTACAGGGCTGAAAGGCATGTACAGTGAGAAGGACTTGGAAGACAGTCTTGTCGCACATTTGGAACAATTCATTCTTGAACTCGGAAATGGATTCTGCTTTGCGGAGCGACAGAAACGTATGATTATTGACGGTGAGGATTTCTATCTTGACCTACTCTTCTATCACAGAAAATTGCATCGCCTTATAGCCATTGATTTGAAGCTCGGTCGTTTCAAGGCACAATACAAAGGTCAGATGGAACTCTATCTGCGTTGGCTTGAACAGAATGAAATGGAACCAGGGGAAGAAACTCCTCTTGGTCTTCTGCTCTGTACCGAAGGAAGTGAGGAACAGATAGAACTTCTTCAACTCGACAAATCAGGCATTAAGGTTGCTCAGTACATGACAGAGTTACCACCGCGAGATCTTCTCGTACAACAGATACAAAAGTCCCTTGAAGTCGCAAAGGCTAAGTGGGGAAATGAGATAAAGGAGGATGAGGAATGAGTGAATGGAATAAAGTAAAATTAGGTGAGCTTTATGAAGTTCACAACGGTTTATCCAAGGGACGACAGTTCTTTGGAACAGGTTTCCCATTCCTTACATTTTCCAATGTTTTCAATAACTGGTTCTTGCCTGAACAATTGGAATCTCTCGTACAAACGACTGATAAAGAACGCGAAGCATGTTCGATAAAAGCAGGTGATGTATTCATTACTCGTACAAGTGAGACTATGGATGAACTTGGAATGAGTTCGGTTGCACTAAAAGATTATCCTAATGCAACATACAATGGTTTTACAAAAAGACTTCGTCCTATAACAAATAGAGTTAACCCACGTTACATTGGATATTATTTACGTACACTAAAGTTTCGTGGTCAGTTTATGGCGTTCTCCTCTATGACAACAAGAGCAAGTCTTGCAAATAACGACCTGCTCAATATGGAGGTTGAATTGCCATCTATGGAAATTCAGCATCGCATTGCGACCATCCTCTCTCGCTACGACTCATTGATAGAAAACTATCAGAAGCAGATAAAGCTATTGGAGGAAGCTGCTCAGCGACTCTACAAGGAATGGTTCATCGACCTCCACTTCCCCGGACACGAAAACACCAACATCATAGATGGAGTGCCAGAGGGATGGGAGAAGAAGAAGGTAGGGGATTTAATTGCTAAAGTTCCTCGATTTAAACAGATTCCATCAAAAGATTATCAAAAAGAAGGCGCAATTCCTATCATCGACCAAAGTAGAGATTATATCGCAGGTTATACCGATGATATGGACAGCAAGGTTGAATCAAATGAACCATACATAGTATTTGGAGACCATACACGAATATTAAAGTATGTTCCTTTCCCTTTTGCTAAAGGTGCTGACGGTACACAATTGATAATGTCAAATAATTTAGATTTGATGCCTCAATGCTTATTATTTGTAAGCTTAGTGAATGTTGATTTGTCAAACTATAGTTACGCAAGGCATTTCAAATATCTAAAAGAAGAGGAAATTCTTGTTCCAACATCTTCAATTGCAACCATATTCAGTTATCATGTCGTAAAATGGTATAGTAAGATTCAACAAAACAGAGAACAACTCCGCCTCCTCACCGAAGCCCGAGACCACTTGCTTCCCAAGCTGATGAGTGGTGAGATTACCGTATAAGCGTAAAATAGAAACGCCCATGAGCGAAAAGAAACCAACATACATAGAAGGCATCGGGTGGCGATACGAAACGGAGCACAACATGACACGCCGCATGCAGTATCACGACTATCAGTCGCGATGCATCTACATGCTCACCCTCGCACTTGCCGACCGTTCTCAGCCACTACTCGGAAGCTTAGAACTGGATGAACAGGGCGATGCAATGCTAACACCCTCAGGGTTGGGCGAGGCGGTGAAGAGAGAATGGTATGCGCTGGAAAAGGAATACCCACAACTATGGATCATGCGCGTGCAGCTGATGGAAGATAAGCACTACTGGGCAATGCTCACCACACAAGGACGCCTCGCGCCCAAAGGCCAACAGACACCGCCACCACTCTTCGCCGAAAACTTTCAGGACACCATCCTCACCCACGAGGGGCAGCTGGAGACGATGCTCCGATACGTAGATGACAACCCCATGCGCGCCATGACGAAGCGACAGAACCCCGAGCTGTTCAAGGTGGTGCGTGAGCTTAGGGTGAAGACGATGCAGCCTACTGAAACGATGCAGCCGAGCAGCAACGAACCGAACCTCTCGAACCCGCCAAGCTGCAACCACCCGAACCCGCCGAGCTGCAACGAACCGAACCAAAGTCAGCCAGTAGGCATGTCGGAAGAGTATTTCCTGGACAGAGGGAAGAAGGGAGGAGTGGTAGTGAGCCCTTGCATCTCTGCAGGCGAGAAGGAGATAGCAAGAGCTGCTCTCGATGCCAAGCAACCATTGATAGTGATACTGGAGAATGGTTTCCCGCCACTCTACAAGCCGCTTGGTAAGTATTTTGAAGCATGCGCCGAGGGCCTCCTACTGATGCTCGCCCCTTGGCCCTACCATATGGAGAAGCGCACCATTACACGCCAGCAATGCCTCGCACTCAACGATATGGCAGCAGCCATCAGTAACGAGCCATGGACACAAGACCTGGAGCAAGCACTGAGATAAGACAACGACACCCATCAACAAACAACAACGATACCATTATGGCAAAAGACTATAGCGAAGACCTGCTGATACAGAAATCTACAGCTGAGCTCCTTGAAAAGGAACTCGGTTGGACGAGCGTCTATGCCTTTGACAACGAGGTCATGGGTGAGACGGGTACTTTGGGACGAAAGAGCCAGAGCGAGGTCGTTCTGACTCGCCATTTGCATTTGGCTTTGAAACGTCTCAACCCATGGATAACGGACAAGCAACTGACGGAAGCCATCGAACGTATGACAAGTTACATGAGTTCGCAGACGCTGATGCAGATAAACGAAGAGAAATACCAGTATCTGCGCGATGGTGTGCCTGTTACTCGTCTGAAGCCTAACGGCGAGACGGAACAAGTGCGGGCTCGCGTGATGGACTTTGCCAATGTCGATGCCAATGAGTTTATTGCCGTAAGGGAGTTGTGGATAAAAGGACCTATCCATAAGCGTAGGGCCGATGTGGTTTGCTTCGTGAATGGTCTTCCGCTCATCTTCATTGAATTGAAGAATCACGACCAAGATATACAGAATGCCTATATCGACAACTATCGTGATTACCTCGATACCATTCCTCACCTGTTCCACCATAATGCTATGATCATGCTGAGCAATGGCATGGAGAGCCGTGTGGGTACTGTAGGCGCAAAGTGGGAGTTCTTCCATGAGTGGAAACGACTGACGGAGCTGGATCATGGCAACATCGAACTGCCAACGATGCTGCGAGGTATCTGCAAGAAGGAGAACCTCTTGGATCTGCTTGAAAACTTCATCCTCTTCGACCATAGCGGTGGCTCTACGGTGAAGATATTAGCACGCAACCACCAGTACCTTGGTGTGAATCAAGCCGTGGAGATGTATCGCCATCGTGAGGCGATGAAGGGTAAGTTAGGTGTGTTCTGGCATACTCAGGGTTCGGGTAAGAGTTATTCGATGGTGTTCCTCGCACAGAAGATCAGACGCAAGTTTGAGGGTTCGCCTACGATTGTGGTACTTACCGACCGCGACGAGCTGAACAAGCAGATAAGCGACACCTTTGAGAACTGTGGATTATTGGGCGGATTGAAAGCCAAGCAGTTCATTGCTCATAGTGGTGACGACCTGAGGCAGAAGCTGCAAGGCAATCCTTCGTTCATCTTCTCGCTGATACAGAAGTTCAACAAGGCAGATGCTGAGCCTATCTATCCTGACCATGACATCATCGTGATGAGTGATGAAGCCCATCGCACGCAGAACGGTGTGTTTGCCGACAACCTCATGCACATGCTTCCAACAGCAAACCGTATTGGCTTCACTGGTACGCCTTTGCTCAGAGACGATAATATCACGGCTCGCACCTTTGGACAGTATGTATCTGTGTATGACTTCAAACGTGCCGTGGAGGATAAGGCAACAGTGCCTCTCTACTACGAGAATCGTGGTGAGAAGCTTCAGGAACTAAAGAATCCCGAGATAAATGCAGAGATTGCTGCACGACTTGATGAAGAGAATCTCGATCCTTCACAGCAAGCAAAGCTGGAGCGTGAGTTTGCTCAGGAGGTGCATCTGCTGACAGCAGAGAAGCGCCTGAGGGTTGTGGCTCAGGACTTCGTACGCCATTATTGTGACCTCTGGACAAGCGGTAAGGCTATGATGGTAAGCTTCAACAAGGTGACTTGTGTCCGCATGTACAACTATGTGCAGGAATACTGGCAGAAGGAGATTAAAGCTCTGCGCAAACAAATAGAACAAGACCCTTGGCAACAGGAAGTTCAGGAAATGAAGCGCAAACTGCAATGGATGGAAGAAACGGAAATGGCAGTTGTAGTATCGCAGGAGCAGAACGAGATACAGACTTTCAAGAAATGGCGACTGGACATCACTCCGCATCGTGAGAAGATGGAAAAGCGCGAACTTGACAAGGAATTCAAAGATGCCGATGGCAAGCTTCGTGTGGTTTTCGTCTGTGCCATGTGGTTAACAGGCTTTGACGTGAAAACGCTCTCTTGTCTCTACATCGACAAGCCAATGAAGGCGCACACCCTGATGCAGACAATTGCCCGTGCCAACCGTGTAGCTGAGGGAAAATCAAACGGTCTTGTAATTGACTATATCGGCATTGTGAAGGCTCTGCGTCAGGCTCTGGCTGATTATACAGCTAATCCTGATGGCGGTGAAGGTGGTAACGATCCTACTGTAAACAAAGAGGAACTGATAAAGAATGTTTGGGAAATCATAGCCACGGCAGTAGCATTCCTGCATGACAAAGGTTTTGAATTGCAGGAACTCATTGATGCGATGTCATTTGAGAAACTGTCTCTCTTGAAGAAAGCTGCTAATCTTCTCTGTGATACAGTAGAAACAAGGAAGTCGTTCTGTACATTCGCCACCACATTGCTCCGACTTTGGAAATATCTCGACCGTGAAGATATCACTGAAGAAATGCGTAAGAAGAAGGATGCACTCGAAGCCATCTACAAGGAATTGCAGAAAAAGCGCAAGCACGCCGACATTACCGACCTGAGTGTTGCTATCAATGATATTGTCAATGAACATCTGGAAATGGATGAGCATCCAATGATGGTGGCTGATGGCAGTGGTCGTAGATTCGACATTAGCGGTATCGACTTTGACCTTCTGCGTCGTGAGTTTGCCAAGCGAGAAGATAAAAAACCTTGTACTGCGAGATATACAGGACTTGCTTCAGGAACGTTTGGTTCGATTACTTGCTGAGAATCCTTCGAGAATCAACTTCTACGAGAAGTATCAGGAGATTATTCAAGCGTACAACCAAGAGCAGAATCGTGCC
>JAZRXX010000102.1:0-20862 GCA_045600485.1 Bacteroidales bacterium
TGGCAGGATGCCGAGAATGGGAAGAGATGGCTGATTTCGCAGAACTACAGATAGATCTAATCAAAAAAATCTATCCAGAGGTGAAGACAACGCCAAGTCCTGACACTTTCAGTCGTTTCTTCTCCTTGCTGAAGCCAAAGACAGGGCAACCGCATCTAATGAAACAAGTTTCATTAGATGCGGTTGCCCTGATTGGCCCAAGAGATAATTCTATTTCTGTATGAACCACGGACGCATTCTTGTTTCGTAGGGCAGATGCCAGATGCGATCGAAGTAGGAGGGCCATTGGCTGTCGCGCGTCTCGCCAATCTGCAAGCCGTAGAAGCGGGTACCTTGGTCGCGCATCAGCTGAAGCTGCTTGAGCAAGTCGGCAGGAGGCATGGGAATCTGGAAATCAGAAACCAGCAGAACGTCGGCGCCACCATACTCCGGACGGGAACATAAGGTGTGAAACGTGAGCTGGAGCATGGCTGTGGCATCGGTATCGCCACCTGCCTCGGTCCGGAAGAAATCAAGTAGCCGGGTTCGGTTCAGACGCACATCGAACGGACGCGCATGGACGGCAAAAGGGATGAGCAACAGGTCTCGATCCTGACGTAGCGCCAGCTGGAGGAGTTTGACCACAAGACTATGTGCGACCTCGGTTGGTACGCCCTGCATCGAAGCTGAGGTATCGAGACAGACGACCATAGGTCCCTTCTGGCGAGCCCGATGCAGTCGCAGTTTGTGCGATGGGTGCATGATCTGGCTCTTGTAGCTGAATGTCTGCAGTCGGCGCGTGGCAAACTTGTAGGCAAAAAGTCCGTCAAGTTCGCTGTCGGCCATCTGGGCCAGTTCGAGAGGGAGTAGTGAGGTGAGATCGTTGCCGACACCGACACCCTCGATATCACTTGGTGTGCCATGTTCGACACGCTGGCGATTGCCCATGCCAAGTGGCACGCGCGCAGGTCCTTCGTCGTCAGCCTGACGGCCCAGCACATTCGCCACCTGCAGGACTTGCGGGTAACTGTACTGAATACGGACGATGTGCCGGATTCGTTCGAACTCCACCACATTCCACACGCCTCCCATCAGCGCCCATGCCTGTTCGAACTCATCGTCGCTGCATTGGTGTTCGGCCAGCCAGGCGGGTATGGTCTCCAGACACTTGTCGAGCAGCAACTGCGCCCGAGGCTGACGTTCGGTGATGTAATCCTGCTCAATCTGGACCAGTTCGTAGGGATCGGTCACACCACGTTTCTGCATGAAGTCCAGCTTCGCCGACAAAGAATCGACGAAGTTACGTTCCATGTCATCACAAATCAGTTTTGTGACGAAATCCAGATGTGCAGGAAAGGTTAGCATAAATCATTTAAAGTTGAGAGGTCAGAAAGAAAGAGGGTCTTTCTATTCGTCATACAACAGTTTCCGCACATCGGCTCGCAAGACGGCAATCTGCTTCTTGAATCCATCCATATAGGAGGTGACCGTCTGGGCAACGTCGGCCGACACAAAGAGATGACTCTGCAGCAGGCGATGGAGCGTGGAGGCCTCGATGAACAGATTATCGACTGCCGTTTCATAGTCCTCGAGCGCCATCTGCGGTTCGCGGTCCACAGGCTCCAGGCCGGAAGCCATCTCGAGTTTGCCACCCGGAAGACCACGGCGCAGGGAATACCTCACGCCATTGATGAAAATGGACGAGCTGTTGCGATACAGGTTGACTCGTGTCAGTTCAATGCCCGAAACGCCGATATTATCCGGATTGCTATAGGCTCGGATAACCTTGCGACGAGGGCATTTGGGATCGGTGTACATCACGCCTCGGATGGCCGGTTCGTTGGCCGTATGCGTCGGCATCGAACGGAAATCGGTCGCATAGATATAGGTAGATGGTGCAGCCGACGATGTGGCATTATCATCAATACCATAGTAGAAGCCATCGTAAAGGATCAGATCGTCGTCACGATGGTCGCCACGGCTTTGGGCCATCTCGAACGAATCACGTATCTGACGACGCTTCAAGGCCCGGCCAATGGAGGTGCTCATGCTGTCAAGGCGCTGTCGGTAGCTCTGGAAGAGTGCGTCGGCCACGATGCGCGATACTGCAGGAAGTTCGTCGGGTTCGGTCCACAGGGCATGCACAGCCACCTGCAAATCGGAGAGATTGACCTCCCGGCGATCATGCAGCAAAGCCGACGTACGGAGCAGGCGTGCAATTCGGGCCCAACGGCGGTCGCTGACATAGAGCGAACGATGAACATCCTGACCTTCGATAGCGACATCCTTCAATGACTTGCGTATGGCGGTTATGGCCGAAAGTACATCGTTGGGGATTTCGACAAGATCGATCTGCTCCTGCAGTTGTGCATACTCTTCGGGCGAAAATGCCTCACGCACCGAGCCATTCAACTCCTCCCCTACGAGCGAGGGTTGGGATTGAGGCTTCAGCATCTGGTAGAAATGGGCCTCGTCCTCGATTGGCTTGCTGACCAATCGCAGAATGAAACGATCCCACAATGCCTCCAGCCCCTCGCCTTCGGTCGGCAACTCGTTGCTGGCACCAATCAGAAGTTTGAGAGGCAGATGAAGCTGTGTCTGGCCATTGAGATAAATCTTCTCGTTGATGACTGTGAGCAAGGTGTTCTGGATGGCAGGACCCGCCTTCCAGATCTCGTCCAAAAAGACCACATCGGCCGATGGCAGATAACCATCGACACATCGCTCATAACGATCCGACTCCTTCAGTCGGCTGATAGATACCGGGCCGAAGATCTCGTCAGGCACCGAGAAACGCGACATCAGATACTCGAATGATCGTGCACCCGAAAATGCATGCTTCAGCCGGCGAGCCACCATACTTTTGGCCACACCAGGAGGGCCCAGAAGCAGAATACTCTGCCCAGCCAGAGCAGCCAACAACGAGAGACCGATTTCAGCCTCTTTCTCATAGACACCCTCGTTGAGGGACTTCAATAATTGCTGGATTCTTGTTTTCATTCAACTGCCAAGTTATGCGAAGGTCAATGTTTAAAAAACAAATGACTGCCAAAGGGCAACCCTTTAAGCAGTCAATAGTCCATTCTTTTGCCTCAAGCAAATTAACGCATGGTGTCGCCAACGGTCAAATTCTTGCGACCCTTAGCACGACGTGCTGCGAGAACGCGACGGCCGTTCTTGGTAGCCATACGAGCGCGGAAACCATGCTTGTGCAAACGGCGATGGTTGTGAGGCTGAAAAGTCATCTTCATAGCTCTTGAAATTTTATATAGTTTATATTATTTTTGCTGAATTGCGGGTGCAAAAGTAGCATAATTTTCCCAAACTACCAAACTTTTTTAAAGAAAACTGCATTTTTTTTTGTAAATCTGCGGTTTTTTTGCTATCTTTGCACCGCGAATTAGACAAAAAGAGTGTGAATGCACCTGTCTTCCATTGCACAAATGTAATCATTTAAACTATAAAAAATAAAACACTATGGCAATCAAGTCACAGGACATTAAGAACGGTACCCGCATCCGTTTGGACGGTAAACTTCAGGTAGTAGTAGAGTTCCTTCACGTTAAGCCGGGCAAGGGTAACACCTTCATGCGCACCAAATTGAAGGATGTTGTTTCTGGTTATGTAGTTGAGAAGCGTTTCAACATCGGCGAAGTTCTTGAGGACGTTCGCGTTGAGCATCGCCCATATCAGTTCCTCTACATGGACGGCGAGGATGCTGTCTTCATGAATCAGGAGACTTTCGACCAGGTCAACATCAACAAGGAAATGGTGATCGGCAACCAGTTCATGAAGGAGGGTGACGTTGTTGAGGTTGTCAGCGACGCTTCTACCGAGACTATCCTTACTGCCGAAATGCCAGTCAAGACCGTTCTCGAGATCACCGAGATGGAGCCAGGTGTCAAGGGCAATACCGCTACCAACACTCTCACCAAGGCTACTGTAGAGACCGGTGGTATCGTTATGGTACCTCTCTTCTGTAAGCAGGGCGACAAGATCGTGGTTGATACCCGCGACGGCAGCTACGTAGAGCGTGCCAAGTAATACTGGAACAAATCAGATAAATAGATAATGCCATCACAACGGCATTATCTATTTTCTTTTATAACACCAACCATGATCATCACCGAATGGGCTGAACAAGACCGTCCGCGCGAGAAGATGATGAACCTCGGTTCGAGCAACCTGACAGAAGCCGAACTTTTGGCCATACTCATCAACACAGGAAAACGAGGTAAAACAGCAGTAGATCTCGCTCGCGACCTATTAGCAGCCTCCGACAACAGCCTTGTCACCCTCAGCCACGCTCTACTACAGGGCACCGACGACGAACGACGAAATCTTCTGAACGGCATAGGACCGGCCAAGATGTGCCACATTCAGGCCGCTTTCGAACTGGGCAGACGATACCAGAAAGAGATGGAGATACGCAACGAACGAAATCTGATTATTGATTCGAGCGAAAAGATCTTCACTATCTTCAACCAACCCTTATCACATTTGGACTACGAAGAACTTTGGGCGGTCTATTGCAGCCGAAGCGGCAAATTGCTGTTCAAGAAACGCATCAGCGAAGGTGGAATCAACTTTTCGGGTGGCGATCTGAAAAAGATCTGCAGACCTGCCGTCGAACATTCGGCTTCGAATGTTGCCCTTTGCCACAACCATCCGCACAGCAATCCCCGACCAAGCCAACAGGACATCGACCTGACGAAAGCAGTCAAGGAGGCGCTCGCCTTGCTTGACGTTCGCCTCCTTGACCATATCATCATTGCCGACGGAAAATACTTCTCCTTAGTCGATAACGGTTACCTCTAACATCTTGACATCCTCCTTCGGACGATCGCCAGGTGCTGTCTCGACCAGCTGAATCTTCTCAGCAACCTCGATGCCCGACTCTACCTCGCCAAAGACTGTATAGCTATTGTCGAGGAATGGTGTACCGCCGATGGTGGTATAAGCTTCGCGCTGTGCATCGGTAAACTTGGGGGCACCCATCTCCTTGTCCTTGGCACGAGCCTGCTTTTCGAGTTCGGTCTGGAGCTCCATCAGTCCGCTGTTGTCGCGATTCTTGCGCAATTCAATGATCTTGTTGCGGTTTTCGACCACCAGCTGATTGAAGATGGTCTGCAACTGCTGCTGGGCAAGGCTGCGCTCCATCTGGGTCAGTTTGCCAGCACTATAGACTTCACCCGTGACGATGTAGAACTGACAACCCGAAGAACGGCGCTCGGGATTCACCTCATCGCCTGTACGAGCTGCGGCAATGGCACCCTTCTTGTGGAAATACTGAGGGTAAACGAACTCTGCCGGAATGGTATAACCGATATCGCCTGCGCCCAACGACTTGGAAAGCGGAGCACCTTTGCTGTCGGGATCTCCACCCTGTATCATAAAGTTCTTGATCACGCGATGGAAGAGTGTACCATTGTAGAAACCCTCTTTGGCCAACTTCAGGAAATTGTCACGATGCTGTGGAGTCTCATCATAGAGGCGAACAACGATGTCGCCAAGGCTTGTTTTAATCAATACTTTTGCCATATTCTTACTACATTTTGTAATTTCTGGGTGCAAAGATAGCCGTTTTTTTCGAACAAAAAGCATAAATCTGCCGATTTTTGTAAAAAAGTCTGCAAAAAATTTGGAAAGAACACAGAATTGCTGTATCTTTGCACCGCTAAAACCAACAAAGGATAGCACAAACAAAACGACTGGCGCTTTCATCTAGCGGTTAGGATACCGGCCTCTCACGCCGGGTACACGAGTTCGAGTCTCGTAGGCGCTACCAGTAAACGGAGGAGTATCAAACGATGCTCCTTCTTTTTTTATACTAACAAATATCCCAAACATGATACAAGACGCAATTGAAAGAATCATACAACCGGAACTGATTGACAAAGCCAAAGAAATCATCGACCGTTGCCAGAAGTTCGTGGTCTGCACCCACATGTCGCCCGATGGAGATGCCGTCGGATCGTCGCTCGCCATGGCCAACTACCTGCGCAAAAAGGGCAAGCAGGCCGTGGTGGTTTACAACGACACTCCCGGTGCAAATCTGGATTTCATACCGGGCGTACGCCAAGAACTGGTGTTCGACAACCAGCACGACGGCACTCCCGACACCCACGCAGAGGCTTTGCAGGCCATCAAGGAGGCCGAGTGCTTCATCATCGTTGACCTGAACACACCTTCGCGCATGGGCGATATGAGCAAGGAGGTAATGGCCAACCCGGCCCCCAAGATCATGCTCGACCACCATCTCGACCCCAACCGCGAGGATTTCGACATCGTCATCTCACATCCAGAGGCATCGGCTGCCTGCGAGGTTGCCTATACCTTCATTCTGCAGATGGGCGACGATGCCCTGATTGACCGCAATATCGCTACCGAAATCTATTGTGGCATGATGACCGACACCGGACAGTTCGTGTTCGGTTCAAGCCGTCCGCAGGTCTATATGATTGTGGCCCGTCTGCTCCAGGAGGGCTTCGACAAAGAACGCCTGCACCGTGATCTGGTGCTTGAAACCGAACGTCGCGCCCGACTGAAAGGCTATGTGCTCCAACAGAAACTCCAGATTGTCGGACAATACAAAGCAGCCTACTTCAGCCTGAACAAAATGGAGCTGAAGCGCTTTAACCACCAGAAGGGCGACAGCGAAGGATTTGTCAACATGCCACTCGACATCTATGGCATCCAGGTGAGCGCCTTCTTCCGCGAAGAGAAGAACTTTGTAAAGATTTCCCTGCGATCGAAGGGCGACTTCCCGGTCAATCTTCTGGCACAGAAATTCTACAACGGAGGTGGTCACAAAAACGCTGCAGGTGGCGAATTTCTGGGCACTTTGCAGCAAGCTGAGCAACTTTTTGTTAAAGCATTGCCTCTTTTTGCTAATTTTCTTGAAAAGTAATTGCTATATTCCGGAAAATTCATTATCTTTGCGCCCGTACAATTAATAAAGAAAGAATGAAAAAAACTATATTCATCGCCACCGCCCTACTCTGCCTCAGCAGCTGGTTTGCCTCTTGTTCAAAGACAGAGACCTACGCCGAACTTGTAGAGGAAGAGAAGGGATACATCAGCGATTGGATCAAAGGGAATCCTTACGAAATTGATTTTGGCCACATCGTCAGCAAAGACGAAGAGTGGGTAACCGAAATTTCGAACAAGATACTCAAGGACTCCATCCACCCATCCAACTACATCCAGCTTGGCCAATGGTACAAGATTACCGAAGGCAACTTCAAGCGACTCTACTTCAAGATCAATAGCTGGGGCAAGGATGGATTGGACAGCATCCGACTCAAGAACGAGACTCCAACACAGGAGCAGGAACTGGCGGCCATGCGCAACAAAAAGAAGTTCTATGCTGGCAGAAATGTCCAGATCCGCTACGACAGTCTCTATTTGCTGAACGATTTCAATTACGATGACTTGAAAGAAAACTCAAGGGGTAACAATCTCGACCCGAACAGTTTTATCATCTGCTACAACTGGACACCATCATACTATTCGAGCAACTACTATGGCTCGTACTACGGTACTGGTTCCAGCTACGAATGCACTTCGGGTGGTTTAGGATTCCCAATCCGTTTCCTGTGGGAAGGTGGAGAGGCCTCGATCATCTGTCCGTTCTCGTTGGTTGAAAGCAGTTTCTCAAGCTATTATTACACTCTTTACTACGGTTCGATCAAATACACAAAACCGAACTATCTGCCACAGTAAAAAAATATAAAGACATGTCACTCATAAAATCCATTTCTGGCATCCGTGGCACCATTGGAGGCCAGCAGGGCGAAGGTTTGAACCCACTCGATATTGTTAAGTTTACAGCAGCATACGCAACCGTGATCCGCGAGAAGATCGGAGCACAGAAACGTGGTGTGATTGTCGTTGGCCGCGATGCCCGTCTCTCGGGCGAAATGTGCTACCAATGCGTTTCGGGCACGTTGATCGGTATGGGCTTCGATGTTGTCAACATCGGCCTCGCCACTACCCCAACCACCGAGATTGCTGTGACAGCCGAAAAGGCCGACGGCGGTTTGATTCTGACTGCCAGCCACAACCCAATCCAATGGAATGCCTTGAAGCTCCTGAACAACGAAGGAGAATTCTTTGACAAAGCAACCGGCGAAAAGGTTCTGGCCATTGCCGAAAAGGGAGACTTCGAGTTTGCCCCGGTTGACAAACTGGGCAAGGTTATCAAGAAGGACTACACCAACTACCACATCGAACAGGTACTGAACCTGCCACTCGTTGATGTCAAGGCTATCCGCAAGGCTGGATTCTCGGTCATGTGCGATTGCATCAACTCTGTGGGTGGCGTTGTGATCCCTGCCCTGCTCGAAGCATTGGGCGTAAAGCAGATCCACCAGTTGAACTGCACCCCTAACGGACAGTTCGCCCATACACCTGAGCCAATTCCACAGAACCTCACCCAGATTTCGGACGAAATCAAGAAGAAGAAGGTTGACCTCGGCGTTGTGGTCGATCCGGATGTGGACCGTCTTGCCCTCGTTTGCGAGAATGGCGAGATGTTCGGCGAAGAATATACCTTGGTAAGCTGCGCCGACTATGTATTGCAGCACACTCCGGGCAACACCTGCTCCAACCTCTCGTCAAGCCGTGCGCTTCGTGATGTGACACGCGCTCGTGGTGGCGTCTATAATGCCGCTGCCGTAGGTGAGGTAAATGTTGTGACCAAGATGAAGGACACCAACGCCGTAATTGGAGGCGAAGGCAATGGTGGCGTTATCTATCCAGAACTCCACTATGGCCGCGACGCTTTGGTCGGCATCGCTCTCTTCCTGACCAATCTGGCCAAACTGCGCGAGCAGAACTCAGAGCTTACCGTCAGCCAGTTGCGAGCCACCTATCCACCATACTGTATTGCCAAACAGCGCATCGACCTCACTCCCGAGATCGACATCAAGAAGCTGCTGGCTACCGTCAAGGAGGAATACAGCAAGCAGCCGAATACCGAGATTACCGACATCGATGGTGTCAAGATCGACTTCCCGGATCGTTGGGTACACCTCCGCGCTTCGAACACAGAGCCAATCATTCGCGTTTACGCAGAAGCTTCGACCGAAGAAGAGGCACAGAAGACTGCCGATACGGTCATGAACGAAGTCAAGAAATTCCTTTGACCTACATAATCTCTCGATGAAGAATTATCTCCTCCTCATAGCAGCCACAGCCTTCGGTTTGTCTGCATGCACTAACACCAAGCCGGCTGAAACCGACTTGGTGGTTTTGTTTACGACCGATGTACACGGAGCCTGTCTGGCACACGATATCAAGCGGAATGCCCCAGCGCAAACAAGTCTGGCCAACGTCAGCACCTACCTGAACGAAGTTCGAAAAGAGAATCCGGGCAAGGTCCTGATGTTCGACACCGGCGACTTCCTGCAGGGACAACCATCGGTGTATTACTATAACTACATCGACACTATCTCTACGCACGTATGCGCACGTACATATAATTATATGCAATACGACGCCATCGGTGTAGGCAATCATGATATCGAAACAGGAGAAGATAACTACCACCGCAGGTTGCCCAGCCATTTCAACATGCCTTGGATCTGCGCCAACGCAATCGACACACGGACTCACGAACCGATGTTCCAACCCTATGCAGTCTTTGAGCGCGAAGGGATAAAGGTTGTGGCATTAGGCATGATTACGCCCCACATCGATGCCTGGCTGCCCAAGAGCCTATGGCCCAATCTGGAGTTCGAAGATATGGTGGATTGTGCCAAGAAATGGGTACCAATCATCAAGCAAAAAGAGAATCCAGACCTGTTGATTGGCATCTTCCATGCCGGTGCTGACTACACTCAAGGTGGCAAAGACTTCGATACCCCCTACAACGAAAACGGTTCGCTGCCCGCTGCCATGAAGGTGTCGGGATTCGATCTCTGTTTGCTCGGACACGACCACAACCCTCAGCTCCACACCCGACTGAACTCGGCCAACGATTCGGTCTTCTTCATCGATGCTGGAACACAAGCCAGCAAAGTGGGTAGAGCCGACATCCACTTCGCACTGCAAAGCGATGGCACCTACAAGAAGTCTATTCACACCACGTTGGTCAACATGGACCAATACGCCCCGGACTCAGCCTTCGTAGCCCAATTCCAGTCGGTAGTCGATTCGGTCAATAACTATTGTGACCGTCCACTCGGCACATTAACTGAACCTCTGGTCGGCATCGACGGACTGGTCGGCCCAAGCGAGTTCATTGATCTGGTTCACGATGCCCAACTGTGGGCAACGGGTGCAGAGGTCTCGTTTGCCGCTGTCCTCTCACCCAACGATGTTGTACCGGCTGGCGAGCTCTCCATGCGTCATCTGTTCTCTATCTACAAGTACGAGAATCTGCTTTATACCATCAGCATGACTGCCGACGAAATCCGACAATACCTGGAGTTTGGTTACAACAAGCAGTTCAACACCATGCACTCGCCGAAAGACCATCTGCTGAACTGGCTTCCTGCCGAACGGGGCAAACGTCCACAGCTCGCCAGTATCTCATTCAACTTCACCTCGGCAGCAGGCATCAAATATATTGTCGATGTAAGCAAAGAACCCGGACATCGTGTCAAGCTCCTGTCGATGAGCGACGGATCGCCAATAGACAACAATCGCCTGTACAAAGTAGCCATCAACAGTTACCAGTATTCCGGAGGTGGTGCATTCATACCCAATGGACTTGGCTGGGACAAAGAGTTTCTCGGCAAACGAACCATCGACACCACTCCAATCGATGTGCGCCGATACGTGGCCAGATACATCCATCAGCTCCCCAACCACGAACTCACACCCCATCTGCGTGGCGACTGGAAGGTCATTCCCGAAGCCTGGTGGCAAGAGGCCAAAGAACGCGAAAAGGAACTGCTCAAGAAACCGGTTTTTCATTGATGGAACTTAACAAACTCTCCATAGGATATAAAATGGCCGTGGTTTCCGACATCTGTCAGAAACTACGGCCAGGCTCATTTGTCTGCCTATTGGGACGAAACGGTACGGGCAAGTCCACTTTGCTCAAGACCTTGGCAGGCCTCATTCCTCCTCTCGCAGGGAGCATCCGTATCGACAACAGACGGCTCGAAGACTTCACGCCTGCCGAGTTGGCCAAGAAGGTGGGATTGGTATTGACCAAAGTACCCGAACTGTCGAACACCACCCTACGCGAACTGGTGGCCTATGGACGTCTGCCGTATGCCTCGTGGTTAGGCAAATTGAGCGACGAAGACTACGCGCAAGCCGACCTTGCCATCCAGAAGCTCGGCATCAAAGCCCTGGCAAATCGCCACATCAGCGAATTGAGCGATGGAGAACGGCAGAAGTGCATGATTGCACGAGCTTTGGCCCAAGGAACCGACTATCTGCTACTCGACGAACCCTCAGCCTTCCTCGATTACGAAAGCAAGCAGGAACTGATGTCCCTGCTTGTAAAATTGGCTCACGGCGAGCACAAAGCTATCTTGTTATCGACGCACGACCACGAATTGGCACACACATACGCCGATGTTCTCTGGACGATTACTTCAGGTAGTCTTTCGATGCATCAATAACTACCAGCACATTATCGTGACCAGCGCCATAGCTCTTGCCGGTCTGGAAGGTCTGGCTCTTGCTGTTATCGAACTCACCTAAATCGGTCAGAGTACCATCCACAGGACTATACCACCAGGCATGCTTCTTCTTGCCCGAAATCTTGGTCATATCGACCGTCAACGGAGCACCCGTATAGGTATAGACTACCATATAATCTTTTCCACGACTTGCTACTGGACGTTCATAGCGTTCGCCATAAGTTCCCACCAGTACACTCTGATCGGGCATACGCTCCACGTAAGGGAGTTTCAGCAACAGCTCCTTGCACCAACGCATCTGCTTGAATCCCGGATCTTCGATAGCCACCCACCAAGGAGTCTTGCAACCATAGGCGCCATTAATGCCCGGACGATAGAACTGCATGAGCGAATTGTTGCCATAAGTGTGACCACAGCTACCGGCCAGCACCGACCACCACTCGTAACGTCGGCAATCGGCATCGTTCCATTGCACCTCGTTCACATCGTGCAGACCCTGAGGAATGCGTTCGTACGAAGGTTCTCCATCCAGCACAGGCTTGATGGTCTTCATAGCCAAAGCACTCTCCACATAGCGCCAGTTATCCTCTTCGGTATCTTCGGCAATGGTATAGTCACCATCGCCATTACGCTGACCATAGCGACGATGTCCGGACTGGAACATATTGAAGTCCATCCACTCGGCCTCGTTGAACCATGTGGCAGAACAGGTTCGTCCACGGGGATGGAAAGTCATCAGGTGGTTCTGGTCGATGGAACGGATTGTGCGAGCCAGCATTTCCCACTCCTCGGTCTTGACGTCTCCCTTGATGTCTCCTCCTATGATCCAGACGATATTGGGGCAATCCTTGTATCGATTGGCCAGAAATTCGCCATAAGCCTTCGCCTCTTCGACAGTCATGTTACCTGCCTTGACAACATTACCCCAAATACAAACCATACCGATATAGATACCATTCCTCTCGGCAGTCTTGACGATATGATCCATGTGTTGCCAATAGCCATAGCCCTGTTCGTCGATCTTCGAGAAGTCGTAGCCGTTCGGGTGCGACATAGCGCCATAGATATTGAAGGCAGGCATGCCGTTGATGGTCTGGATCTGCACCACATTATAGCCATTCTGGGCACATTGTCCCAAATAGAATGACACCTCATCACGATTCAACCGTTCAGGCATCAGCCAACCGGTTTCGCCCAACCAGAAGAAGGGGGTTCCATCTTCGTGCTGGAAGTAACGGTGGTTTTCGGTTATCTGGAGCTTGCCATGCTTCCAAGGCAGTTCAATCTTCTTGGGTTTGGCTTCGACAGACAACAAAGTACATAAGGCCACAAGGACCAACAAGAATCTTCTCATTATATTTATTATTTACCTATTAACACATAAGTCTTACCAGCCTTGGTCGGAAGATCGTAAACATATTGTTGCGGTACAACCACCACACCGATTTTATCTTTGGCCTCGGGAGCAATCAACGTCTCGCAATCTGGCACAAATTGGGCAAACAACGGGTTGCTGTTCGCCTTTGCTGGTTTCTGGCCCAACGATGCAACCTGCTTCAAACCGGCACCCTTGAGCGCTGAAGCTGAACGCAGACGGCAGTTGCCTCCGATACGACTGGTCACAGCCAAGCGGGTAACACGACCCTCTTTCCATTCCATGTCAAGTTCGAAGCCACCTCGGGCCACAAGACCTTTGACTCGTCCTTCCGACTTCCAATAATCAGGCAAGGCAGGCAACAGATCAATCGCACCATCGTAACTCTGCATCAGCATCTCGGCAATACCTGCTGTACAGCCAAAGTTTCCATCGATCTGGAATGGCGGATGCGAATCGAAGAGGTTCGGATAGGTGCCTCCCGTAGGTTTCTTTCCGTTGACCGGAATCTCCGATACAAGGTGCAACTGGTTCTTGAGCAGTTCGTAGGCATGATTGCCATCCAACAGACGTGCCCAAAAGCAAACTCGCCATCCCATGGCCCATCCCGTAGAAATGTCGCCACGAGCAAGCAAAGACTCCCGAGCAGCAGAAAACAGTTCCGGTGTACGTCTCGGAGAAATCTGTGCAGATGGAAACAGGGCATACAGATGAGAAATGTGACGATGCTTATCCTCTGGGCTATCCCAATCCTTGATCCATTCCTGCAACTGGCCCCATCGGCCAATCTGGTTTGGAACCAGTCGGGCACGAACCTCCTCCAGATGCTTGGCATAGTCGGCATCACGGCCCAGGATCTTCGATGCACAGATCACATTCGAAAACAGGTCTCGCAACAGCTGATTATCCATCGAACAGCCATAAGAGGTTGTTGCCTTCATGCCTTTAGGCGTATTCTCAGGCGAATTGCTTGGACAAATCACCAGCCAATGATGCTCCGGCTCCTCGATCAAAGTCTCGTCGAAGAACTGTGCCGCACCCTTCATGATCGGATAAATGCTGTCCAGGAACTGTACATCGCCTGTGTAAAGATAATGCTGCCACAAGTGCTGGGTTACCCATGCACCTCCCGACATCCACATGCCCGAAGGGGCATTATCGATGGCTCCTGTCACACGCCAGATATCTGTATTGTGATGCAATACCCACGACTCCGGCTGCTTGGTGCCGTACATGATGCGGGCGGCATCACGACCAGTCTTCGACACATCGTCAATCAGAGAGAACAACGGCTCGTTCAGTTCCGACAAATTGCAGACCTCTGATGGCCAATAGTTCATCTCTGTATTGATGTTGACTGTATATTTCGAATCCCACGATGGCAGCATCTTGTCGTTCCAGATGCCCTGCAGGTTGGCAGGTTGTCCACCCGGCTGACTGCACGATATGAGCAGATAACGGCCAAAGCGATAGTACAACGCGGCCAGATGATTATCGTTGTTCTTGGCAAAGTTCAGCAATCGGATGTCGGTCGGTTTGTTGGCGTACTGGTCCGGACCTAACCACAAAGTATTGCGATCTGCCTGCTCCTGGTAGCGCTCAACATGGCTGGTCCAAAGCTGCTTGTAGCCCTTCTGGACAGCCTGGTCCATCTGACGACGACTACGGGCAATGTGGTCGCCCGTCAGATCCTTATAGTTTACAAAATTGCTGGCAATAGCCACATAAATCACAGCCTCGCCGGCATTACGCACGATGATCGAGCCATCTTGCGACATTCTCTGGCCTCCCTTGGCCTCGATGCGAAGACGACCCTGGAAACGGACCTTATTCTTCAGTTTCTCGTGACTGCCCGTCAATCCGGTCACCGTCACTTCGTCGCCCTCGCTGGCCCAAAGGCAATCCTGCTGGGGAGTTTCGAGCAAAGCTGTAAACGACAATCCTTCGGGAGCATCGGTAGTGAGTCGGACAACGACTACGCTATCGCCCAATGGACAGAATACCTCACGACGATAATGATAGCACTCCTGCGGGCCAGTCACTCCCGGCAGAACAGGCACGTCATACTCCACCACGGCTCGAGCCGAATCCAGATCGAGCGAACGGCGATAATTGGTGTACCATTGATGATCGGCAAAGACCAATCGGAGATTTCCGAAAGTCTGATACGGCATACCCGAATTGGTTGGAGCCTTGATATACTTGGTACAAAGTGTCTGTGCCTCGAGAGTCTTTCCTTCGAACACCAACCGACGGATCTCCTCCAGATGCTCCAATGCCTCTGGATTGGCATTATTGTTTGGAGAACCGGCCCAAAGGGTCTCTTCGTTCAATTGGATCTGTTCGACAGCAGGCACACCATACACCATAGCACCCAGCTTACCATTTCCCAACGGCAAGGCTTCGGTCCACACGGAGGCCGGTTTTTCGTACCACAATTCGTTGCGGTTCTGAAGTGGTGACGTCTGAGCCGAAACCGTTACGCTCAACAACGCACCCGACAAAATGAGAGAAAAAAATTTGTTCATTTGATTCAAATAAGTAGATGTTCTAAAAACGAGAACAGAGTGAAGGGGACTGTTTTCCCCTCCACTCGGCTATGATTATTCTTCGGTCTTGTCCTCCTCATCAGGAGCATCAGCTCCACCTTGAATCTTGGACATGATCTGTGCTTCGATCTCGGAAGCGAGGTCCGGATTGTCGAGCATCAACTGACGGGTAGCATCACGACCTTGAGCCAGCTTGCTGCCATTGTAGCTATAGAAGGAACCGGACTTCTTGATGATGCCGTACTGGACGCCGAGGTCAACCACCTCGCCACTACGACAGATACCTTCGCCATACAGGATATCGAACTCTGCCTTCTTGAATGGAGGTGCCACCTTGTTCTTGACAACCTTCACACGAACGCTGCTACCGATTGCCTCCTCGCCCTGCTTCAAGGTAGTCACGCGACGGATGTCAAGACGAACTGAAGCGTAGAACTTCAAGGCATTACCACCGGTTGTTGTCTCTGGGTTGCCGAACATCACGCCGATCTTCTCACGCAACTGGTTGATAAAGATACAAACGGTACCAGTCTTGTCGATTACAGACGTAAGCTTACGCAGAGCCTGACTCATCAGTCGGGCATGCAAGCCAACTTTGTTGTCGCCCATCTCGCCCTCGATCTCAGCCTTTGGAGTCAAAGCGGCTACTGAGTCAATAACAATAATATCGATAGCCGACGAACGGATCAGGTTCTCTGCAATCTCGAGGGCCTGCTCACCATTGTCCGGCTGCGAAATCAGCAACTGGTTGGTATCGACGCCCAACTTCTCGGCATAGAAACGGTCGAAGGCATGCTCTGCGTCGATGAAGGCTGCAATACCGCCTTGCTTCTGTGCCTCGGCAATAGCATGGATAGCCAACGTGGTCTTACCGGAAGACTCTGGGCCAAAGATTTCAATAATACGGCCTTTAGGATAACCACCTACGCCAAGTGCAGAATTAAGTGCTACGCTACCAGAAGGGATGACCTCAACATGTTCAATCTCCTCGTCGCCCATGCGCATGATGGAACCTTTACCGAAGGTCTTGTCAATTTTCTCCATCGCTGCCTGCAAAGCCTTGAGGCGATCGTTCGATGGCTGTGGATGTTCGTTTTTCATACTGTATATATTAAATTTTATTTTTGTTTCACTTTATAGGTGGTGCTGACCTTGCCCTTGATAATGGCCGACAGTTTACTCTTGATCATCTGTTTGCGCAGAGGCGAAACATGGTCAATAAACATCTTGCCATCCAAGTGGTCGTACTCATGCAGAGTCATGCGTGCTGCAAAACCGGTAATCTTCTCCTCATGTTCTTCGAGGTTTTCATCCAGATAACGCACCACAATCCAATCGGGACGCTTGACCGATTCATAGACTCCCGGTATCGACAGGCAGCCCTCTTCCTTGGTGTTCGTTTCCGGGCTCTCTTCGATCACCTCAGGATTGATCATACAGCGACGGAAGTTCAGGCACTCCGGATAATCCTCCTCAAGGCCGTTGCCATCGACCACAAACATACGGATTGCCAATCCCACCTGTGGAGCAGCAAGTCCTACGCCATTAGCTTTGGTCATGGTCTGGAACATGTTTTCGGCCAATGCCTTCAAATCCGGATAATCGGCCGACACCTCTTCTGCCTCCTTGCGAAGTACAGCCTGACCATACAAATATATTGGTAACAACATAAACTGATTGATATATTATATAGATATGTGACTATTGATTAATTCGAGTTTCGCAAGTAATAACTTGCTCTCTCGGTAGGAAAGGGAAGCTAAAAGGGACGATACCAAAGGCTATCATGTCTTATTTGGTATTAAAAAGGAGTTTTGACATCCAGTTCAAACGTCCCGTTTACGACTCTTTTACTACCCTTTTACTACAATCCTCCTTTCCGTTCCAGATAGCTCTGCAGGATGATTGTGGCCGAAATCTCATCTACCATACCCTTATCCTCCCGACGTCGCTGCTTGCCAATTCCACTCTCCAAAATAGCTCTGTGGGCCAGCACCGAGGTGAATCGTTCGTCAACCAATTCGACAGGGATCTCAGGCTTCAGCTTCTTAAACCGGTTGATAAAGGGTTCGATGTACTTCCACGACTCGCTCATCTCCCCATTCATCTGCTTGGGCAATCCAATCACCACACGTTCGACTGCCTCTTTGGACAGATAGTCCAACAGGAACTTCTCCAGTTCGCTGGTTGCAACGGTTGTCAAGCCATTAGCGATGATCTGCAACGGATCGGTAACGGCCAACCCGGTGCGCTTTCGTCCATAGTCAATTGCGATAATACGAGCCATAACATTTTTTTCTCCGCGAAGATACGCCATTTTTTCGAATTTGCCAAAAGAAATCTCCATTTTTTATCAAAAAGATAAAAACAAACGGCATGACTCTCTCGAGCCGTACCGTTTTCAGCAAAAAATCCCTTTGTTTTTTGTCTTAATGAGCCGAAGACGGGACTCGAACCCGTGACCCACGCATTACGAATGCGTTGCTCTACCAACTGAGCCACTTCGGCAATGACATGCTCTTTCTCAAAAAGCGGGTGCAAAGATAAGAAGAATAATTGTATTGACAAAGATTTTGGCAAAAAAATAACAATTTTTCTTCAATTATGCACAAAATCGGCACCTATCGCAACTCTTTTTGTTTCCTCATCTGCCACAAAACATAAAGAACGACCACAGTTGCAACAAAACTACAAACCGTCAGAACTGGGCCAAAGGTATATTCCGTGACAATACCAGCACGCTCTTCGGGAGTCGATAAATGAAACCCGATCAAAGCACAACTATTGTTCATGCAATGAGCCAGAATCGAGGGCCACAGAGAACCAGACCAAAAGACCAAATAAACAAAAAATGCTCCCAACAGCATGCGAATCATAAAACCAGCAGGTTCGAAATGGATTAAGGCAAAAATAAAGCCTATTACCCAAGCTATGGCATGAAGATTCATTCGCGTCACGTTGCGGAAACAACTGTACAAAGCCCCACGGAACATCAACTCCTCGCCAATGGCCGTACACAAACACATCAACAGGAATTGCTCGATATAGGAAAAGATATTTGTCCCTTCCAGCAGATAATTGATGGCAACCTGATTCTGCTGGAATCCCGACTCAATATAATCTTGAATTGATTGTGGCCAAGGCAAACGATTCATGAAGACTTCCAAAAAGTCCATCGCAGGCAAAGCTACAAGCATCAGACAAAAGGTAACAAACATATAACGCCAATCTATCGTTGTGAGTCGGGCCTCTTCCAGACAGTCACGCCACTTGGCATGGCCCGGTCTCAATGCCGGCAGGTGGAACCACTTATACCAGCACAACGGAGCGAGCATCATCAGCACCAGCGTCTGTGACCATTGCATCAAATGATAACCAAGCCCTGTATGTCCAGTTTTCAACATCACAAAGCCGGGCATAGAAACCAGAGCCGATAATATAACAGCAATGCCTACCACTACCAGGAACATGCCAAACTGCCAACAAAATTTCATACACTTAATAGATTTTGATTAATCGAGGTGCAAATATAACTACTTTTGGTGACATACCAACCAAAAAATCTTTCAAAAATAAAAAAAGTTGACAAAAAATTTGGATTCCTCAACAAAATATGCTATCTTTGCACCCGCAATCGAGGAAAATAATCCAAAATTGCATAGCTGAAACGCCGGACAGCAACGCTGTCGCGTTGTTAGTCTGACCTTCACGCCCGGGTGGCGAAATTGGTAGACGCGTACGTTTCAGGTGCGTATGGTGCATGCCTTGCGGGTTCGAGTCCCGCCTCGGGCACTAAAAGTGGCAGAATTGCTGCTTCAGCCAGCCTCCAAGATCGAAAGATTTTGGAGGTTTTTTCTTTCTATATATCAAGCAATTAGCTCTTGGCAAAATCCTCTTCGAAAACTAAAAAAGAGCATCATCTTTCAGTCCTAAAAATGAGAGTTGCGGACTATTTGCGGATTTATTTTGATTTTTTTAGCGGATTTTTCAGTTTGTAAACTGCGGTTTACGTTTTATTATCTCTTCAATTATTTTCTGATGACTACTGCCAGGCATAGAAAAGGCACTATAATATACATTTAATTTGCATACATATACCAAAGAGATACATTTTGATAGAAAAGATGTATCTATCTCTTATTTTCTCTGCATATCCAGGTTGGTTTAAAACTCAAAGCGACCTCGGTTAACCAAGATAATCACCATTAACCAAATATAACCATGCTTAACCAAATTAAACCAATAATAACCATACTAATCCATGATTAACCATATTATGTGTAGATTGCAATGGGTGTACAATGGCATTCTTATTTGATACAGGTCATGCGGTCATATCAAAATCAAATTCATCCAATTTGGTCGTAGGCTTTATTATCTGCATCTTACTGCTCACTCTTCCTATAAGTAAATGTAAAAATCTTTTACACATGTTGTAAAGGAACTTTACACTTTTACAGCACCTCCAAAATACAATATTGCTGATTATCAAAACAATGCTACTTTTGGCACACTATTTGTATATTTTTATAATGTAAACAAAAAGTGTAAAGTCAAAATGAAAAGTAATTTTACAATTTTTATAATGGCATTTTTGCTCCTCGTTTGGTTCCATAGCGAGGCATGGGCTCAGGAGCAAACAAACCAAACGATGTCGCTGCATGACTGCATGCAATATGCCATCAGTCATTCAACAAAGATGCGAATTGAAGCTGCGAATCGAAATGATGAGCAATGGCAGAGACGGCAGGCCATCATGCAGGTGTTCACACCAAATGTAGATGCTCAGACCTACGCCTACAACCAGTATGGCCGAAACCTGGATCCTGAGACGAACACCTATAATTCAGTGACCACATTTCATAATGGCTATAGCGTCAGCGCAGGCATTACCCTTTTCGATGGATTCAAGTCGATCAACAATATGAAGTTGGCTTCAACCATGGTAAAGTTGGGACGGAGCAAGGAACAGCAGATCGAGGATCAGATCTGTCTTGCTACGATGGAGGCATACTACAACGTGGTCTATTACACAGAACTCGAAAAGGTACTAACCGAGCAAGTCGGAACGGCAAAGTCGGCAAGAGACAAGGCTGTCCGTCAGGAGGAATTAGGACAGAAAGGACATGCGGATGTCCTACAGATGGAGTCAGAGCTCGCACAGAAAGAGTATCAGCTCATCGACGCTACGAACAAGAGACGTGATGCAATGATCACTTTGAAGGATGTCATTTTCTGGCCTTCTGACCAGGAACTGGTGATTGAAAACCATGTACAGGAGCCACTCGTATCACTGACATCTTCGTCGGATTTAGCAGAAACAGCCAAGTCCGTGCTTCCTTCTGCGGAGATTGCC
>JAZRXX010000103.1:0-33762 GCA_045600485.1 Bacteroidales bacterium
TAATTTTAGTTACAATCGCCTGCAGAGTACAACCCTCCAGCACCATACTTTTATTGATTTAGATTCGCGTTACAGCTGGATTTGCTATGCAAAAAGGTGCGTTAGCAATAGATTGAATTCTTTTGATTTCGATTCATGGAGTATAATATTCACCGGACAGCAATATATTATTATACCTTTTTTCAGGTATTGTTTATGCCCGATAAAGCAGCTACCTTTGCAACATCAAAAAAAGGTATTAGATGTCGTATATGGTTAGTAGCTCTCCAATTATAACACTGGCAATCATCACTTTAGCATTCATCACCCCGAACATTTCACATGCTCAGAGTGTGACTGTTAAGGGGCAGATTACCTGTATCGAGACGGGCGAACCACTGGAATTTGCCACCATTGTTGAACAACATACCAGACTCTGGACCACCTCCGACGCACAGGGAGAGTTTGACCTGCAACACCTGCCTCAGGGTAACATCACCCTCGAAATACGCACATTTGGGTACAGCCCCCAGTTTGTGACCCTCAAACTGATGCGCGACACCTTGGGACTGCAGATCCGCATGAAGCAGGAAAGCTTGAAACTGGACTCGGTCACCGTCACCGCACAACGCGCCAGCCACACCTCTACCAGCAGTTATGTGATTGATCGCACCTCGCTCGATCATCTGCAGATTCTCAATACAGCCGATATCAATGCCCTATTGCCTGGAGGCAAGACCGAGGGCAACAACAGTCTGATGAGTGATGCCCGCATTGCCCTACGCAGTCAGGGAAGCAGCGAAATGGGCAACACCGCCTTCGGAACCGCCATCGAAGTGGATGGTATCCGTCTGCAGCAGAATGGGCAGATGAGCCTGAATGGCGCCAGCACCCGCACCATAGCAGCATCCAACATTGCCTCGGTCGAAGTGGTGACAGGTATCCCCTCTGTAGAATATGGTGACTTATCTAATGGAATAGTGCGCATACACACGCAACAGAGCAAAAGCCCATATCGGGTAAACTTCACCACCAGGCCCCACACCAAGATGGTCAGTCTGAGCAAAGGCTGGCAGTTGGGCGAAAGACGCAATGGCAAATTGGGTGTACTGAATGCCAGTCTGGAACATGCCCGATCAATAAGCAATCTTACCTCACCATACACAACCTATCAGCGCAACGTGCTCACCCTGAGCTACAATCATGCGTTAGCCCGCCACCTGCGTATTCAGAGCACCGTCACAGGCAATGTGGGCGGATACAATTCCGAGAGCGATCCGGACGCCTTCACCGACACCTGGACCCGCGCAAAGGATTATGTTATGCGTGCTAAAATCGGGTTGGATTGGAATCCCAATAAACCTTGGATGAGCCGCTTGCAGTTCCATGTAAACGGCAGTTGGGCCAACCAGCGCAACGAGGCACGAAGCAACGTCAGTTCATCGTCAGCACAACCGCAGATACACGCCACTACAGAGGGCTATCACGTTGCCGTCGACTATGACGAACAACCCCATGCCCCAATCATTCTCAGTCCGGTAGGTTACTGGTATCGCACAGCCGTAACCGACAATCAGCCCTACAGTCTCTCAACTTGTATCAAAGGAGAATGGAACTTCCTGCACACCTTCCGGAACGAGGCTACCTTATCCTGCCTGCTGAAAGGCGGTCTTGATTACGATATGACTGGCAATGCCGGACGTGGATCCTATTATAACGACCTGCGTGTGGCCCCCACCTGGAGAGAAGCCCGTTATGACACATTGCCTGCACAACATGCTCTGGCTGCCTATCTGGAACCTCGATTCACACTACATACGCCCCACGACTGGCGTCTGACTTTTATCCCTGGTCTGCGTGAAGATGTGACAGTCATCGGACAATCTGAATATGGCGCGACCTCAGCTCTCTCTCCCCGCTTCAACGCCCGTCTGGAGCACAAAAACCTGGCATTGTTCGGAGGATGGGGCAAAGCGGTCAAACTGCCCTCAATGCAAGTGCTTTATCCAACTACGACCTATCAGGACCAGCTGACCTTTGCCCCGGGTTCAATGGCCGATGGCCGCAGCTATTATGCCTACTACACCCACCCATCACGCGCCAAGTTCAACCCGCAGCTGAAGTGGCAGTACAGCCTACAGCAAGAGCTGGGTCTGGAGGGGCAATGGAGGGGCAACCGACTCACCCTCAGCGGCTATCGCATCACTACCCACCGTCCCTATCTGGCTACCAGTATATATAGTCCATACAGCTATCGATTCACCTCGCAGAAGGATCTGGAATCGTCGCACATCCCCTCAGCCAACCGCCAATACAGCATAGATCAGCAGACGGGAATCGTGACGGTAAGCGATCGCACCGGGCAACTGCCCGATGAGGTGCTTCAAGGCACCCCACGCAACGCCTATCTAAGCAACACGCAATACATCAATGGATCGGCCTCCACCCGCATGGGACTGGAATGGGTACTGGATCTGGCCCGCATACAGCCGTTGCACACAGATATCCGCATAGACGGCAACTTGGCCCGATACGAGGGGCAGGAAACATCGCTGATAGCCTACCGTCCATCATCCACCCTAACTATGACCAACGGACAACCTTATGCCTACATCGGTTATTTTGAGGGAGGCGACAATATAAGCAACGGACAGCTCACCCGCCAGTTAAATACAAATTTGACAATCAGCACCCACATTCCAGCTGTGCGCCTTATTCTTTCGGTCCGTCTGGAGGCTACTTTCCAGAACTACAGTCAGCGTAAGCAGAGCTACCTCACGCCGATTGAAAACGGCTATTATGCCGTCTATCCCCGCTACTACAGCACCTGGGAAGAGCCCCGCCACCTGATTCCATTCGAGGAGACGTTGACCGAGGCGCAAACCGCCAACCCCGAGCTTTACAAAGAACTGTACAAGCTGATTCTGCGAAGCAACACGGACTATTTCTTTAAGGCCAACCGCATTTCGCCCTACCTGTGCGGCAATCTGAACATCACCAAAGAGATCGGCGATCACTTCAGCATCGCGTTTCAGGCCACCAATTTCTGGAACCAGACCGGCAAGGTTCGCTCCTCGCAGACAGGACGCGAAAACACCCTTTACGGAAGCGGATATGTACCCTCATTCTACTATTCATTACAAGTAAAAATACAGATATAGAAAATTACAGATTAAAAACTAAAAAAAAATGAAGAAATTTATCTACTCTATTTTTTGCGTATCAGCCGCTGTGCTGAACGTAGCTTGCTCGGATGACGATAACGTAATCGCCACCTACGATGTGACCGTATCCCTTGATTACCCAGAGGGGACCAGTGCCCAAGAGGGCGTAATCGTAACCCTGACCAATAGTTCAAGCACCGCTTATGTTGCCGAGACCGATGCCCAGGGTGTAGCACTCTTCAACGTGCCTGCCGGCATCTATGCCGCAACAGCTTCTGACAAGCAGTCAAACAATGGTGCCAGCTATGTACTGAACGGCAGTCTTGCCAACATCAACGTAGGCAGCAACGAGGGCAACCAGATCAAACTCGAGCTCATTGCTGCCAAGACCAACCAGCTGATCATCAAAGAGCTCTATACAGGCGGATGTCCAAAAGATGACGGTTCGGGCAACTACCAGAACGACTGTTATGTAACCATTTACAACAACAGCGATCTGCCTGCCGAGGTAAGCAATCTGGCATTAGCCTATGCCTTGCCTTTCAACTCTCATGCCAACAACACCAACTATGTGGATGGCAAGTTGAACTACGAGAACGAAGGCTTCCAGCCTGCAGGTTACGGCATCTGGTACTTCCAGGAGAACCTAACTCTGGCGCCATACAGCGAGGCGGTAGTAACCATCACAGGTGCCATCGATCATACCCAGACCTACAGCCAGTCAGTCAATCTGGCCAACAGCAGCTACTACTGCTGCTATGATCCAGAGGACTGGTATCAGGCAGCCAGCTATCCGGCTCCTTACGAGGGCATCCCTACCAACCACTATCTTTTGGCCGAGAAGTGGGGCTTGGGTACCGCTTGGCCTATCAGCAAGATCTGTCCTGCCTTTTTCCTCTTCGCTACCGAGGGTATCACCCCAAGCGCCTTTGCTGCTGCACAGGATTACTGGTATGATGGAGGCAAGGAGAGCAACATCAGCGCCTGTCTGAAGGTAAAGAACGAGTGGGTGATAGATGCGGTCGAGGTATTCACCACCACCAGCACTACCAACACCAAGCGATTCACCTCGGCTGTGGATGCCGGTGCAGTATTCTTTACCAACAAGAAGGGCTTCACCGTACATCGTGTAGTGGATGTTGAGGCAACCAAGGCCATCGAGGGCAACGAGGCATTGCTAGTAACCGGACTGACTGCTGCCGACGATCAGGCAGATGGCGTTGTGTCGGTCGATCCAAGCGGCATTGACGCTAAGGCTTCAGTTGCTAATGGTGCCAAGATTATCTATAAGGACACCAACAACTCGACCAACGATTTCTTTGAGCGATACCAATCCTCTTTGCGCGACTAATCCAATATGCGTTCCATCCTTCTATATACCTTGTTGTTAGGCTGCAGTACACAAGCTGCAGCCCAACACGTTGATGCCTCCATCGGCTACCACTTCGGGCAAGGAGGATGGAGCAACTACTACACCCCAAAACGGAGTATCGGTTGGAGTGGACAGGTAAAAACCAGCCACACTCTCAACCCACGCACCATAGTGGGTGGTGAGGTGGCCTACTCCTATCTGACTGGTTACGAGATGGCAGGTTCGGCCTGGATTGATCCCACCGACAAGCCTTTCAACCTACTGGAATATACCGAGGGTCGCGAAGGGCGCAAGGTACTGGAGCAATACCAGTTGGGGGCCACCATCCGTCACCAGATCGGATCGGCCACCCTAGGACTGGATGCTTCGTACCAGACCGCCAACTATGCCAAACAACGCGACCTGCGTCACCAGAACAGACTGATGCAGTTACAGCTCAAGCCACAGGTCCTTTGTAGCTTCGACCTTTGGGATGTGGGTGCGGTCTACACCTACCGCCGACGCACCGAGGGAGTCAGTTTCAACGTGGCGGGCAACACAGACCAGCAATACATCTCGCTGGTAAGCTATGGTGCCTTTCTGGGTATGCGCGAATATTCGGCAACCCTTTACGATGGCTATACCTCGACCAGTAGTGGAGACCGTCCGCTGGTGGACCAATGGCAAGGCCTCACGTTGCAGACAGGGTTCCATCCAGACAATGTCCTTTGGCATAACGCATGGAGTTGGGAACATCGCACAGGCTACTACGGACGTGAGACTACCTATACCATCGTCTATGAGGACCACGAAGGCAATCACCTCAGCTGGGTCTCGACATTGGGCATCGGGCAGCTACAGAAGCAATCGTGGCGACACCAGTTCAGCCTCCAGGTGGAGTACACCACCCTACAGGCTAAAGAGCGACTCTGGAACGAGGAGCAGCAAGGTGGCGGACTGACCGAATATGTCTATTACGACCACCAGCAACGGCTGGAGTGCAAGAACCTCAGCGCCCAACTGAACCACCTCTGGCAGTTGCAAGCCAGGACACTACAAACCCAGGTCCACTTCTGGCATCAACAGCAGATGGTGAGCTATTACCCACGGTTCCGCAAGCAGACCCTCAACCAATATGCCCTGCTGTTTTCCGGATCCCGCCTGTGGCAACTCCGGAAGCACCAATGGCAAGTGACCCTCAGCCTGGGTTGGCAACAGGGCAATGGTACTCCAGCCGACGATGGTACCTATAACGGAGTTACAGCCACCACCCGTGTTGTATCACACGACAGGTATCTGCAGCAGGATTTCCTTTACCACACAGCACAAGTGGGGCAAATGGGGGTCAACCTCCGCTACAGTCACCCGCTGCGTTGGTACCTGATGGCAGACTACCATCTGCAACATGCCATCGAGGGCAACCCTTATGATTCTCCATCTTTCAACAATATCAATTTTACAATCGGATATAAATACTAAAAAGATTATGAAAACTTTCGCACTTTCTCTTTTTGCAGTTCTCGCACTCTGCAGCTGCGGCAACAACAATAAGGAACAGAACAACGCCCCTGTCGCTCAGGAGCAGGATGTAAAGAGTATTGCATTGGACGAACTGCTGGCCAAGGCCGACTCGCTGACCGACCAGCTGGTCACCGTCGAGGGAGTTTGCACCCACACCTGCCGTCACGGAGCCCGCAAGATCTTCCTGCAAGGTTCGGACAATACACAGACCATCCGCTGCGAGTACGAGGATCATCGCCCATTCAGCAAAGAATGTATCCACAGCGTAGTCCGTGTGAGCGGTTACCTGCGCGAGACCCGCATGGACGAAGCTTACCTCATCAACTGGCAGACAGAATATGAGCTGGCCAAGGCACAAAGCTTCGAGACTGAGGATGAGGAAACCAGCACTTCGGCCAGCTGTGCCACCGAGAGTGCTGCACGCAAGGAGCAGGGCAGCACCATCGACGAGAAGATTGCCCACTATCGCATGCTCATCGCCCAGCGCAAAGAGGCAGAAGGCAAGGAGTATCTGAGCTTCTATCACCTCGAGGCAACAGACTACAAGATTGTTGAGTAATCATTCTGTCCACCTGCTTATGAGTAATAATATTATTGAATGCCGCAACCTGACCCACTACTACGGCAAGCGCAAGATCTATGAGAATCTGAGCTTCAACGTACCTGAGGGACGAATACTGGGTCTGCTGGGCAAGAATGGTACGGGCAAGACCACCACCATCAACATCCTGAGCGGCTACCTCAAACCACGCTCGGGCCAATGCCTGATCTTTGGCCAGGATGTTACCACTATGAATCCAGCTTTGCGCAAGCGCATCGGCCTGCTCATCGAGAACCATGTGCAATACGACTTCATGAACATCGAACAGATTGAGCGTTTCTATGCCAGCTTCTATCCAGGACAATGGCGCCGGGATGCCTACTATGGCTTGATGGAGAAACTTAAGGTAGCTCCGGGCCAGCGCATCAGCCGTATGTCGTGCGGACAACGTAGTCAGGTGGCATTGGGACTGATTCTGGCACAGAATCCCGATCTGCTTGTATTGGACGATTTTTCCATCGGTCTGGACCCAGGCTATCGTCGTCTGTTTGTCGAGTATCTGCGCGACTATGCCCGATCTGAGGGCAAGACCGTCTTCCTGACCAGCCACATCATTCAGGACATGGAGCGTCTTGTGGACGATTGCATCATCATGGATTACGGTCGCATCCTGACCCAAATGCCATTGCAACAGTTACTTGACACCTTCCACCGTTATGTATGTCAGGTGCCTGAGAATTATGAGGTTCCGGCCGAACTGCTGGCCGATGACGATACCCGACATCGCCTCTATCACCCCAGCGTTTTACGCAATGAGATGGAACTCTTCTCGTTTCTCCCACTAATCGAAGTCGAGGCCCGTCTGCGTCAGACAGGCATACCATTTACCAACCTAAAGGCTGAGTCGATGAATCTGGAGGACACCTTCATCGGCCTGACCGGCAAATATTGAATGCAATGAATATCACCTATAAAGAATGGATCAAGACACGTTGGTTCCTATTGGTGGCTCTACTGACCCATCTGGGATTTGTGGCCTACTCTCTGCTGCGTGTCAATCGTGTGGCTTCGCTGCATGGCGAGGACCACGTTTGGGTTGTCATGATGACCCATGACCAGGTTTTTGTTGACCTTCTGCAATACATCCCTGTGCTGACCGGTCTGCTGCTGGGACTGTTTCAGTTCTGCCCCGAGATGTACCACAAGTGCCTCAAGCTGACGCTGCATCTGCCCATCGGCCACCTCCGCATCACCACCCAGATGCTCACTTGGGGCGTATTGGCATTGCTGGGACTGACCGTTTTGGACTATGCCATCCTGTTCGGCTACCTGCAGACTCTTCTACCGGTTGAACTCTACAGCCGCATCCTGTTCACCTCTATGCCTTGGTATCAGGCCGGTCTGGCTGCTTACCTGCTCTCGGCATGGATTGTTCTCGAGCCTTCCTGGCCCCGTCGCATCTTCAACCTCATCGTATCGTTGCTGGTGCTTCGCATTTACTTCATCTCGACCACCCCTTGCGCCTATACCCGCATCGGCTGGGGTCTGTCCCTGTTTACACTGCTGCTGGCCTCATTAACGATTATCAGCATCACCCGTTTTAAAGAAGGAAAAGAATAAACTATGTTCAAGAATAAGACAACTCTTCCCTATGCTCTTCTGAGCCTTATCGTGGTATTCCTGCTGCTTTGGCAGATTCCTTGGTGCATTGCCTTTGTCAATGGCAAGGCTTCGCACACGCTGTTCACCCTCTACAGTTCGTTGGCGGGCGAGTTCATCACTCTCGACAATACCACCTCCGAGGGACTGATCCGTTATGACGAATCGGGCAACCGATATACCGATGCACAGGCCGACTCGCTCCTCCCCTTCTTCTATTATCGCCAGCTGCTTACAGACCAGCGTATGCCCGATTCAGTATGCGGCCACGCCATCGACGTGCATGCAATGCAGATGGCCACTGTCAATTGGCGCATGTCGGCATCGGACGTCAATGCCATTGCCATACCACTCTATCCTTTGCTCGAGAGCCTGCCAAAGCGTGTTGACCTCACCATGCCTGAGGATGTGTTTCGCGTTACGGAAAAGGGACTGGAGTTCATCGTGATGGCCACCAATCAGGTGAACCAGCCGAAGAGTGAGCTCTTCACCAAGGCATTGGCCGACAAGGGATTCACCTTCCCAGCACACAAAGTGAGCGGCAACCCTACCACCCGCAAGGAGTATGATGAGGGGTACCTGCTCTTGGACAATGCGGGCCAGCTCTTCCACCTCAAGATGACGGTAGGTCGCCCCTACGTCAAGGCTATTTCCACTCAGATCGAAGGTGCTGACCAGCCACTACAATTGCGTCACATCTTTGCTACCGAGTTCAAAGGCCGACATGTACGTGGTTTGCTGACCGACGAGGAGCATCACCTCTATGCCCTTTTGGCCGATTATTCCATCCGTCCTTTCGAGGGGGTTCGCTGCAATCCGGAAACGGATCGCATCACCATCTTCGGCAATATGCTTGACTGGACAATCCGCATCACATCCGAGGATGGTGAACACTATTATGCCTCTGAGAGCCTTGACCTCTCGTTCCGCCTGCTCCGTCAGCTGGATCGTCCATCGGAGAAGTCCTCTTTCTGGGGCCTCCACTTCACGGACTACAATGACAGCTGGGTTCTCCCCCGCTTATGAAATGACCACAGGAAAGCCAAATCTGCACTAAATTCATGCAAAAAATTCACAAAATTGCATCAATTTCGTGCAGATTTTACGATTTTCCGCATTTCTGTAGACAAAATCTATTACTTTCATTTTACAAACCTGAGACGTATCGCCCATCTTGGAATCTTGAGGTTGCAAATTAGCGTGATTTGATATATAATTATCGAGAAACGATAAATAATTCTCGTTTATTTTTGGATACAACCTTCTTTACTCTTTACCTTCGCATATCGAAAAACGATAAATTATTTCAATTAAACAATAAATAACATGGTAAAGAAATCATTTGTTCATGACAAGAAGATTGTCCTCTTCTGTTCTATTCTAATTGCGCTCCTTGCCGTTCGTGTATTGGGTATCGTTCAAATTGGAAGTACCACCTATAGCTGGATAGATGAGACGGAACAGCTGACCATTGGTCCTGAACCGGAAGAGTTCCGGCAGAAAGATGAAAAAGGCAACACTTCATATTATTCCTTCAATCATCTTTCTTTACGTCCCAAACATGCCCATAAGGGTGAAGAACGGCCCTATCTGCTTTCGACGGTAGATGGCAGGACGACGAAGGTTGAACTCGAAAAGGTGCGATTGGTGTTTCCTTCTTCTATTTTTACGTTGGGAACTCCCACTGTCTGTTTTGTGATTTTTGTTGTTTTATTTATAATGGCTATCTGTCTATGGTTTCTATATACTGTATTCCGATTGTTGCGCAAATTGCGTAGAGGGGAAATGTTTGTGACGGATGTGGCACAACTCATGGAACGTGCCGGATGGCTTGCTCTAGTTTGGTACCTTGCTCAATATCTTGGATATTTTGTTATATATTATTTATATATCAGCCATTTGAAGATAGCAAATTATGACATCGTGTATAGCAACGATTCCCGTATTGAATACCTCTATTTGTCCATTGTATTACTCCTTTTCTCGCGTATCATTCTAAAGGGGAAAGAGCTGCAGGATGATCTGAATCTTACTATCTAACCCCCATTTGCGATATGAGTATCATAGTGAATGTAGATGTGATGATGGCCAAGCGCAAGATGTCATCACAAGAACTGGCAGAAAAGATAGGTATCACTCCTGCCAACCTCTCGATTCTCAAGACGGGCAAAGCTAAGGCCATCCGTTTCTCCACCCTCGAAGCAATCTGTCAGACACTCAACTGCCAACCTGGGGATATCCTGGAATACGTCAACGACGGGCAGGTATGATATTTGAGGCTGACAAATGGGGAGGAATCGGACAATAGGGCAAAGATAATCATCGGATGATGATGGATAATCGGGGAAAATCTGTATCTTTGCGCATGTACCATGTACAATTATAACATTGACTTCCTGACCGATAGAAAAAGAAAGAATAAAAAGATTATTAAATAATAAACACAAAAAAGAACATTGAGATGAAGTTGATTACCGTTTTTATTGCTTTGCTTTTCTCTATAAGCGTGTTTGCGCAGGAGAAGATTGTAGTGACCCAGAACGTACACTATGATGAACACAAAGCGTGCGTGATGGATATTGCGCAACCAGTATCTGCGGCGAAGGAGCTTCGTCCGGCCATCGTAATAATACATGGTGGCGGATGGGGAGCTGGCGACAAACGCGATGCTGTATATACCAACCTGCTTGTTGACTATGCGATGAAGGGGTACGTGACCTTCTCCATCAACTATCGTCTCATATCATCATTCCCTACGCCACAGAGCAACAACGCCTCGGAACTACAGACATGCATCGAGGACGTAGAGCACGCTGTGGCATGGATCAAGGCACATGCGGATGCGTATGGCGTTGACGCAACACGCATAGGCAGTTTCGGACACTCGGCTGGCGGACACCTGTCGCTCATGCTCGGTGTGAAGGGGCTCGTGACGTGTGCCGTGGGAGGTGCGCCTCCGACGGAAATTGGTCATCCGGGAAGCCCATGGAACGATCACCCGGAGTGGTGGCCTATCGGATACATAAAGAAGGAAACGTCCCCAATGCTCATCCTTCAGGGCAGCGAGGATCCGGTGGTAAGACCTAACCTTACGGAGGACTTTGTCAACAAGATGCACAAGGCGGGCAACAAGGTGGAGTTCATCAAGGCGAGCGGTCAGCATGGGTTTGCCTACGACCAGGGGCTTGAGATCACCCGTCCGGCCATGGACGCGTTCTATGCAAAGCACCTGAAGGTGGAAGAACCCACACTCTCATGGGAACAGATGAAGGTTCCGGATGGTGGCGGCAGCGGACATTACAAGGCTGTGGCGCTGAAGGAGAAGACGCTCGAGGATTTTGTGGTGTATCGTCCGCTTAACCTCCAGAATGCGGTACTTCGTGAAGGCAAACTCCCGATTCTACTCTTCGCCAATGGCGGATGCATGGACACGAGCGTTGGCTACGAGCGTATGCTCACAGAGATTGCCTCTCATGGGTATGTAGTAGTGGCCATAGGCGAGATGCAGGTGTATCAGTTTGACCGTGAGGAGAAGCACACACCATCGTCTATGCTGATGAAGGCCATGGAATGGATCATAAAGGAATCAACACGCGAAGGAAGCGACTACTGCAACCGGGTTGACGTGGATAAGATTGCAGCCGCCGGTCACTCTTGCGGTGGTGCACAGGTGCTTTGCAATGCCAAGGAACCTCGTCTCAAGACCTACCTCATCCTCAATGCCGGTATGGGCACCATGGAGATGGCTGATGCAAGCGCCAAGAATCTCCAGGAGTTGCACGCACCTATCATCTACATGAGTGGCGGAGAGAGTGATGTGGCTTACCGCAATGCAGAAATGGACTATAACAGCATCAAGAATGTTCATGCCGTATGGGCAGACAATGCCGAGGCAGGACACGGAGGCACCTACAATCAGCCTTTCGGTGGTTCGTTCGCCAAGATGGCCATCGACTGGCTCGACCTCCAGCTGAAGGGCAACACCGCCCTTGCCCCCAACTTCCTCAGCACGAATCCGAACTACAAGGAGTGGACCATCAGGAGCAATGGCTTGGGCGAGTGCCGCGAACTGCTTATCGAACAGAAGAATGGAAAGAAAATCTATGGCGTAATCTCAAATCCCCATAAGGCCGGCAAGCACGGTGTGGCTATCATCAGCCACGGCTTCAATGGTACACACCACTTCGGCAAGGACTACTTCAAGACGCTCAACGACCTGGGATTTGCCGTCTATACCTTCGACTTCCCTTGCGGCAGCATTCACAGCCAGAGCGACAACAACACCATGGAGATGTCCGTCAGCGACGAGAAGAATGCTTTGAAAGAAATCGTGGCATACTTCCAGAAGCAGAAGGATATTGACAGAAGCAAGATCGTACTCATCGGCGAAAGTCAGGGTGGCCTCGTCTCTGCCCTTGCTGCATCCGAACTCAAGAAACAGGTCAGCAGGCTCGTCCTCATCTATCCGGCGCTGTGCATCCCAGACAACTGGAATGAGCGTTACCCTCGCGTGGAGGACATTCCTGAGGTATCTGAGATCTGGGGCGTGAAGCTTGGCAAGAAATTCATGATGGACATCCGCAACATGAAGCCATTTGAACTGATAGGCAGTTACAAAGGCAACGTACTCATCATTCATGGCACCAACGACAAGGTGGTTCCTCTTGACTACTCCAAGCGTGCGACCGAAACGTATCAGAACGCAACCATCAAGATCATTGATAAGGCCGGTCATGGGTTCAAGCCACAGGAGCGTGTTCTGTCGAACCAATATGTCAAGGAGTTCCTTGATCGATAATGAGAGTATTCTTTCTGTATTCACACCCCAGACATGACGAAGGAACTGTTCTGTCTATGAACAAATGCCAATCATGGAAAATTGAGACTTTACATTCTATCTGGTAAAAAAGAATAAAAACCGAGTTATCTTCAATAACGAATCTCAAAGAATAATCATGTTAGCATACACATTCATCGAAAAAAGGAAAAATGATATATGAACGTTGAACAAGTAAGAGAATACACCCTATCAATTCCAGGGGTAACCGAAGACCAGCCTTTCGGCGATGACATTATCACCTTCCGCATAGAAGGCAAGATCTTTGTGTGTCTTTGGCTTGGTGGTGGCGAACACGACATCAAGGGCAATACAGAACCTCGATTTGCCATCAAACTCTCTCCTGACAGGAATGAGGAACTTCGGGAACTGCATTCAGCAGTCACACCTGCATGGCATTGGAACAAGAAGCATTGGAGCGACGTGTATTACGAACGGCTCGATGAAACGCTTGTAATTGCTTGGATCAAGGAGTCGTATGACTTAGTTGTGTCCAAGCTGCCGAAAGCTGTCAGGGCAAAGTTCTCTCAAGATTAGAATAAAGGCACAAGGATAGAAGAAGCCTATCGCATCTTTGTGATGATGTAGTAATCCGACAAACAAACTAAACAAATGGTATTCAAGGAAAAGAAAGAAAATAATGGATGGACCAATTTCTGGTACACTACCACATGGAGAATGTGGTATGAGTTCATCCTATGTGCTGCTGAGGAATTGATAAAAGATGACCTGATGGAACATCTCGGACGAGTTGCTTTCAGAGACATGTCAGAGGCGACCGAGTGTCTCGAAGCGGTCAAGGCCAATGACTTCGATATCCGCCAATGTCAAGACCTCTGCAACGAACATGGTTCTGTCATCGTTTCGGGATTCAGCAAGATAATGGAATGCCCGATGCAGTTCGAATTTCATAATCAAACCAATCTCTGCTCGGTGGCAATACCCAGCAAGATGGCAAGCGATCTGATTGAGAAATACGGCAATGATGTCTTCACCAATTATGTCAACAGCGTAGAGATCAAGGCTCACATTCGCCACACGCTGATTTCTGAGGGCCTATACAAACCCGAATACGACAAGGTCTCGGACAGCAAGTCTCAGGAGAATGCCCAGCAGAAAGGCTGGTTCTCCAAACTCTTCAGTCGAAAGGATTAACAACAAAAGAATATGAATTGTCCACATCGTCCATCTACAGTAGGTGAAACAAACTACTTCGAGTGTACCTGTCCAAAGGAGTGCCCACGTCACGGCAAATGCTGTGCTTGTGTGGCCCATCATCGCAAAATGGGCAAACTGCCCCATTGCCTGAGAACACCAGAAAACGAAGGGAAATAATCATGGCGTGGCTTTATCATTCCCTACCACAAGTTCCCGCAACTCCCCCAAACGCACGAAATGACGCATGAGGCTATGATGGGGAGACGCAAGAATGCAAAACCTCTGTAACAGAAGACAAAATGAAGAAAAAAAATGCATTGATATTTGAAAAACAGACAATATATCTTATCTAACTGAAAAAAAACACCTATCTTTGCGATGGGAATACAAACAAATCGTAATATGAAAGACTTTATTAACAATCCCTTTACGCTGATCCATCCTGGCGAAAGACCGACGATGCAATCGTGGGTGAACTTTGCGATGACGGCCCTCATGGCTGTGGGAACGGGCCTGGTGCTATCGGGTATCATCTTCTTTTTTGCATACAACTGGGCAGATCTGCATCACCTCACGAAACTGGGCATAATAGCGACGGCTATCGCAGCGTTGGCCATTGGCGCATGTTTCTGCCGGAAAAACCGACTGGCTCAACCGATGCTCCTGCTTGGAGCATCGGTGATGGTGGGTGTGCTGATGGCTGTCTATGGCCAATCCTACCAGATGCAAGCGGATTCGGGATTCCTCGTCTGGGCGCTCTTCATCCTACTATGGGCCATCGTGGCCGACTTTGATCCACTATGGCTGATCTTCGCCATCGTGCTTCAGGTGGGCGTATACTATGCCTTTGAGAATAACCGCTTGTGGTATCATGAATTTACAATGTCATATATCACAGCATTAGGTCTCATCGCCCTCGCTGCCCTCCTGCCTCTTCTGTGCAGTAAGATCAGGGAGCGATCGAAGTGGTTTATGGATACACTCTTTGCCATGGCCGCTATCGTCACCGTCATCCAGTTGGTCTTAAATTATGGTAAAATCGGAAACCTTTTCTTCCTTCTCCCCTTCTTGGCTGTAGCCGGCCTCTATGGATATTGGAAGCGTAGTCTTTCGGTCATGTCAATGGGTTGTCTGGTGCTCCTGATTGACATCAATATCCTAATGTTTGAACATCTAAAGGGCGTTGTGGCAATACCATGCATTGCCTCGCTGGCTGCCTATGTATGGGTCATCAAGTGGCTCAAGAATGAATGGAATCATCCAACCCCCAAAACTACCGACGATGGAACTACAGAATAACAACCTCACCCCTCAATCTCAAGAGCCAAGCCTCTCGCTGGGTGTCAAGATCATACTGGTCATAGGAGGATTCATTGCCGCAATCTCTGCCGCAGCATTAGCGCTCATGATAGGAGAAGAAAAGGGATGCATCTTCTTCGGAATCATCTATTATATCGCAAGTCTGCTTCTGTCTTACTCGAAGAAGTCAGAGATACGATTTGCTCTGGTCATCCCGCTGTTTATAGCTAGCAATGGACTTATCTCTTTCGGAGCACCGGGCTCATGGTTTCACTTCCGAACCATATATATAGTCATTTCTCTACTGGCCTTACCAGCCATGTTCTTGACCGGTGACCAGATACATAGACATCTGTCTATCGCACAATTTTGCTGGTTTCTGCCACTCGGATTCCTTGACAAGAATTCTCTTGAGGGGTACTACTTAGTTGCGGGAATTGCTCTTGTGGCTTATTACATTACGATATGCTTAGAGCAACAAATAAGCCAGAATAAGTATCTGGCTCCTGAACTCCGCACTATGCGTCTCGTGCTGCTGATACTGGCTATGGGACTTTTGATATGGGCAGATTTTGGCCTCTATAATGGCCATAGTGACGGCATCCAGAGCATCGCTGCAGCTCTCATCCTGTTGCCTCTGACATTCTGGGCGGCCGATCGTGCAGGATTGGCCTTGAGCATCCTGTACCTCATCTATGCGCTGACTCTCTTCTACTACAACATGGAGGTCGACCTGTTGCACAAGTCGCTGATGCTAATGGGTTGTGGTGCTGTGATGATTGCCTCATTCTTCATCCTCAAAAAACTGATCAAATGAACAAAATAAAATACTGGCTCATCGCCATCAACCTCGTGGCGGTACTCTCCTATTTTGGGATGGAGATTGCCCATAAAGAAGACCTCTTGAAGCATGGTACCCAAGTCTATCTGAAGCTTCGTCCCACCGACCCCCGTTCGCTAATGCAGGGCGACTATATGAGGCTGAGATTTGCTATCACCGATGAGATTCCGTATGCAGATACCAAAGACTCCTGGAGAGAGGGAAAGGGTATCATGTACACGATCGTCAGTGTGCCGGATGGAGAGTATATCCGTACCCAAATGGATCTCGAAGGCATTGCTCCAAGCGAAGCGGCCATCAAGATCTTTTATGATAATCATGGGTATTATCTGTCGAGCGAGAACTACTTCTTTGAAGAGGGTACCGGCCGTCTGTACAATAATGCCAAATATGCCCTCGTCGTAGTCGATGATGAGGGTAATATCTACATCAAGAATCTGTGTGACAAGGATAGAAATGTGATTGAGAAGGGACAACTATCAACAGACGAAGAAGAAGCCGTACAGTTCTAGGTATACGATTCATGGGTTGTGGAGGATAGTTTGCAGATTGAGGACGACAGCTTGCAGATTGAGCAGAAGATAATTGTCGAATGAATCAATCTTACTACTTCTCGAGATAGATGGTGCTTAGCATCTCGTGGTTACTCTCGTTAAACTCGATAGTCTTGGATTTGTATCCAGGCGCCTCGATAGGCCCATCCCTGGACCTATGATTCTATAAATATCTCGAAGATCTTAACAAATAACTCTCATCTTGTCATGTCTTATCTCCGTTTTATCTATGTGCTACCATAGTTCAAGGCCAAGAAAAAACTGGGGTTTGTCATGAAGTTGTCCGCTTCTATCATCGCGACCTCATCGTGACTTCATCAGGATATAATTGAACAATTATTGAGATTGGCGCATTTGTATGGCCAAAACTTGCGAAAGTCGAAATGTATTACAATAACTTCAGCAACTCGTCGTAATCTTTGGCAATAAACGTAGCTCCAGTGGCTTGATGCTCGGCTCTATCTCCATATCCCCAAAGGACACCAATGGAGTCGATACCGACGGCTCGAGCACCCTCGATGTCGTACTTGCGGTCGCCGATCATGATGCAACGCTCCTTCTGATCCGTCAGGTTCATACGGGCAAGAAGATCACGGAGCACATCAGCTTTGGTATGGAGCAGGCCTTCATCGTCGCGAGCTCCAACTGCCTCGAAATACTGGCGAATATGGAGCATATCGAGCACGAAGAGGGCTTGGCGCATCATCTTGGAGGTTCCGATTGCCATACGATAACCTCGCGCCTGTAGTTGGGCGAGCACTTCGTCGATGCCAGGATAGAGGTTCTGCTCGTAGATACCGAGTTTGAAGTAACGGTGGCGATAATGCTCTACGGCTTCGCGTGCTTCTTCGTCCGAGAAACCATAGAAGATCTTGAACGAATCTTCGAGCGGAGGGCCTACAAAGGGACGCAGTTCGTCGAGTTCATTGACCTCGATACCTTTCTGCTGCAAGGCATATTGGGCACAACGCATGATGCCCCGACCGGAATCGGTCAAGGTTCCATCCAGATCAAAGATCAGCACATCGTACGTCTTGATGTTTTCTTGGGTTCCTATCATCATAAATATATCAATCTGTATAGTCGGCAATAATCACCCAGGAGCCTTCTTTACGACCACCTTCTCTGCGCAGTATTCCCATTTCTTGAAGGCGTTTCATATCTTCTATTATCGTACGAATTGAAGCTCTATTCTTTTGTGAAATCTTTTGTGAAATCTTTTGTGAAGTTATTGTGCAATCCTTTTTCACAAAAGACAATATTTCTCTCTGTCTATCAGTAAGTTTATCTGCAACTTTTACTGCAACATGGTCATCCTTTTGGGTTGTCTTTTGGGCAATCTCAACCTTTCGCCAAATAATAACCTTAAACTCGTTACCACTCTCATCATTAACCAACTCTACATTTGCCACCTCTCGAAGCACACGAGAGATACCAGAACCCAAACCTCTATAAATCATGGTGCGGGAAGCGAACGATGCTATAAGTGGATTGCGTTGCTTGGTCTTGCCTTGTTTGATATCATCAACACTAAGGCCACCAAACAAACAACCAGGGTTAATTATTTCAATGCGATTCTCGAATATCAACAAACGGATAGCGGCCCTATCCAAAAGGTCAAGATGTACCAATGAATTCTGCAAAACTTCTTCCAACACAACCTCAGGAACCTCAAGAATACCTAATTTATTGAAATTTTGTCCCTGTTGGAGATGCTGGAGATTGGAGTTTAAGAACGACATACCTTCACGAAACAACCACGGTATCGTTCCTGTAATATCTCGACTATCCCGATATTCTGATCCTCCTATTTCATTACCGACAAACGATACGGCCTTAATGACAAAAGAAGGCATGTACAACTGCGGATGACGACCGAAAAACAGCAAACCAGCTCTAGTCAATTCTCCATTAGAACTCAATATGCCCTGACTCTGCAAGAGGGACTCTACTGGCATACCGAAGTCTTCCTTCTCTTTTCCAAAAGTGCGGGAGAAATATTCATTGACATAGGTAATCTCTAAATCTCGAATGGATGTACCTGGCATAATATCTCGCTCCGGAAGGTAAGCACCACTTTCCTGAAAAAGCGATAGAATCTCACTATTTTCAGTTACACGACGCTTGTCTGCGCCTTGTTTCACCCAAATTTCACCAACAAGATTCTTGTAGGGTTTATTTCGTCCTTCTTCAATCGTGCAAATCAAACAGAATTTTTCATTGACCTTCACCACATCGGTGTTAATATAAATGGTAGGACGAACCTGTTCATTAGCAGCATTTCCCAACTCGCGACTGATGTTCTGAATCTCGTCATAAGTAAGGCCTACCAAATCTCCAGTCTTATCCTTCACTCCAAACAAAATTTTACCTCCTCGGGTATTGGCAAAGGCAATCATCTCTTTGGCAATCTCCCGTTGGCCAGTAAACTCCTGTTTGAATTGAACTGTAGTGGTTTCACCACACTTGCAAACTTCTATGAATTCCTGTTCGTTCATATATTTATTTTTATGATGCAAAGGTAGCGTTTATTATCCAATTTTCCAAATCTGATGGTCAAAAGAGGCGAGGAAAAGAGTGTTTTTATATGTTGTTCAGCAGAACAATCGGTTGTTGTGTTGTAGAGCATATCGAAAAGTTTGGTCATGTCCGAAAAGGGCCGTATCTTTGCACCACCTTAAAGAAATAACCATGACACGAATAGCCCAAATGTTTTTTCATTATTTTAGAATCTTAGATTAAATGCCCAATGAGAACACACAATGCTTGAATAACTCAAGCGAAGAAAAGGAAGGTCGTTGAGATCTTCCTTTTTTCTTTCTCTCCTTCACTCGTACGCTTCTTGTAAGCCCAAAGGAGTATGACAACATTTCACTTCCTTAATTATTCCTCAAGTCTTCGAGGATATTCTGGAGTTCAGATACACTCTCGACAAGGACGGCACGGGCCTTGGAACCCTGATAAGGACCAACGATGCCAGCAGCCTCCATCTGATCCATGACTCGGCCAGCACGATTGTAGCCAATACCGAACTTGCGCTGAATCATCGACGTAGAGCCCTGACCAGAAGAAACAACCAGCTCAGCACACTCGTTGAAGAGCGGATCCAATTGATGCAGATCGACTGTGCCAGCGCTGCTCTCGCCATCGCCACCCATCTCGTTCTGATCCGGTTTTGGTTCTGGCAGGATATAGCAGGTCGGATAGCCTTGCTGCTTCTCGATATACTGATTGATGCGGGTAACCTCAGGAGTATCGACAAAGGCACATTGCACTCGCTCGAACTTGTCGGCCAATGAGATGAAGAGGTCTCCTCGACCCACCAGATTCTGGGCGCCTGACTGATCAAGGATGATGCTCGAATCGGTAGCACCAGCCACACGGAAGGCGATACGGGCAGGGAAGTTTGCCTTGATGATACCCGTTACAATCTTGGCCGAAGGACGCTGGGTAGCAATGATCATGTGGATGCCGACAGCTCGGGCCTTCTGGGCAATACGGGCAATAGGCAACTCAACCTCCTTGCCAGCAGTCATGATCAGGTCACCATACTCGTCGATGATGGCCACAATATAGGGCAAATAATGATGGTGTGTTCCCTCCTTGCTGCCAATAGGGGCATCGATATGCTTGTTTGGATTGAGCTGGCGATGGATAAACTTGTCGTTATATTCCTCGAGCTTGCGACAACCGGCCTCCTTGAGCAAGGCATAGCGGTCTTCCATCTCGGCACAAAGACTCTTGAGCGTCTGAACCACCTTCGACACATCGGTGATGATCGGATCGTCCATGTCAGGCAACTTGGCGAGGAAGTGCTTGTCGATGTTACTATAGACAGAGAACTCGACCATCTTAGGATCGACCAGAACGATCTTGAGCTGCGATGGATGCTTCTTATATAACAATGAGGTGATGATGGCATTCAGGCCAACTGACTTACCCTGACCGGTAGCACCTGCCACGAGCATGTGTGGCGCTTTGGCCAAGTCGAATGTGAAGACCTCGTTGGTAATCGTCTTGCCAAGGGCTACAGGAAGGGCAGCCTTGCTCTCCTGGAAGGCTCGGCTCTGGATACACTCGCGCATCGAAACTGTCTGCGGATCCTTGTTCGGAACCTCGATACCGATAGCGCACTTGCCCGGAATTGGGGCGATGATACGGACGCCATTCTTGGAGGCAATACTCATGGCGATCTCGTCGCTCAGACGCTTGATGGTAGCAATCTTCGTACCAGTTTGGAGTACAATCTCGAACAGTGTAATGGTTGGACCTACAGTAGCATTGATATTCTGGATATCTACGCCATAATCAGCCAAGGTCTGACGGATCTTCTCCATATTCTCGTTCTGTTCAACCATATCAACAGGCACGCTGGCTGCATACTCTTTGAGCAGATCGAAGGTCGGGAACTTGTAGTACTCAAGATCCTTGGTCGGATCGTAATCCTCGAGAGGCATATCGATAGGCGCATCGACCACCTCGGTCGTTTTGGTCGTAACGGTAAAATCGGGATTGCCAGTTTCGATGATCTGAGGCTCGGTGGCAGTGCCTACGGGCTGCTCACCAGGTGCGATCTCTCCGGTTTCCTCGATAACCTCTGGCTCTTCGTCAACCACTTCTGGCTCTTCTTCAATTACCTCCGGCTCTTCGGAAACAGTCTCAACGATTGGCAATCCATCAGCATCCGTCTGTGGCAGCTCTTCGACCACCTCAGGCTCTACAACAGCCGGCATCTCTGCATCGGACATCTCAGCAACAGGCATTTCGACTTCAGCCGACTCCTCTCCGTCAGCAGGCATAGGTACCACGACTGGTTCGTCAGATTCCGGAACCTCCTTGTGCTTCATGTTTTCGCGCAGCTTATCGCCAACCTTTCCCATTGCTCCCATTCCGGCACGAACTTTGAGAATGGTATCGCGAGTAATGAAAACGCAGAGAATGAGAAACGTGATGATAAGCAGAAGCAGAACACCCGGCCAACCGATAAGACGCTCAAGGAGCTGTTCGAGATCGTAGCCATGATGTCCACCAAGGAAGAGATAACTATCCTCGTAGCTGGAAACAAAGAAGAATCCGCAAGCCAACGAGATCCAGATGCTCCACACGGAATAGCTGACAAACACACCGAATAAAGGCGACAACGGTTTGTTGCGAGTCAGGCAAAAGCCCAGACGCAAGAAGAAGATGACAAACAGAAAAGCAGCAACACCCAACCACTGGTTGATGCAGACTTCGGACATGACGGCACCCAAAGATCCAATCCAGTTCGATGCCGGATGTTCAAGCACAGTTCCATTGGCGATCGACGAAGCATCGGCCTTGCCTGCATTGCAGATAAAGCTGGTGAAGGAGAGCGCCATCAGAGCACCCATGAAGAAGAAGACCAATCCAAGGATGAAGCGAGTACGATCGTCGCGCAGGAAGGACAACAACTTGCTGGGACGCTTTTCTTTTTCAATTTTTTCTTTTGCCATATTGAATGTTATTTTTTTGTCATTTCTTCCAAAACATCGGAAGGAACACGAGAATCACGGTGAAGATCTCCAGACGTCCGATGAGCATACAGATGCTCAAGTACCACTTGCCTAAATCAGGTATTCCTGACCATGTGAAGGCAGGGCCTGCAGTACCCAATGCCGGACCTGTATTGCCGAAAGCAGAGATGACGGTACCGATAGAGGTATCGAAACTCATGCCTAAGCACTGCATGAAGAAGATACTGACCACGACCAGAATCAAATAAATGCTCAGCATGGCCAGAATCTTGTAAACGATCTCGGCATGAAGGGTGTGGCCGTTGAGCCGAACGGTCGTATAGGATCGCGGATTCAATGCCTGGAGGAACTCATTGCGGGTATTCTTGAGCAACACGACCATGCGGACGACCTTCAGGCCACCTGCCGTCGAACTTGAACATCCGCCCATGGCCATCAGAATCAAGGTTGGTACCCAGAAAACAGGTCCCCAAGTGCCATAATCAAAGTATTCGGACTGGAATCCTGCCGACGAACAGATAGTCAATGTATGGAACAGCGCCGAACGGAAGGCACACTCGAAAGTGCCGTCATCCAAGGCAGCAATCTGCTCCGGCGTTGCCGAATTGGAATACCAGCGGGTTGCTCCATTCAACAGCAGGAACAGCACGGTAAAACCAACCACAACGAACGAGAACCAGCGGAACTCTTCGTTCTTCCACCAATAGCGGAACTTACCGACTCCGATGAAATAATAAAGGTTGAAGTTGACACTCGTCAAGAAGAGGAAGATGATGCAGATATACTCGATGAGCGGAGAATGATAATGCCCCAACGAATCGCCATAGTTCGAGAATCCGCCACTCGCCATGGTAGAGAAGGTGTGACAAACGGCATCGAACACATTCATGCCTGCCAACCAGTAGAGAACGGCATTGAGCACCGACAAGGTCAGATAAATGCCCCACAACCGACGAGCCGTCTGCTGTATCTTCGGACGGAGTTTATCGACTTGAAGGCCATTGGTTTCGGCTCCGAATATCTGGGTAGCACCAGTACCGATGAGCGGCATCAGCGCCAACGAGATTACCACAATGCCCAAACCTCCAAGCCATTGCGTCAGGCAACGCCAGAAGAGTATGGCATGAGGCTGCTCTTCGAGGTTCTGTATGGTCGTACAGCCGGTGGTCGTAAAGCCGGACATGGTCTCAAGAAATGCATCTGTGACCGTGAGGCAAGTGCCATTGAGCAGGTAGGGAATCATGCCGAACACAGAGAATAGAATCCAAGTGAACGATACAACGAAGAATCCCTCGCGAGTGGAAATCTGGGTAGAATGGCAACGGTTTTTTGCCCACCCGAACAAACCGAGCACCAGAGTGACAAGGCCCACACAGAGGAAGTAGATGCAATCGGATTCACCGTACATGAAATGATAATAGAACCCCACTCCTGCTGTGAGCAGCAAGAAGAAGGATTCGACCAAAAGGAGCAATCCCAAAATATATCGGATAAGACGCCAATTGAGTTTCATTTCAGACGTTCATTTATTTCAAAAAGAGTTTTTCGACTCGGCTTATCATTTCGTTCATGCAGACAACAACAACATGATCGCCCGGTTGGATCTGTGTATTGCCGGTGATGGTTTGGCCTTTGCCATCGCGCACCATACCACCCAGGGTGATGCCTCTGGGCAGACCTAAATCCTTGACCACCTTCTGCGTAATCTTTGACCCTGGCTGTGCCACCAAATCTGCCACTTCAGCATCGACCAGGCTGAAACACTTGGCCGAAGTCTTGTCCGCATCGAGCAAAAGCTGATAGATGCTGGAGGCCGTAAGGAGCTTCTTGTTGACCACCGAACCGATGTTCATATTGGCAGCAAGCGCTATATAGGCTACATCTTCGACCTCGGCTACGGTCTTGCCAACACCCAACTTCTTGGCATTCAAGCAGGCGAGCACATTGCCTCCAGAATTATCGCCCAATGCGACAAAGGCATCGGAATTCTGCAAACCGAGTTCGGAGAGGAACTGCATGTCAGAGTAATCACCATGAATTACCTTGGCACTTGGCACGCGCTCCATGAGAAATTCTGCATGCTGACGATCTTGGGCAATGAACATGATTTCGTAATGATCATGCAGATAGTAACTGGCCTGAATACCCAAACGACTGCCACCCATAAAGATGACACGCTTCAGATTACGGGCCTTCTTGCCACAGATAAGTCGAACAGATTCTGTATATTCGGGGGCTACGACAAAATAGACGATATCATCACATTGGATCATGTCTTGTCCGCCAGGAATGATAAGCACCTCGCCCCTCTTGATTGCTGCAATATGGTATTGAGGATGCTCTTTGCCGATATCCATCAAGGTCTGGCCAACGATCGGTGCTTTCTCGTGCACCTTGACCGTGAGCAGAAGCAGACGACTGTCGCAAAGTTCGAACGACATTCGTGCCCATGGACGACGGATGGCCTGTGCTACAGCTTCTCCACCCAGCATCTCCGGATAAACCAGACGATTGATGCCGATTTTCTTGTAGAACTCCACATTCTCGGGTTTTTGCATCTCGTAACTGTCGATACGCGCCATGGTGCGACGTGCGCCAAGGTTGGACGCCAAGATACATGCATGGATATTCTTGCTCTCATGGGGTGTGACAGCAATGAACAGATCGGCCTTTGGAACTTCAGCCTCCTTCAAATCGGCAATCGAGGTTGGATTGCCCACCATCGTCATCAAGTTTACAAACGTAAGCTGGGACACACGTTCCGGATCTTCGTCCATCAGGGTGACGTCCATATTCTCGCGTGACAACAGTTTGGCCAAATGAGTACCGACCTCGGCAGCACCTGCAATGATGATCTTCATAATATACGAAACTAACGACGATAACGGAAACTTATTTTCCGGTAATAACTTCTGCTATACTCTGTGCATTGATACCGCACACCTGATAGAGTTCCTTGCATGTGCCCTGCTCGATAAACTCATCAGGAATGCCCAAGCGGATGATTTCGCCACCGTAATGCAGGACGTTGGCCTCTTCAAGAACAGCACTGCCAAAGCCACCATTACGCGCACCATCCTCGACGGTTATGATGCGTTGATAGCGCTTGAAGATTTCCGACAACAGCTCCGTATCCAACGGTTTGCAGAATACCATATCGTAATGTGCGACATCCTGGCCAGAGATCTCGATCGCTTTGGAGGCTTCGACTCCGATAGGACCCAACGAGACGATGGCTGTGTCGCCCTTGCCTTCGCGCAAGCAATATCCCTTGCCAATCGGAACCGTCGAGAGCGGACACTTCCAATCAACCAATGAGCCACGTCCACGAGGATAACGGATCATCATCGGACCATCGATGGCTGTTGCTGCCGTGAACATCAGTTTCCGCAACCAATGCTCGTTGATCGGCGAAGCGACAATCATGTTCGGGATGACGCGGAAGAATGAGAGATCGAAAGCTCCATGGTGTGTTGGACCATCGGCACCGACCAATCCGGCTCGATCAAGGCAGAAGACCACATGCAGATTCATCAAGGCAACATCGTGGATTACCTCATCGATGGCCCTCTGCATGAACGAACTATAGATGTTACAGAACGGAATCTTTCCCTCCTTGGACAAGCCGCCACTGAAGGTAACGGCATGCTCTTCGGCAATGCCCACATCGAATGTTCGGCTGGGGAATCGCTCCATCATCATATTCAAACTGCATCCGGTAGGCATGGCTGGAGTGATACCAACAATACGCTTGTCCGCCTCTGCCAGTTCGATCATGGTCTGACCGAAGACGTCCTGGAACTTGGGCGGCATGCCTGCGGTGTCCTCCTTGATACGCTCACCCGTCTCCGGATTGAACTTACCCGGTGCATGCCAGATGGTCGCCTCGTCTTCGGCAGGAGCGAAACCTTTGCCCTTGATGGTGCAGACATGAAGCATCTTCGGACCCTTCATATCCTTGATCTTGCGCAAAATATGCACCAACTTGACGACATCATGCCCATCGACCGGACCAAAATATCGAATGTCAAGACCTTCGAAGATATTTTGTCGATGTGAGAAGAGGGCCTTGATTGCATTGTTGAAACGAATCAAAGCTCTACGCAGGCCATCGCTCATCAACTTATGCTTGCGCAACGTCCGATAGGCCTGATAGCGCATCTGGTTGTAACGCTCGCTGGTGGTTATCTTCATCAGGTAATGATAGAGAGCACCCACATTCTGGTCGATGGCCATGCGATTGTCGTTGAGCACAATCAGCAGGTCGTTCGGCTGCGAGGAGGCATTGTTCAAACCTTCAAACGCCAATCCGCCAGAAATCGAAGCGTCACCAATCACAGCTACCACCTTTCGGTCATTACCTGACAGATGATTGGCTACCGCCATGCCCAATGCGGCCGAAATGCTATTGCTTGCATGGCCGGCAGAGAAGGTATCGTATTCGCTTTCGGCAGGAAAGGGAAAACCTCGCAGACCATCCTTCTGACGAAGGGTTGCAAAGCGGTCACGTCGTCCAGTCAAAATCTTGTGTGCATAAGCTTGATGGCCTACATCCCACACCAAACGATCCTCGGGTGTATTGTAAACATAGTGCAAGGCAACCGTAAGTTCGACAGCACCAAGACTCGAAGCAAAATGCCCCGGGTGCACAGATACCTGATCGATGATAAATTGTCGCAACGCCTCACATACATCTGGAAGCTGTCCTTCCGGCAACTTGCGGAGATCGGCGGGATAACCTATCTGTTGTAATAAATCATTCAGTCTTGCTTCCATGAATTCTTAAGTACCAAAATTGATTCCGGCCCCATATTGAAGAGAAGATCAAGAATACTCATATCCTCCTGAAACGGTTTCTTGCCCTCACACATGGAGACCTGATAATAGGGTGTCGGAACAAACCTTTCTGACCATTGTGCCTGATCAGGGAAAACGCCCATCCACTGGTCGGAATAACGGACCTTGGGTTCTATGCCTATCAGCTCGCAAACCTTGCATCGCAGAGCTTCGTTCAATCCGAACAAGGAGCCATCGTGACCTTTCTGCATCACTTCGCGAATCTCGTCGATATAGAACTCGTAGAAGGGCGAATTGCCATAATAGGTGGCCAAGGAATAGAGATGCTGGTGCAACCAATTACCATGATCGCTGAGCATGATCTCACGAATCGGCGTTTGTGGTCGGTTGCCCTTCTGAACATTGATGCTTAAAACCTGTGCCCCCTGATTGGTCGCAATGACGCACCGGTTTCGAAGTGTCTGCTTGATGTAATGCTCACAAGCCTCGATAACGACTTCGTCTGCATGATAAAGTGTCGCATAGTAGGACACCGGAGCAAAATAGGCGGTCGGTAATACTACCATGTTGACTTATTCCTTTACTGCCTTAAACAAACGATCCCAACGGAAATTTCCTGTTTCAGGATCAACCGATATCCAGATGAACAATGGTGTACCTACGATATGATCCTCGGGTACAAATCCCCAGAAACGGGAATCGAGCGAGTTGTCGCGGTTGTCTCCCATCATCCAATAGTAATCCATCTTGAAGGTGTAGGTATTGCTTGCCTCGCCATTCACCTGATAGTTCCCTTCGGAATCGTGAGTCAATGTATTGCCCTCATATACTCGGATACAACGGCCATAAAGAGCTTCGTTCTCCGCATTGAGTTCAATCTTTTCGCCCTTCTTTGGAATCCAAAGCGGGCCGAAATTGTTCTGTGTCCATTGGAACAAAGGACTGCCGGGGAAGACGCCACTTGCTGACTGGAACGCAGTCGGTTCCAGACAAACCCACGCCACATCCTTGCGTTGTGCTACCTTCTCTGCCTTCTCGGCAGTAAGGTTGACGCAGTAGAGGTGATTGTATTGGCCGGTAGCACTATCTGGCAATATGTGCATCTGTTCGACAACATAAGAAAACTCGTTGTCCACCATCTCTCGCACGTCGGCATTCACAGTTCCATTGCCCTTGATGTAAACACCCAGATTTCGCCAGAACGAAGTCGGAATGATTGCCGAAGGTGAGTTGGTATAGACGAAATGCATCTGCTGCATCTCTTTGGGATTGACAAATTCCTCGCCATTGACATACAGCTGACGATCAACAATCTGAATGGTCTCGCCCGGCAAACCGACACATCGCTTGACATAGTTCTCACGACGATCAACAGGACGGGTAGTAATCTCACCTACCGTCTTCTCGAACTGAGCCTGCGACATACCTATGCCACCCATGTAATAATCACGGACCTGATAATAATCAATCTCCGGGCTATTGACGATGATGCTGTCTCCATTGGGATAATTGAAGACCACAATGTTTCCGCGTTTGATCTGGGTCAAACCAGCCATGCGCTCGTAAGGCAACTGCGGATGTTCGATGTAGCTTTTGCCCAAGTTGGTGTTTCCAATAGTAATCGTGTGCTGGAACAATGGCAAAGAGAGTGGCGTCATTGGAATGCGTGGACCATAATGGAACTTGCTGACCAACAGATAATCACCAGCCAACATGGTCTTCTCGAGCGAAGTTGTTGGTATCTGGAAGTTCTGGCAAATGAAATTCTGCAAAACCCAAACAGCCAATATGGCAAACACGATTGCATCAATCCAAGACATGATCTCACGCAAAAATCGGTTTTCAATGCCACGCCACCACGACCACGGGATGAAATGGGTCCAATAGATATCAACCACAAAAGGCAGAAGCAACAACACGTAGAAAGAGCCCATCCAGATCGAGAAAAGTACAACGGCAATGCACCAAAGTGTACACTTGATCTTGTCGCTCAACGTCATCTGACGGTTGAATCCTCTTTCGTTATTTTGATTATTTTCCATCAATAATTATCGTTTTAATCGCTTTTGTTATGTTTTTGAAGTTTCTGCTATATTTCCCAATAATCAGAATTTCATCAAATCTGTCATGGTGTAAACACCCTTCTTGCCATCACCCATCCATTCAGCTGCAACGACTGCACCCAAGGCAAAACCGCGACGCGACTTGGCGGAGTGTGTCATGGTGATGGTATCGACCTCACTGTCGTAAACGACGGTATGGATGCCTGGCACCTCACCGCGACGGAAGGCAACCACCTCAAGCTCTTCTGGATTATGTGCCTTGAACTGTGTACCAACCTCAGCATTACGAGCCACATCAACACTCTTGTCCTCATGCTGCCAAATGGCTGCAGTCTCTTTCCAGGTCTGCTTGCGCTCCAGGTTATCGGTTATGGCATCGGCGATTGTAATGGCGGTACCAGATGGAGAATCCAACTTGTGGATATGGTGAGTCTCCTCCAATGTAACGTCATATTGAGGATAATTGTTCATGATCTTGGCTACATACTTCTGCATGGCGACAAAGACATTGACGCCGATCGAGAAATTAGATGCCCAGAACAAACTGCCATTAGCCTTTTCGACATCGGCCTTGACCTGTGGCAACTGATCATACCAACCAGTACTTCCGACCACAACTGGCACTCCGGCAGCAAGACACTTGGCCACATTGCCCAAACATGTCTTAGGAGTGGTGAACTCGATGGCAACATCGGCAGAACGGAAAGCCTCACTTTCGAAATCCTGCTGATTGTTTATATCAATGGCGCAAACAACCTGATGTCCACGACTCTAAGCGATCTCTTCAATGATATGGCCCATTTTGCCATATCCGATCAATGCGATTTTCATATATAATCCTCTATTTGTTTAACATTATTATTGCGCGCAAAGATAATCATTTTTTTCCACATAATAGACCAAATGAAACAAAAAACAAATAATTGCTATTATTTCTTCACTATTTTGAATGTATTTTCGCAATAATTACTATATTTGCACGACAAACAAACACATTATAACACCTTAATCACACACTACTGATGGAAGAATTGATGTATTACGTCTGGCAACAAAGGCTGTTTACCAGTATCTCTACACTGGATGAAACGCCCCTCGAAATCATTCATCCCGGCTTACGGAATCTGGATGCTGGACCTGATTTTTTCAACGCGAAAGTCAAGATAGACGGCATGGTCTGGGCTGGCAATGTCGAGATGCATGTGAAGGCCTCAGATTGGTACAGACACAACCACCACAATGATCCTGCCTACGATAATGTCATACTGCATGTTGTCATGCAGGCTGATGCTGTTGTCCAACACCGTTGTGGAGATTCAATACAAACGGTCGTCATGCGAATCCCCCAAGAGGTCATGGACCGATACCAGATTCTAACGTCTAACCAGCCATACAGTTTTTCGGCAATTCGTTGCGCGCGGGAACTGGCTGCCATTCCAGATCTCGTCCTGAATGATTGGAAGACCGCTTTGACCACACAACGCATGTTGAACAAGACCAAGCGGGTTCAGGACCTGGTCGGTGAAGGCAACGACAGTTGGCAGGAAGCTCTCTACGTAATGCTTTGCAGAAGCTTAGGCACCGGCATCAACAGCGATGCCTTTGAACGCATGGCACGCTCTTTGCCATTTGCCTTCCTATTGAAACATCTGGATGATACCTTCCAAATCCGTTCTCTGCTCTACGGACAAGCTGGTTTGATTCCTGCCAACGAAGGAAAGATGATCCAGGAGTATTCGTTTCTGAGAGCGAAATTCCAGCTGACGCCTATGAACCCAAGCGATTGGAAAATGGCAAAACGTCGGCCTCAAGCATCGCCCGAAGTTCGCATCGAAGCACTGGCATTGCTGCTGACACAACACAAACTTCTCTTCTCGGAACTCATTGAAGCCAAAGATATAGCAACCATCCAACGCATATTCCTCATCCCCTACAAGATTGGACTACAAACGGCCAATTCCATCATCATCAATGCCGTAATACCCATTCTGCTGGCCTATGGACAATGGATGGCGGACGAAGACATCTGCGAACATGCAATCGAACTGTTGGAAGCTGTTCCTGCCGAATCTAACCGATACATGGATTATTGGTTAGCATGTGGAATCACCAATCGTAATGCCTTCGATTCTCAAGCTCTTCTACAATTATATCGGGAATACTGTGAGCCACACAAGTGCATGAACTGTCGAATCGGTTGTTGGATCGTCCGAAACAAACAAAAAACAAACCCCTGAATTACACTAATTTTTAACTTTTAATTTTTAACTTTTAACTTAAAAAGGGAGCATCCTATCGGACACTCCCTTTTATACTATTCTACTCTTAGCTTAAGGAATCAACTTGATCATTTCTTGCGCGATGGACGAAGTCTATCGGCCGACGAAAGCAAAGCAATATCAAAGGTTACTCCTCGCCATGCCATAATACAGCAGAAAAGACTTACCAGTGGCATAACAAAAAGAGTAAATGAATAATCGCTAGACACTTCGCCCACAAAACCACTCTTGAGCAGCGCCTCACTGGCCATAGCCGAACATGCAGGTGCTTCGAACAAGAAGAAGAATGCATAAAACAGAACATCGAGCGCACCTGTGTAGATGAGGATTCTAAGCTGAATCTTACGCTTATTATATAAGAAGATGCATACAAAAGGCAACACCATCATCAACAAGAGCAAAGAGAATAACTCGTAGCGCATTTCATCCAGGACAACAGTCTCGGTTACACTACTAACGCCCAAAGCCGAGAGATCAAAGAAAGCATCGGCAGAACTGATGGTGCCTAAAGGCATAACCAGCATCATCAAGATAGCGATGACGCTGGCAAGCATATAAACGGTCTGAATCCGTTGTATCATATTAGAAGTTCATCTGTGGCTGTGAATACTGATCCTGATGTTGCTGTGGAGCATTCAAACGCCAGTAAACATTGCCATCAATGTACTCCTGTGTACCAATCAAAGTTGGCTTTGGCAACTTCTCATAGTAACGGCTGATCTCAATCTGCTCACGATTCTCCTGAACCTCGTCCAAGTTATCGTTTGAGGTTGCAAACTCCTGAAGTTTCTTGTCAAGGTCATGCTTCATCTCCGAACCAATCTGGTTAGCACGACGTGCAATGATTTCTACAGTTTCGTAGATATTGCCTGTGTCCTCGCACAAAGCAATCACATCACGGGTTACAGTATTGCCCGGAGCATTCGATTTCTTGTAATCCATAATTATATAATATGTTTTTTGTTTAAAATCTGATCAATCGCCATAGTGGGCCATCTTCTTCTGAATCTTATCAAACATCTTCTGAGTCTCTTTGGCATACATTGTTTCCGGATACTCATTGGTGAAAGTATAATACTCATCATAAGCGGCTCTATAACGCTCTTCGGCCTTCTCCTCAACACTCTTTTCTGCAGCCTCATAACGGGCTTTGAAGATGATGAATGCCAAATCCTCTCTGTATTTGGAATAGGGATACTCATTCTCTGCATTACGAGCAACAATAACTGCTGCTTCATAATTATTTCCCATATAAGTACCAAGATTCAAATACAGCTTGGCATTGAGATACTCTTTGTAACAAAGTTTATCGCTCAACTCTATTCTCATGACAGTTGCACTATCAGCCAATTCCGTTCTTGGATAAAGATCGATGAACTCATCCAATTCTTTGATTGCCTTTTTGGTGGTTGTCTGATCAAGTCGGGCATCAGGAGAATCCTTATAATCGCCATAAGCCAGATTGAAGCGGCATTCTTTGGCCTTACTGCCTCTTGGGTAGGTATTACAATAACGACGGAAATACTCGCTTGAATTTACATAATCCGTCATCTTGAAATAGCTCATCGCCAAAAGATAGAGAGCCTCCTCTGCCTTTTCTGTGCCTCGATAAATCGGAACTACATCGGTCAGAAGGGTAGCTGCTCTTGTATATCGTCCTTGCGAATAATACATCTTTGCAAATTCATACTTTTCATCAATATCAGTGCTCTTCAGGATTCTGGTGTACTCAGAACATCCCGAAAACAACACCGCCAAAAGTGTGAAGCAAAGTAGTAATTTTTTCAATTGCATTATCTGTAAAATTTAAACTGTTTTGACACAATTAGCCAAAATAGCGCTGCAAAGATAGTCAATAAATCTAACATATCCAAACATTCTTCCATTTTCTTATCATATTTTATATGATTATCAACTATTTTTAACTGTTAGCATAGCAAAATACTGCTTCTTGCAAGGTGGCCACCCAACTCAGGAATTCGTTGGAAGCTTCCACCATACAAAAAAAGCCCCGAGAAGACTCTCGAGGCTTTGTAAGGTGGCCGCTTCCTACTCTCCCGCGTTGGCAGTACCATCGGCGTTGCAAGGTTTAACTTCTCTGTTCGGAATGGTAAGAGGTGGAGCCCTTGCGCTATAACGGCCTTTGTGTTTCCGTTGGAAACAAGTTACTAGTTAAAAGTTAAAAATTAACCCTTGTCCCACGTTATAAGTTAGACATATTGAA
>JAZRXX010000104.1:0-10956 GCA_045600485.1 Bacteroidales bacterium
TGCCACGAATTGCAAAAAGAGCATGAAGTCCCTGATGAGACGTGCCTGCATGAATTCTTCCTTGCTATTGGAAATTCTCAATAATGCTGTTTGGAATTGAATCCGATGAAACTTGTTTCATTAGATGCGGTTGCCCTGAATTTTGAACAACTACTTAACAATGCGACACCCCACATCGAGGTGCCGCATTTTTTTTTGCCCAACACTTTACATTCTGTACAAGCCGGCCTATAATAATAACGAACTCAAAAAAAAACAAAGATATGGAAAAGACAGACTTCTACAAGTATGCTACTGGCAAGTTGGGCATGAGTGGAAATGCCCTCAACGATTACATGAACTTCACCAACCATGGAAGTGGTTACATCAACCCATCCATCATCGAAGAGCGCAAACTCAATGTAGCTCAGATGGATGTCTTCTCCCGTCTGATGATGGACCGTATCATCTTCCTCGGCACAGAAATCGACGAATACACAGCAAACGTCGTTCAAGGACAGATGCTCTACCTGGCCAGCACCGAACCGGACAAGGATATTACCCTCTACCTGAACTCACCTGGTGGCATCGTGAGTGGAGGACTGGCCATCTACGATACGATGAACTACATCTCGTGCGATGTCTCGACTGTCGTGACCGGTATGGCAGCATCGATGGCTGCTGTGCTGCTGGCTGCTGGCACCAAGGGAAAGCGCTATGCCCTTCCGCACAGCCGCGTGATGATTCATCAGCCATTGGGCGGCACACAGGGTCAGGCAAGCGATATGGAGATAGCAGTCAACGAGATTCGCAAGCTCAAGGACGAACTCTACAACATCCTGCACGACTCGACAGGCCAGTCGCTGAAACAAATCACCAAGGACTGTGAACGCGACCACTACATGACCTCGAAGGAGGCGCTGGATTATGGTATGATTGACCGTATCTTCCAGTCAAAAAAGAAGAAATAAGCAGTTCGAAGACTAAGTACAAAAAGGGGCCGGTGTGAGAAATCACATCGGCCCTACATTTATTGGAAAGAGATGTTTGACTTACGGAACATGCGAGGAAGGAGATAACCCGAAAGCAGATGTCCCTGATCGTCGGAATAACGGATCAAACGACCACGCATGCGCATCTGTGCAAAGCGCTTGGCCTTGGCATCGGACAGTTCCAAACCATATTTCTGACAACGGGCAATGGCAGGAAGCAGATTGCCCGTAACGATAAAGACTCGTTCGCGGTTCTGAGTCGGACGTTTGGCATCCCACAACGGAAGAGAAATGTCTCGCAAACGCTCGCGAGTGACACGCAGATCCGATTGTTTGCGAATGGTCATCAGTCGCTCCTTCTCGGTCAAGGGAATCTCCATCTTTCGACGACTGTCGCAAACCGCAAAGACTGCCTTAATGGTGCTGCGTGTTGCCTTGCCACCCACCAGTTTGAAGCCCAGGAAGAGGCCAACCGAAACATAATCCTGAAATTTACGGTCTTCAAGTTCGCCACCATCAACCAGAGCCTGAGGAATACCAACCGGCTCTGCCTTCTTGAAGAGTTTCAACAATTTCTTGATATTGGCCATATCTGCCACTACCTTGGCAATCTGCTTCTGGCAAGCCTCATTGTTGTTGGCCTGATCCATCAGTTCCTGAATGCGTCGAGGCGTATATTTGGCCGTAGGTTCAGAATACTGAGCCAAACGCAATTCGTAGAGTTTGGCCTGTGCCAGTTGCTGGAGCTGTCGATAATGTTCGCGAACGGCTTCGACCTTGGCAGCTTCGACCTCTTTGAGCATATTGACCACCTTGGTCGGTGTATAGAGATGATGCATCGTATCCTCGATTTCGGAACGAGTCATGATCTTCTTCAAAACATCGACCTCACATTCATTCAGGTAGGATTCGCGAGCAAAAACACTTACAGCATCTGGCTGGCCCGGCAAGAAAGTCATACGACTGAGCAAGGAGGCTTTGAGCGGAAGGACCTTGGCCTCAAGTTCGTTCTCGCCATTCTCTTCGAGATATTCAATCAACGACTGGTATCGCTGGATAATCTCCGAAAGCATCGCCTCTTGATCCTCACATCGCAACAATGCCAATGCACGCACAAAGTCATTGACCAAGGCATCGGTCGATGAGCGTTCTTCAAGATTCTCGGTCAGATCCGGAAACAATTCCTCGACCTGTGGATTATCCTGCAGATAGTCCTTGACAACGCGCGAACCATAAGGATTGAGAATATCGATTATCTGGCTATCGGTCTGCTGCGAAGCGGTCACAAGACTCATCAGCGAACGCATCTTCTTCTCGTTCATCATCAGGAAGCGCTGCTCGCTCGGGATGGGTGCCGACAACTGGACGTAACGGCAATGATGCAACTGTCCGGTACGCTCTGTACGGCCCTCCATCTGGAGCATACGATCGGCCGAAGCCATCTGCTCCCATGTAATCATGCAACGAGGACGAGGATCGGCAAACTTGTCCGATGAATGCAACGAGATACCGGTTCCTGCCACCTGATTGACAATCAGAACATCAAGCTGTCCACTATTGAATTCAAGCGCCATCTGTTTCTTGTCGAACTTCGGACGAGCCACACGTATGGCCGCGCAACTGCCCGAAGCAAACGAAAGGTAGCTTTGGCGCTGCGTCATCTCACCCACAGAATACCCCTGCTGATTGACCTTGTTGACAAAATAGTCAATCGGAGAAATGGGCAGACCTGTACGGGTTCGGTTGATCTTCTCGACAATGAAATGATAGGCGACAAAGGCCTCACGATTGCCGAAAAAGCCAGTCAAGTCATCGAGCGTAAATGTACTCTCGCTACGATAGCTGTTAAGAATGGTCATCTTCTTGCCCGAGCCGACCACGGTATTGCCAACGATGGCATAATGGAACATGGCGTTCAGGCAACGCCTGAGAATCTGCGAGAACTCGAGCGATTGCAAGGAGCCACCGACTGGCACAAGCGAATCCAATTGGCTTTCGAGCGTATGCTGAATAACTACAACCGGTTTCTCGCCAGCACGGAGCGCTTCGAGTGTTGCGTTGATGGCATCATCGCTCTTGATGGCGAACAACAACATCTGGATGGTTGGCGCCATACGGGCAGAGAATCGTGCATAGTCAATGCGGATGCTTCTGCTGTTGAACACTTCATGATCGGGCACTTGTGCCGCCTTGCGGAGTTTGGATTCCTTGTCGATTGATGCGAGAAAGGGGGAGATAAAGCGTTTCTGGAAATCATAGATATCAAGAATTACCTCTACCACATCGTTGTAATTACGATGTATGCGCGATACTTCGACCGGATCATCGACCACTCGAAGTTGGCGTACGATGCCTCGGGTATCACGCTGGCATCGGATCAAACTGCCAGATTCGGTCAGGCCCGATGCGAGCTGCTCTTGCAACACAGGCCCACCATGAGCCACAATATCGATGAGTTGATCCGAAGGGATATTGGCCTCGCCGATGCTTGTAGTCAATGCATAGAGTGGCATGGTATCGGGACGCTTGGAATAGGTAGCAGAAGCAAAGAGTGTTCCTTTGGCCTCCTTGACTGCCTTGAGGAAGAATTGTCCGATGTGAGACGTGGTTCCTGCTGCGTTGTGCGACTCATCGAGAATAAGGAACGACTGACGGATGACCTGCAGTACAGAATCATATTTCCAGTTCTTTCCTCCCTCGCCACGACTCATCTGGCTATAGGTCAACATCAGGAAGTCGTAGCCATCGGGCAAAGCACGCATATCACGGAAGAAGTCCAAGTCTCGCTTCGATGGCAAACCATACACACTCTTGCCGTTGGCATCGGAGATTCGAGCCTCGGAATCTCGATTGAGGATGAACGGACGATAAAATCCACACCCGATATCAACCAAATCTCGATAAAGATCACTGAACAAGAGACTTTTCTCGGTCACAAAGACAGGAATCTTGCCCTGCAGACGTGCCCAGTGAAGCATCGTGGCGCAAATTCTTCCCTTGCCTGTACCAGTGCCCAATCCGGCAATGAAACCTCTGCCCTTCTTCATCTCGTGGATAGCCATAGCAACCGTATCAATCTGCTCACCCGAAAGCATGGTCTCAAGCTGCTGTACTCCATCGACCTTAAGTTCTCGAATCACATAGTCGGCCACACTACCATGCTGACGGGCAATGGTATCAAGATGCTGGTAAGTGGGCGAAACCATGTTGATCGGACAAACGGTTCCAATCTTATTGTCTGAACCTCGAGGCACATAATCAACGACCGGTTGTCCCATAACATCGTCGAGGATGGGGGCAGATTCCATGCCATTGCTATAGGTCACAATACCAATCGCCTGATTATCGTCAGCTGGCTGTTCGACATCGGAAATCCAACCTGCGGCAAACGCAATACTCTGAAAAGCATACTTGATCTGAACCTCAGTCTTGACACTCCCAGCCTGATATTCCTTGAGCAAAGCTTCGACATCGACGTCCCACTTTCCGATTTCAAGCAGACGGGCAATAATGCCATCATTCAACATCTGACGCAGTACAAGTTTGAAGGGTTTGTTTGCAAAGACACGAAAAGCCTGCTCATCGTCCAATATGGAGACAAGATAAGGTGAGGATAGAATCTGACGACCAGATTGCTGAACTAACTGTTGGAGTGATGTATGGATGGTTAACATAAGATGCGATATTCGATGATTTTTTTCAAACGAGCCCTTCAATCTTGTACTGTCCTCCAGTGATGAGGTGGATGGCACCAGCCCACCCTCCCACAACGTAGGCTCGATAGACGGTACGGAATCCTTCTCCATATACTGGATCAGGATTGTCCATAATGCATTGAGCGCGAAACAACGCATTGGGCTTGTTGATGCGTTGCATGAAGAGATAGGCCCCCAATTCGCAGAACCCCTCGCACAACTCATGGGGTGGATAGATATTGCGCTCAAACATCCAACAATGAAGCATCTCGTGTGCCAAGACGTCTGCAAATTCGCTGGGAGTAAGCTGTCGGAGCGAATTGATCTGATGCGCGGTATTAGCATTGCCCGCCACATTGTGACCGAAGCGTCGTTGCATCTCCTCGTCACGATAGACGTGCAGATCGATCGCAGCGATTTCACCAAGCCCCTGTTCCCGATAAAAGGCCCGGATATAGGCGATGATGCGCAATGCGGAGTCAGAAGTTACATATTCGGATGTGTTCATAGTTATTGTTCAGATGAATTGATTACAACAGCAACCGACATATCATCGTGCGAGCCAACCTCACTGTAGTGGTCCAGGACGTCTGGAAGATGGAGTCGGACTCGGAAAAGGCCATCCTCAGACACGCAGTCAAGCAGGTGCTGATAGAATCGATAGAGCAGTTCTCCATCGCTGAATGTATCGTCGATGCCATCGCTACCCAAAAAGACAGCCTCGGGACATTCTGTACCCGACGCATAACGAAATTCATGACAGGCATCGGCATCGCACAAACTTGTGGTGACATTAAGAATGCAACGGTCATCCCACGGAACTGGCTGACTAAAGATCTGCGCTTCGGCTCCATCGGCAACCCGATTCTTGACCACAAGCTTGCCATCACCAATCTGGAATGCCAGCCACCAATTTGATGTTTGAACATAGGCCATCAAGGTACAACCATAATGATACAGCGGAGCTTCGGGATCTTCGTCGAGAATACTGGTGGACCAACGGGTATAGATTGCCGTGAAGAGGTTTTGGAGGACAGACGGAGTAAGCTGCTGTTCCTGTTGGATGTAGCCAGCAAACTCTCGTACGGTTTGGAGTGTCACCTCACAAGCCAGCCAGGAACCAAGATTGCTATGAATGTACTTTTCCCCACCGTGACCATCAGAAACGATTGCCACGGTGAGGCCAGTATCTGGATCCTGCCATGTCAAGGAGCTGTCCTGACAGACTTTTCCGATAGTCTTATGACTTGAACCCTGTACAGTACAGTTGAAAATCATAGCTATCAGTCAAATTCATCAGGATTGATAGAAGCAGCGGCTGCAGCTGTAGCGGCATCTACGCCCTGTGCCTCGGCCAGTTCCTGCTGCATCTGGATGGCGGTCTGCTCGGATTTTGTCGAACCAGAGCCAGACCCAACAGACGAACTATGGCTGTTGATCTGAGACGAAGTGACAACGGCCACCTTGATGGTCTCCTTAAGCGCCTCGATATTGTGCACACGGAAGACCAATTCGATATTGTCGGTAAACTTCTTGAGTACATTCACGTCGGCATCGTTGCCAATGGCAATTGCAATACGTGTAGCATGACGAAACCAGCCATTCTCTGACAGTTTTGCCAATCCAGCATCAAAATTGTCGGTTGGACCTCCATCACTCAGCAAAATGACAACGGGGGCATAACTGCCACTGGCAGACTTAAGTACACCATGGCGATGGCTGAGTTTGCTATTCAGCTCCTCGCATGCAGCACCCAAGGCAGTGGCGCCAATAGCTGTCTGATCGCTCCACTGATAGACATTGGCTGAAACGGGTTCCGGATCGATCCACTTCGGGTTGTTACTGAATACCATGGTGCTGAGTTTGATTTCGGCATCGGCATTGTTCTCGCCAATTTCGCGCACAATGGGAAGTACGTTACGCATGGCATCGTTGACGGCCGAAATCTTTTCGCCACCCATTGAGCCACTTACATCAACAAGGAAAAACATATTCATGGTACGGCGAGCTGCCGGAGCCACTTCATAATCTGTGAGTGCCATAAGAATTTTTATTAGAATTGTTATTGAATTAGTTGATTGTACCAGTAAACGTCTGTGCAGGTGTCGGTATGGTGATTTGAAGTCCTACCTTGACTGGAACAAAACCTTGAGGGGCAATTGGAATCTCTTTGCCCGTTGCCGTACGGACAGTCCAGGTTTGATCAGTAAGATTCTGCAACAAAAGGAGGTTGGAATCATTGGGATGCGGAATCAAGCGGGCTTCGGCTTTCGAATCTCTGTCAAGATACAAGTAGGTTCCGGATGTAAGTGCCAACTGACGTTTCCCGACTGTCAGAATCTGCTTGGGAACCACCTCCCTGCCACATTTCGGATTGAGACAGACATCTTTCGATGCCGTTCCGAGGATTCCAGACAAAAGTCCCATCTTAGCTTGCTGACGATGAATGAAAGTCTCGTCGCCACAATGAGGACAATGGACAAGACAATCACGTACCTCTTGCAAGATGGTCAGCCACTGCAATTCGGTGAGACGCTGATCCGGATGCTGCAACCGTTCCTGACTGAATTCCTGGACGAATGTCTGCTGAAGAACTTCCGGCAACTGTGGCCAGAACGACATGACGTTGCGATGTACGCCACGCACAGGTCGATTCTTGTCATTTTGCGGATCGTAGATAAAGAGTGGATGCGAGAAAATGTCTCGCTCGATATCTTCAGTCAAACAGACCTTACTGCAGACATCGACACCTTCGAACGGATGGTCGATACAGAACAACATGAACAAGATGACCGACAACGAAAAACGGTCGGAGTAGTTGTTGGGCAGTGTCTTTCCACTAACGACCTCGGGCGCCATATAACGAGCCTTACCCAAGATTCCACTGTTCTCGAGATTCGGATAGACATTGTCGTTGTCGCAAATCAATACATGTCCGGTAGTAGGATGGATGAAGAAGTTGCCGTCGTTCAAATCCTGATAGCTCAACCCCTTGGCATGCAAAGCTCGGAACGCCTCGCAAATCTGCATGGCTGCTGTTATGATGGCCTGCCATGATTTGAAACGGCAATGGGCCAAACGAAATTCTCCGAACTCCAGATGATCAGTCGGACGCAAGGACATAACATAGCCAAAACTTCCATTCACAAAACGAGTCAGATACAATGGCCAGATGAAGGACGAAGATGGCGCTCCCTCTTCGATGTTCTTGACGAGATTGTCATGGAATGCATCCGTAGGACGCTGTTTGTACCACTTGAGGGCATACTCCTCTCCTCCCATCTTGCATAGATAGACCATGCCCTGTCCTCCTGCTCCTAACAGACGGTCAACAATTACGGTCTTGCCGTTGGTCAACTGGATGACGGATCCATAAGTTAATTCACTCATATTTGAATACTGTTTTTTGATTCTACAACCAATTATAGGCCTCAATGGGTAAAAAGAAAAGAACCGGAATGAAAAAAATGTCTTTGTTTCGAAAAATAATCTGCAATGATGGTAATGTCGAAAAAAAATTGTATCTTTGCGCCATAAATATGTGAAGGCTAATGAGCGAGATGCAAGATTATATGCAAAGTTTGAATGAACGTCAGCGTGAAGCTGTCGAAGCGACCGAAGGTAGAATTCGTGTCGTGGCTGGTGCCGGATCTGGTAAGACCAAGGCTCTGACTTGTCGTTATGCCTATCTGGTAAATGTGCTTGGCATTGATCCTGCAAATATCCTTTGCCTCACATTCACTAACAAAGCGGCTCAAGAGATGCGACAACGTATCAGCCAGCTTGTTCCCAGTGGTGATTACAATGACTTCATTTGTACAATTCATGGTTTCTGCGTAAAATTCCTGCGCAAGGAGATCTACAGACTCGGCTATCCAAAATCATTCTCAATACTCGACGAAGAGGACCAAAAACAACTGGCAAAGCAAGTGATGGAAGAATTGGGGTTGGACAGAACCATGGAAACTGTCGGACAATTTCTGGATGCAACAGCCAATCGCAAGGTGAACGAATTTCTGCAACAACCGAATTATATCGACAGAATGATGCTCACGGAGCATTTGAGCGAATCGTTCGACAAACAGGCAGCCGAAAATCCGGAATTGTCGGAGAATATGGCTTTCGGCCGCTATCTACAATTACAGAAAAAGACTTTGGCGCTCGATTTTCAGGACTTGATATTCTTTACTATCCACCTCCTGAAACGCTTTCCTGATGCCTGCGAGTATTGGCAAAACGAAATGGAGTACATCATGCTCGATGAGGCGCAAGACTGTAACAAAAGTGATTGGACTATCGTCGAAACACTACAAGAAATACACCACAACCTCTTTATCGTAGGAGATCCAGATCAGGCTATTTATGAATGGAGAGGTGCGCGTCCCAAAATGTTTATCGAGTTCCCCAATGACAAGACGATTGTCCTGGACCAAAACTACCGCTCAACAACACCAATCCTCTCGGTTGCAAATTCTGTCATAAGCCGAAACAGAAACCGTTTACCGAAGAATTTGTTTACTACTCGCGATGGAGGAACCGAGGTAATCCACTTCCACGGTCGTTCGGATCAGGAGGAATCGCAGTGGATAACGATGAAAATTGAGAGTCTCATGGACGAGGGCGCTAGTCCATCGGATTTTGCTATTCTTTATCGTGCCAGTTATCTGTCGCGTGGTATCGAACAGGCACTTGTCAATGCAGGTATCGATTATGTAATCTGGGGCGGTGTCAGATTTTTCGACCGAGCAGAAATCAAAGACGCACTCTCCTATCTTCGCCTGATTGACCAAGGCGATGACCTGGCTTTCCAACGAATCTGCAATACCCCAAGCAGAAAAATCGGCAAGGTTTATCTGACCAACTTGAAAACCGTGGCAGATCAAGAGCAGACCACTTTGTACGAAGCTTTGAAGAACCATATCGCCGACAAAAGATTCTATAAAGAGAGCATGGTACACTTTATCGATATGATAGAGGAGTGCCGCAATCTGGTTAACGACCGTATGAATCTTCCTATTTTATTGGACGAACATGGTGTCGTGATCAGCACGCAGAGACGAGATCACGTCATCAGCGATGTTCTTGATCTTATACTTGAAAGAAGCGGATACAAACAAATGCTTCGTGAAGACGATGATACGGATCGATTGGACAACCTGACAGAATTACTGCAAAGCGTAAAGACTTACGAAGGGGCACATCTTCAGGATGATTCAATGAGCATCAGCAACTATCTGCAAGAAATAGCTCTCTATACAAATATGGATATGGATGAGGCCAAACCTTCGAAAGATAAACCCAAGAACCCCAAAGTACGTTTGATGACTATACATCAATCCAAAGGTCTTGAATTTCCGTTTGTATTTGTGTTAGGATTGAGCGAAGGCATATTCCCATCGATGAAAACTTTGCGCGAACGAAAAAGCGATGGAGAAGAAGAAGAACGTAGATTGATGTATGTAGCAGTAACTCGAGCTGAAAAAAAACTATTCCTCACCGAAAGCGAAGGATTCTGCGCTGCTGCCCGTCTTTCAAAATATCCAAGTCGTTTCCTCCGACAAATCAAACGCTCTCTATTTGTAACCGAAGGCGATATGGATGAACAACTTTGGCAAGAATCAAGTAAATTAGTTAGAGATCTAGGTATTGAATACACTGACGAAACTACCAATACAAGCACGCCATGTAATCTTACCGCAAATGAATTTGCACCAGGCACCAAAGTACACCATGATGTCTTAGGCGATGGCACAATAGTTTCGTACAACCAAGAACGTGGCTCTTACTCTGTTGCTTTCGGCAACGGCACCAGAAACATCAGAGGTTCATTCCTACAAGTAATCAAATAAAATTTTCCAAAAGTCTCGAATTTTCAGAACATAAGTAGGTGTTCAGAATTAGTTTAACATATTTTGTTCAGATTGAGAGGCAGATTTAGACTTTTACTGAGGGCGCCTCCGAGCTTTGCTCGCGCGATACGAAGGTTGAGCAATGTAACATTGTAACCGAAGCAAAAGTTCGAAGATGTACTCAATCAGGAATTCGTTGTAAGCTTTCATCTTACAAAAAAAGGAACCCAATTTCTTGGATTCCTTAGTAAGGTGTCCACTTCATTACATCTTTTCAGATGTTGAAAGCTTCCATCATACAAAAAAAAGAGATCCGAACTATAGCTGTTCGAATCTCCTGTAAGGTGGCCGCTTCCTACTCTCCCGCGTTGGCAGTACCATCGGCGTTGCAAGGTTTAACTTCTCTGTTCGGAATGGTAAGAGGTGGAGCCCTTGCGCTAT
>JAZRXX010000105.1:0-43282 GCA_045600485.1 Bacteroidales bacterium
CTTTCCATCTTCTGTTGTGATACGGGCTACAAATTCAAGTTTTGCCTTTCCCATTGTTGTTTTCTTTTTTATAGATAACGCGGAAGATGGAAATTTATTGTTTAAAGCCTCATTTTAACCGTACAGGTCGAAAATTTTTGAGCTCGTTTCGAGCGACTGGATTCCTACTCAAAAATTTTTGACCGCACCGTTCAAAATAATTTTGGGGTCCTACTTATGACGCCGTGTTACATTGCACTAAAAAATAAGCTGTGGATTATAACGTGCTGATATTTTGCATTATATTCCACAGCTCATGTTGTTGTTAAAAAGGTTATTTAGTACTTTTCCATAGAGTTATTAACATACTTATGAACATTGAAGTTGATAAGTTGTTATCGCAAAAGGACTACCTTGCCATTGTGTACGCGTAATCCAGCTGTAGTTTTATTGGTGCGTTGGCCAGAGAGGTCAAAATCCTGCTGATGGGAGGAAGTTTCACTCTTCAGACTCTCAATTCCGGTTGGGGAGCCAGCATAGACTTTGACGACTACTCGATTTGATACGCCAGCAGCTACCGGTAAAGCCTTGAACGTATCGCCGTATTTGAAATTGGCCTTCACGTAGTATTCTGTGCCCGAAGCGGCCGCCGTGAAGGTTGTCGTGGCTTTCGTGAGATCGCCTGTAATGTAGTAGTTTGCTTCGCTATTGGCAGGTACAGAAACTGCCGAAGTGACAGTTCCGATGATAGTTGTTGAGGTTTTGCTCTTATAGAATTGCATTTGGAATTCTCCCTTGTAAGCCTCACCCGTGTTTCGGACAGAGAGTTTGAATGCGGCAAGTGCATCAACAAAGAGGGAATCTCCGTAGTTTGCATTGCTGATGTGAACGGGTGAACTGAGGAGCGAAAAGCTGGCTTCGGTGGTTGTGTTCTGCACGACGTTGAAAGTCTTGCTTACGCCATTCACCACTTTCTTCTGCGTCGAGGTATCGTAATCGATGTTCTGGTAGAAGATATAGAGCTGGCACTTCCATTGTCCAGCTTCGCGGAACGTGTTGTGGAACGAGAGTGTTCCAGTTCCGTTGGGCGCTAAAGTCAAGACCTTGTCTGCCTCGATGTATTCAGACTGATTGCTTGGCGATGTGACGTAGAGATAGTATTTGCCGACAAGGGTATTGTTCTGGTCATTGTTCTTGAGTGAGCAGGTGATGGTTTGGCTGATACCAGACGATACATCGGCCGAGTCGAAACTCCAATCACTTGCTGTGATGTCGGCAGTTGCTGTACCTCGACTAAAAGTGGCTTTGCCGTTCGCGATCGAACATGCGTAGTAGCTTGGAGTCGTGGCCTTGCTGTAGATGAGGCCGCATTCGTTTTCGAAATCCCCGCTCGTAGGGAGAAAACAAGGATAGACCTGATAGTTGCCCGCAGAGAGTGTGACAGGAAGCGTGATCTGCAGATTGTTGAACGAACCGCCATATACCTGTCCACCGACTGATGCATTGAATGTGATTGCCTGATGATTGTAGGGAATAGACTTCACGATTTTGCCATTCTGTACAAAGGCCAAACCGAACTTGCCCGTTACAGCCGACGTTGAATAGTTGTAGATTGTGTTGAGCGCAAAAGTGGCATTGGAGCCTAAGATTACGCTCGATGTGCTGATATTGAAGCTTCCGGTTGGTGCCGAAAGAGATGTGAAGTACTGAGGATTGGTCAGTTTGCCCTTAGGCGCCAGCTGTACCAGTATGGATTGGTCGGTGCAGAAGCCATCGTCGCTGAACGAAGCTCCGATGCCAGTGCCTTCGGGGTTGAGGACTGTAATGTCGTAGTATCCATTGAAGGAACCTGACCAACCCCAGTTGACGTGGTAGAGCCCTTTGTCGTTGACACCATCGATGACAAAGCAATGGCCTTCGGTTCCGTTGTTGCAGGTTCCTGCAATGATGACAGGTCGTGAAGCCGACAATTCCGATTGCAGGTAGTTCTGCCATTCGCTATAGGTGTGGCTGGCGCGATAAATGACCTGACAATAGGGATCGTAGTTGAAATTCTCGACCAATCCACGGCGCAGCGATATCAGCGAAGAACTGGAGGCCTCCTGTCCGTACATCATATCGGCCAGGATACCACAATGGTAGCTGAGTTCGGCCACCTCGTTCAATTGAGCAGCTGTATAGGTTGCGCTGGGGGTATAGCGGTCGAACATCAAACTGTAGTCGTAGGTGGCTTGGCTGAAGTTGACGGTCAGATTCTTGTGGTAGGCATCGGTGTGACTGCCAATGCCGGTACTTGGGTATTGGTAGTGATAGACGCATTGTGCTGCAGCCGTAGCAACACAGCCAACAGGAGAACCATTAGGACACTTGTTGTTGAAGGGGGCATCTTGCGCCCAAGCGATATTGCCAAGGATGGGAGAGATGGCGCTGGCCGTCAGCTGGCTTTCGGTCAGACTGCATTCCGGATGAGACTCCAACCATGCGGTCGCTTCATCGACCCAATGAATCCAGTGCAGCAGGTTGTCGGGCATCTGTTCCGGATCGATGTTGCCAGAGTCACTATAACCGATGACAGGTCGTAGAAGGTCGGAGCCGCTGACAATGACAAATCCGGGCTTTTCCTCATTATTATATATATAAAGGGAACGTCCAAGGCTGACTTCTTTGGGCTGTTCTAAAATCTGATGTGCAATTTGTCGAGCCTGCTGCTGTGTTCGTGGTGCTGCCAAAGAGAGCATCGATGCCAAGCCGGCGGAAATAAAGAGAATGATTCTTTTGTTCATATTGTTTTTTAGAATGTTATGGGTGCAAAGATAATCACTTTTGTTGAACTTGGCAAGAAAATGCCATCTTTTTGTGGCAATGTTTGGACAATTCCATGAAAATGACTATCTTTGCACCGTATGGAAAGATTTTTGAACAACAACGAAATGGGATTGGCAATCGGCCGTGTCTTGTCGGAACGAGGAATGACGATGGCAACAGCCGAGAGTTGCACCGGCGGAACCATTGCCTCGATGGTAACGGCAGTGGCAGGGTCGTCGAACTATTTTAAGGGAAGTGTGGTCAGCTATGCCGTTTCGGTCAAGGAAGAGCTGCTGGGTGTGGTTCTGCATGATGGGGTAGTGAGCGAAGATACAGCCTTACAGATGGCCAAAGGGGTCATCCGGGTTTGTGGTGCCGATTGTGCCGTGGCCACGACGGGTGTGGCAGGACCAGGCCCTTCGGATGGAAAGGCTGCTGGAACAGTCTGCATGGCGGCGTGTTTGTGCGATAACCTTAACCCTAACCCTAACGATAACCCTAACGAAAACTATAAGGTTTTGAGCCGGACTTTTGTCTTCGAAGGAGATAGAGAAGCGGTTATTTTGCAAGCCGCAGATAGCGCTTTGCGTCTTTTGACGGAGTTAATTGCCTCGAAGAATTAAAAAGTTGTAAGTATATTTGGATAATTGGCGAAAAAACGCGTACTTTGCATCCCGTTTTGAGGACTTTAGCTCCAAAATCGGCCTTGAGGGAAGTGATGCGCCCGGTAGGCAGATCAGGAAAAACTCCACAAAACAACGATTTTAACAATAAACTCTTAAGATCGGATATTCCCGCCCTTCTGTCAGGGGTTTCCATTACGTCCGGTTTTATAACAAAAAACGAACAACAATGTCTAAGATTTGTCAGCTTACTGGTAAAAAGGCAGGAAGTGGAAATAACGTTTCACACTCAAAGCGTCGCACCAAGCGCTTGTTCAATGTGAACCTGCAGGTGAAGAAATTTTATGTACCTGAGCTCGATGACTTTGTTTATCTCAAGGTCTCTGCAGCTGCTGTACGCACTATCAACAAGAAGGGTATTTCTGCAGCTCTTAAGGATGCAGGTTATGTAATCGGCTAATAGAACTATGGCAAAGAAAGTTAAAGGCAACCGCGTACAGGTTATCCTCGAGTGCACCGAGCAGAAGGCTTCAGGTGTTCCAGGAATGTCTCGTTATATCACTACCAAGAACCGCAAGAACACTACCGAGCGTCTTGAGTTGAAGAAGTATAACCCATTCCTGAAGCGTTATACCATCCACAAGGAGATCAAGTAATCTCTGAGAGTTAATAGTTAGAAGTTAATAGTTAATACAATATATAGACTATGGCAAAGAAAACCGTGGCTACCCTCAAGACAGGTGATGGCCGTACTTTCAGCAAGGTTATCCGTATGGTAAAGTCTCCTAAGACCGGCGCTTATATTTTCGTCGAGGAGATGGTTCCAAATGAAATGGTTAAGGAAACTCTCGCTAAGTAAGTAATTGCTCAAGAGTTTCAACTTTATTATACATGACCGCAAGGAAGCAACAGCCTCTTTGCGGTCATTGTGCATTATTCTTAACCCTAACGTTAACCTTAACCCTAACGATAACCCTAACCCTAACGTTAATCCTAACCCTGACAGATTATGGGATTTTTCGATTTCTTCAAAAAGGAAAACAAGGAGACATACGATCAAGGTCTCGAGAAGAGTAAGCAGAGTATCTTCGACAAACTGGCTCGTGCTGTGGCTGGCCGTGATACCGTCGATGACGAGGTTTTGGATCGTCTCGAAGAGACATTGGTAACCAGCGATGTGGGTGTAGAGACAACTCTACGCATCATTGAACGTATTGAAGATCGAGTTGCCCGCGACAAGTACGTCGGAACGGGTGAGTTGAACCGTATCCTGCGCGAAGAGATTGTTGCATTGTTGGCTGAAAATGAGCGTGAGGAGTTGGAAGGATTCCATCTGAAGGCAGATACCAAGCGCCCATACGTAATTCTTGTCGTTGGCGTGAATGGAGTGGGTAAGACTACCACCATCGGAAAGTTGGCTTATCAGTTCAAGGAGGCTGGCAACAAGGTTGTGCTGGGTGCTGCCGATACATTCCGCGCCGCCGCTATCGATCAGCTTCAGATTTGGGGTGATCGCGTGGGTGTTGATGTAGTGAAGCAACAGATGGGATCGGATCCAGCCAGTGTGGCTTTCGATGCTGTGAACCATGCTGTCAAGGCTAATGCCGATGTAGTTATTATTGATACTGCAGGCCGTCTGCACAACAAAGTCGGTTTGATGAATGAACTTGGAAAAATCCGTAAGGTCATAACCAAGGTTATTCCTGATTCCAATCCAGAAGTGTTGCTCGTGCTCGATGGTTCGACTGGACAAAATGCGTTCGAACAGGCCAAGCAGTTCGCTGCCGTTACCGATGTGACAGCTTTGGCTATAACCAAGCTGGATGGTACTGCCAAGGGTGGTGTAGTGATTGGTATCAGCGATCAGCTCAAGACTCCGGTGCGCTACATCGGTTTGGGTGAGGGTATGAAGGATCTTCAGGTGTTTAACAACAAGGCATTTGTGGAGTCGCTGTTCTAAAGACCCTAACGTTAACCTTAACCCTAACGTTAACCCTAACCCTAACGTTAACCTTGACAATGATTAAAGGAAGAATTGATCTTATTACATTGGGTTGTAGCAAGAACCTGGTGGACAGCGAGCGCCTGATGGGACAGCTCGCTGCTTGTGGCTACAAGATGCATCATGATCCCGAAGATCCAAAGGGTGAAATCGTGATCGTCAATACTTGTGGCTTCATCGGAGATGCCAAGGAGGAATCAATCAACACGATTCTTGGCCTTACAGAACTGAAGAAACGTCGCAAGATCGGGCAGATCTTTGTGATGGGGTGCCTAAGCGAGCGTTATCGCAAGGAATTGACCGACGAGATTCCTGAGATTGATCGCATCTATGGCAAATATGACTGGAAGCAGATTCTCTCAGACTTGGGCCATCAGTGGGACGACTCCCTTCGTGGACAACGATTCCAGACTTCGCCTTCGCATTATGCTTATGTCAAGATTTCGGAGGGATGTAACCGTATGTGTGCCTATTGTGCCATTCCGATTATCACGGGCAGATTGAAGAGCCGTCCGATGGAGGATATTCTGTCGGAGGTAGAGGGATTGGTTGCTAAGGGCGTCAAGGAGATTCAGTTGATTGCCCAGGATCTGACGGGCTATGGAAAAGACCTTTATGGCCGATTCAACATCGCTGAGTTGGTCGAAAAGATTGCACAAACTCCAGGCGTAGAATGGCTGCGACTGCACTATGCCTATCCGAACGATTTTCCGATGGATCTGTTGCCGATCATGGCTAAGTATCCCAATGTCTGCAAGTATCTGGATATCGCACTTCAGCATGCTTCTGACCCCGTTCTGGACCGAATGTTGCGTCGTATTACCCGTCAGGAGACGGAGGTCTTATTGGCAGAGATTCGTCGTCAGGTACCAGGGATTCATCTGCGCACAACCTTGATGGTCGGTTTCCCGGGCGAGACTCAAGAGGACTTTGACAATATGGTCGATTTTGTGAGCAAACAGCGATTTGAGCGTATGGGTGCTTTTGCCTTTTGTGAAGAGGAGGGAACCTATGCTGCCAAACACTATAAGGATGATGTGCCCGCAGAGGTGAAGCAGTCGCGTTTGGATCAGCTTATGACGTTGCAGCAGGAGATTTCGCAGGCCTCACAGCAACAGAAGGTGGGTGGAACTTACAAGGTCATCATTGATCGTTTGGATGGCGAGTATTACGTGGGGCGCACAGAGTTCGACAGCCCGGAGGTCGATCCGGAGGTGCTGATTCCTGTTGAATCTCTTCCGATGGTTCGTACTGCAGCCTCGGCTGATGTTGAAACCCATATTGATTTGAAGATCGGTAAGTTCTATGATGTAAAGATCATTTCAGCCAGCCCTTATGAATTAGAAGGAGTCCTCGTTTGATGCGGGACTCCTTTTTTTTTGTCACTATTTATGTAGCTTCTCTTCAACAAGACGTTGGACTTCATGGGGCTTGAGTCCCCATTTGGGAGCCAGTAGTAGGGAGTAGGGTGCTTCGGCAGCAAAGCGATCAAGGGCAATGTCGGGACGAAGCCTTCGTACGAAGGCTGCGACCAGAGAGGTGTATTCATCGGCAGAAAAAAGATGAAATTGCTCTGGATGAGATTCCCATTCCTGTGCCATACGTGTGTTTCGCATAATCTGCAACTGATGTAGTTTCAAGACCTCGATGGGAAGTTCGGATAGAATATCTGCCTCCTGGAGCATTTCGTCACGACTCTCTCCTGGCAGACCGAGTATCAGGTGGGCGCCAATCGGAATGCCTCGTTGCGCTGTCGCAAGGATGGCCTCTATAGCACATTGGAAGGTATGACCTCGTCCGACTCGTTCCAATGTCCGATCATAGCAAGATTCAACACCATATTCTACCATAACATAATGGGTTTTGTGAATCTCTGCCAGAAGATCGAGCGTCTTGTCAGAGATACAATCTGGACGAGTGCCTATGACAATGCCTAGCACCCCATCGCAGGCGAGAGCCTCTCGGTATCGTTCCCGAAGAACCTCGATGGAGGCGTATGTTCCACTGTAGGATTGAAAATAGACCAGATAGCCTACCTCGCCCTTGTGTTTATGGTCAAAGAAGGCTTTGCCTCTTTCTATCTGTTCCCGGATGTCGGTCGTCTCACGGCAATATCCCGGCGAAAAGGCTTTCGGATTACAAAACGAACAACCTTCCCGTCCCTTCGATCCGTCTCGATTAGGACAGGAGAAACCTCCATCCACGGTGAGTTTTTGGATCTTCCGGTTTGGGAAGGTTCGCTTCAAGTAATCGGAAAACGTAATCACTTGTGTCTGGTGCGACGTGAAGAACCTGACCCGCTTTTCTTGCCACGCAGTTGTGCTGCCTTAGGGTTGACGCCCTCCACGCGACGCTCCTTGAGGGTACGATCACGCTGTACATTGGTCATAGCGCCCATCATTTCGGACAAAGTCTTAGGACGACGCAGTTCGTCGCGTTTGGCCTCCTTGGCTGCAACCTCCTTGCGGGTTGCTTGAACGAGTTCGTTCTTGGCTTGTTTGTCGGCAGCACTATGGCCACGCGTCTTGATGGCAGCTGCTCGTGTTGCAGCCTCTTTCAGTTCGCTGAGGGTCTGCTTGGGAGTGCCTTTGCCCGACTTGTTCTGATTGGCGGTTGCCGTTTTGCCTGCATTCTTTCTGCCCTTGCGGAGCAGTTTGCTCTTTGGATTCATCTTCAGGGCCTCCTCGCGCGCCTGTTTCTCTTCGTTGTGAGCCTCCCACCAAGGGCGTTCCTGCTGTGCAAGCAGAGCCTCTTTGGTAACAGCATTTTGTGCTTTGTTGTCTGGGTTGACCAATTGTCCGTCCACGTAAACTTTGTCGTTCTCTGTGTCAATTTGCATGCCGATTCGAGCTGGCTGATGATTTACCTCGACGCGGCCGGATTCAATCAACTCATCCACCTCACGGCGTGAGCAGACACCGGACTCGCTTAAATACTTGTTTATACGTACCAGTTTCTCCATTTTAGTGTAAATTTTGCTAATTTTTATTGAAAAATTTCTGCAAAGATAGTTATTATTTTTTGGAAATCATTATCTTTGCACCGAAATTTTGTCATCAATGGCCTAAATCTTTCTGTTTATGCGAAAAAAGATTGCTGTATATGCCCTTTTTGTCATACTTTTCATGTTGGGCAAGTTCCTGTTTATGTGTTATTACGGCGACATCTTTGGAGATTATCCTATGTCGGACCGTATTGCAGCATTGTGGAATGGACTTCCTCATGATCTGGCTTGCGCTGGTTATCTGATGGCTGTACCTTTTCTGGTTCAGTTCATCTTCATCTGGTACAAGGGAGAGTGGCATCGTCATTTCATGAAATTCTGGCTTCGACTGGTACTGTTGCTGGTTCTTGTCAACTATTTGAGTGACTTGTTCCTGTATGGTTATTGGGGATTCCGTATCGACAGCACCGTGATGATTTATTTCCTCGACAATCCACTTGAAGCCTTAGGTCAGATGCCAGTGTGGATGATGATTGCGGCTCCTATACTGATAGTGGGTTTGTGGTGGTGTCTGCAACGTTTGTTCTGCTTGTTTTATCCTGAACGCAAGCGAGGAGCGCGTCTTTGTCTCCCATCCGAAAAGACATCGCTGATACATACCGGTTTGAATTTGTTGTGTTGTGGATTGGTATTCGTTGCAATCCGAGGTGGTGTTACCACTTCGACTTTGAATGTCGGACGAGTTTATTTCAGCAGCGAGATGCCACTCAACCAGGCAGCTACCAATCCATTGTTCAGTTTCATGCACAGTATGGCGCATAAGAAGGCTGACTTCTCGAAGCAATATCGGTTCATGTCTGCCGAAGCTGCGTCTGCTGCCTATGCAGAGTTGAATGCTCCTGTGGAGTCTTTGCATTTCGATGTGGATAGTTTGTCTTGCTGCATAACCGAGGAAGGCCGTCTGGAGACTTGCCGATTGCTTAAGACGGATCGTCCGGATATCGTACTGCTCATTTTGGAGAGTTTTTCGGGGTCTGCTTGTCATGCCGTTTGGGCAGATGCCGACTCGACTATACTTCCGAATGTGAATCGAATCTATCGTGAGGGCATCGGTTTCACGAATATGTTTGCGAACAGTTTCCGTACGGATCGTGGTTGTGCCGCTGTTCTGGCTTCCTATCCTGGTCAGCCGACCCATTCGGTCATGAAGGATCAGTCGAAATGTAATCATCTGGAGTATTTGAGCAAGCGGTTGAAGGAAAATGGCTATGACCTGCATTTTGTGCATGGCGGAGATGTCGATTTTACGAACATGCGAGGTTTTCTGACTGCTGGCGGTTTCGAAAACATCACGGGTGATACCGATTTCCCGATGGGTGATCGTCTCTCGAAGTGGGGCGTTCCGGATCACAAGATGTTCAACTACCTGTATGACGAGATTGTCGCTGAATCCCATGATAATAAGCCGTCGCTTAAGGTGATGCTGACGTTGAGCAGCCATGAACCGTTCGATGTCGAATATCATCATTTCAGCAATCCGTATGTGAACAGTATTGCCTATACCGACAGCTGTATCGGCAGTTTCATCGATCGACTCAAGAATACTTCAGCATGGGACAATCTGCTGATTATCGGTGTGGCTGATCATGCCTACAGTAATTTCCCCGCAGGATTGCAAAACCATGAAACGTTGCGGTATCGTATTCCAATGTTCTGGACGGGGGGGGCTCTCAGCCGTTCGGCAATTGTCAATACCTATGGCAGTCAGACCGATCTGGCAGCAACCTTGTTCGGTCAGTTGGGCATCGACTGCAAGGATTTTGTGTTCAGTAAGGATATGATTGATCCTGCAGTCAGTCATTATGCCTTTTATGCCTTTAGCGATGGTTTTGGCTTTGTGAACGACAGTATCTGCTATATTCAAGACAACGCCAAGTCCGGTCAAGGCCTCTCCGGAACACATGATCCTGAGGGTAAAGCAGAGCTTTGGGGAAAGAGTTATTTGCAGACATTGTACGATGATTTGAGCAGACGTTGACGCCAAACAGTCTTGTTTTTGTCTGTTTTCTGGCCCAAAAATTAAAAAAATGAACAAAAAGTTGGAAAGATGGAAAAAAAAATCTATCTTTGCCCCCGTAAAGTATATATCTTAATAGCCCTATGAAGAAAATTTTTATTGACATTGTCATTGGTCTTGTAGTTACCGCTTTCGGTATTTTTATTACTCAGGCATTTTGGGAGGCAACTGCACCAAAGGCACAAGTGGTTGGTGGAGAGCTCACAAATGTAACCAGCAATGGAACCGTAAAGGTGGACCCTGAGAAATGTCTTCAATTCGAAAATCATCTTGTTAAACTGTTCGATAAGTTGGATTGGTCGATCCTGAAACAGGGTCAGGATGAGAATAATAATTGGCGTGGTCTCTTGGTAGAGTGCGAAACCGATGTTGCTGTTTATCGTATCATTGTCGAGAGTGTATGGGTTGAGAGTGTACCTCTCGATGGTCTGTATTGGGCAACCCAGAACGAACTCAAGAGTATTATGAATGCTGTTGAAAATGAGGATAAGGCAGACAAGGATATCAAACGTCCGAATGTATTCCTTATTGTCGGTGTGGGCGGTAAGCCTGATGCTCCAGCAGAGATTTGTATCGTGCCTATCCGTAAGATCGAGGAAGGCCAGTTGAGCTATAAGATCTTGAAGGATCGCAAGAGCTCGGGCAACATCGAAAAGGGTCAGTTCGAGTACGATGGCAACCTCCTCAAATTGCTGTAATTCTACGGAAACTTAATGATATAAATGATGGCGCAGATCGAATGATCTTGCGCCATCATTTTTATCCCCAGCTAAAAACTGAAAACTAAAAACTGAAAACTAAAAACTCTGCATGAATAATGCAGTTTATGTTATTACTTGCTCTGTAGAGAAATTGTACGAACAAAGCCGGCGCCCTCGACCTTCAGTGTGATCTTGCCCGACTTGTGGGTTGAACGGATGATGGCCTGTGCTTGTCCGTGCCAAAGTTTGCGTGTCGATTTGTTCTTGCCGGAAGCGAGGTGTCCTGCATAGGAATCCATATCGGTCATATCTGCATTGGCAACAGCTTGCAGGATGCCACAACCGGAAACCGAGATGGTCAGTTCGTCGGAAGCAAAAGGAATGACGGTTCCATTGTTGTCGGTGAGTTCGATGGTAATGTAAGCCAAATCACGTCCGTTGGCCGAAAGTCGTTGCTTGTCAGTCGTGAGCCGGATCTGCATTGCCTTTCCTGCGCTTCGGATAATCTGTTCCTCCTTTTCTGTTCCATCAGCGGCTAAGCCAACTACACGCAGTCTGCCTGGTTGATAAGGAATCGTAAAGGTGGCTTTGAATCGTTCGTCGCGTGAGGTCGTCTTTTCACCTACGACAACGTCGTTCTGATAGAGACGTACCTTGGGGTAGCGAGAATATATTTCGACATCAATCAGTTTGTCTTCGTGGCCGGGCCAGTTCCAGGATTGTGTTGTCGGCCAAGTTGACCATAAGGTCGAGATGATGGTATCCGTGTAGCAATCGGGTTCGCGAACAGCCATGTAGAGGGCCGGCTTTTCGTTCCAAAGGATTTCCCGATAGTAGGAGATGGGTTTCCGTTGTCCGATAAAGTCCGTGCTGCCGCAATTCGATCCATGCCAAGGCCACTTCAAGCCTTGCCAGTGTTCGCCACGATCGGCAGGGTCGGAGGCATAATGGGCTCGCCCGATACCGGATTCTCCCAAATAGTCGATTGCAGTCCAGACAAAATCTCCGATTACATAAGGCAGGTCTTGAACAGCCTGCCAGCTCTGGAAGGCAGAATCGACATAACTTTCGGTTTGCCAGATGATGCGCTCCGGGCAACGCAGATGATCCTTCTCGGCATATTGAATCAGATAGTTGTAGCCGACCACATCGATAGTTTCGGCCAAAGGATCAAAAATGGAATCAACCTCGCATAGCGCTTGAGTGACGGGACGTGTCGGGTCCAGCTGCCGCATACGGCGAGCAAAGGTGCGAGATGTTGTGATGCATTCGATCTTTTTTCGTTCCCAGATCTCATTGCCGTTGCTCCAGGCAATGACCGATGGATGGTTTCGGTCACGCAGCACAAGAGCATCTACATCTTCCTGCCAATGCTCATCGAGCAGTTCGTGGTAGTCGTGTTTGTTCTTCTTGCTCTTCCAACCATCGAAGGCTTCGTCGATTACCAACAAACCGATATGATCGCAGGCTCGAATGAATTCTTCGCTTGCGGGATTATGTGCCGTGCGCACGGCATTGTAACCGGCATCTTTCACCTGTTGGGCCTTTCTCCATTCTGCAACATCGAAAGAGGCAGCGCCCAAGCCGCCGTTGTCGCTATGCACGCATCCTCCATTTATCTTGTAATCTTTGCCGTTCAGCAGAAACCCTTGCGTGGTGAACTCTATTTGTCTGAATCCATGTTCAATCTTCTGGTTGCCTACTTCGATTGTGTAGAGATTCGGTGATTCCGGGCTCCAAAGGCGTATGTCGTGATATGTGCGCAGCTGGTCAGGACGACCTTCGTAAGAAATCCTTACAATCGCAGAGTCAGCTTTCAATCCATCGTCCGAGATTCCATATATTTTTTCTGTACGTACAAAGGTCTTCCAGGGATCGTCCATCTCTGTAGTATTCATACTGTAGAGCCACACGGAACGATAGATGCCGGAACCGGTGTACCAACGGCAGTTCTTTTGGGCCGAGTTGTCAACCTTGACGGCGATGACATTGACCCCAGGTTTCAGTTTGTCGGTTACATCCACCCAAAAACTGCTGAACCCGTATTGGTGTCCTCCTGCTTCTTCACCATTCACATAGACGGTACTGTTCATATACACACCCTCGAAGTAGAGTTTCTGCATTTGCCCGGCTATTAATTGTCTGCTTTCGACGTTCAGTTTCAGACGATACCATCCAATGCCAGTCGGCAGATAGGCGCCATCGTTGCCCGCAGGGTTCTCTTTGTTGAATGTGCCTTCGATGCTCCAATCGTGTGGGAGATCGAGCTGACGCCACTTGGAATCATCGAAAGCCGGTGCAGCCCAGGTGGAATCGTTACCTAATTGAAAACGCCACGCATCGTCGATGCGCTGTCGATTGAAAGCGCACAATTGCGAGGTTGCGATTATTATTAAGAATAATGAGGATGAGAGAATTTTCATAGCGAAACTTCTATTGTTATGTTGTTTTCGATGCAAAGATAGATAAAAAATAGGATAAAAGGGGAGAAAGGTTGGAAAAAAATGAAAATTTCTTGCATTTTTCGGCCAAAAGCAGTAACTTTGCAGTGCTAATCCCAAAACGACTAGTTGGAAATCGTTAATCGATAAATCGTCTGTAGTGTATAATCTAAGCCAAATATCAAAAATCTTAAGCTGTCCGCTTCATGGAAACCGTCAAGCCACAGCCAATACACAGCCACAGGTTTCAATCCTGTTGACCGATAGTCGTAGCCTGACATTTGCCAGCCATACCCTTTTCTTTGCTCTTGTGACCTCGAAAGGCGATGGTCATAAATATCTGCCCTATCTGTATCAGAAAGGGGTACGGGCCTTTGTTGTCAGTCAATCGCCAGACGCATTCCGGAATACTTGTCCCGAAGCCTGGTTCTTGGTCGTTCCTGATACGTTGCAGGCTTTGCAGCAATTGGCATCGTGGCATCGAAAGCAGTTCCAGTTGCCAGTTGTCGGCATTACGGGCAGCAACGGAAAGACTATTGTCAAAGAGTGGCTTTACCAACTTCTGCATGATGTTCACAATATCGTCCGTTCGCCTCGAAGCTACAACAGTCAGGTGGGTGTGCCACTCTCTGTCTGGCAGCTGACTGAGGAGCACGATCTGGCGTTGTTTGAAGCGGGTATCAGTTGTCCCGGAGAGATGGACAAACTCGAAAAGATTATCCGTCCAACCATCGGTATCTTGACCAATATCGGTACTGCTCATGCCTCCGGATTCGACAGTCAGAACCAGAAACTGCAAGAGAAACTCCAATTGTTCCGCTCGTGTGATGTCATTATTTATAATGCCGATATTCCAGGCATCGGCGATGCCCTCGAATTGGCTGGAGTCGGTGCTCGTGGCATGGCATGGACACTTAGGCACAAAGAGGCGCAGATCAATGTGCACGAAGTGGTAAGGAGCGAGAACGAAACGTCGGTCCGTTACAGTATGTTGGGCATAGATGGAACATTTACCATTCCGATGACCGATGATGCTTCGCTCGAAAACGCGCTGAACAGTTTGGCCTTGATGCTTTATTTGGGATTGTCGCCCGAAGATATCGCCTTACGCATGAAACGCCTGACACCATTGGCAATGCGACTGGAGGTTGTTGAGGGTAAGCGAGGCTGCCTGCTTATCAACGATGCCTACAATTGTGACATGACTTCGCTCGAGATGGCTTTGGAGTTTCAGAAACGACGTGCCTCTGCATCGCTCAAGAATACGCTGATTCTTTCGGATATTCTGCAGGCAGATATGGATGATAGAAAACGTTGTACAAAACTGGCTCAGCTTTGTCGACTGTATAATATCTCCAAATTGTTTTGTATCGGTCCTGTTTCGGTTCGGCTGGCCCGTACATTGATTGAGGAATTGAATGGCGCGGGTGTACGTTGTATTACCGATGTTTTTGCTTCGACCCACGAATTTCTTGAGAGTGAGGAGTTGAAACGTATCCAGAATGAGCTCGTGCTCCTGAAAGGTGCTCGTGATTTCCAGTTTGAACGCATCGGCGAAGCGCTCCAATTGCGTCGCCATGAGACTATCCTTGAGGTTAATCTGGATGCGATTGTCCACAATTTGAACCGTTATCGCAGTCACTTGTCGCCCGAAACCAAATTGACCTGTATGGTAAAGGCATTTGGCTATGGAACAGGTAGCTATGAGCTCGCCAAGACCTTGCAGGATCAAAATGTCGATTATCTGGCAGTTGCTGTGGCCGATGAGGGTGCAGATCTTCGCCGTCAGGGGATTAGAGTGCCGATTATTGTGATGAACCCAGAGATGTCGGCATTCCGAACCATCATCGAAAACCGACTGGAACCAGAGGTGTACAGTTTCCGCCTGATGGAGGCGTTTATGGAGGAAACCCGAGCCTTGGGCGTTACGAATTATCCGATTCACATCAAGATCGATTCTGGTATGCACCGATTGGGGTTCCAGTCGCACGAGATTGAGGAATTGATTACAAGGCTTAAGCGACAGAATTCTCTGACGGTGCGTAGCGTGTTCAGCCATTTTGCAACAGCCGATGATCCGGTACAGGAGGCTTTCGTTCATGAACAGAAGCGCAGATTCGATGATTGCGCAGATCGCATTCGTGCTGCATTTTCTTATCCGATACTTCGTCATATCTGTAATTCGGCGGGCATCGAGAAATATCCGCAATACCAGATGGAGATGTGCCGACTTGGCATTGGCCTATATGGATTCGAAGCCTCCGAGGTACCGATGGATCTGGAGCCTGTGGCTTCGCTCAAATCGACCATTCTGCAAATCAAGGAGATTCCGGCAACTGAAACGGTCGGCTATATGCGTAATGGAAAACTGTCGCGTGACAGCCGTATCGCGATGGTTCCGATCGGTTATGCAGATGGCTATGACCGCAAACTTGGAAATGGTCATGCCGAGATGTTTGTCGCTGGACATCGTTGTCCGACTTTGGGAAATGTCTGCATGGATGTTACGTTTATAGATGTGACGGATTGTCCTGAGGCCAAAGAGGGAGATATGGTTGAAATCTTCGGCCCGAATCTGCCTTTGACCGAACTCAGTTCGAAGTTATTGACCATTTGCTATGAGGTATTGAGCACCGTCAGTACCCGAGTGAAGCGTGTTTACTACAAAGAATGAAAACCCCATAATGTGAGATTATGAGATTGAAATATCTGCTTTTGTTTGCGATGCTGTTTCTGCCGTTGCCGAGTTTTGCCCAGCCGGCCGTGTTCGATGTGGATAGCATTCAGTTCTATCAGTCAGGAAAGGATAAGTATGATGCCTTGTTGCGAGATATGCTTCAGGCACAGCACCATATTCATTGCGAGTATTTTATTTTTGCCAACGATGAGATAGGGCATCGTGTCCTTGATGTTATGCGTCAGAAAGCCAAGGAGGGAGTGGAGTGCCGTCTGCTCGTCGATGGTTATTATGACCGACAGCGTGGCTACAATTACAAGAAACGACTCAAGTTGCTGCGTCAGCAGGGGGTTGATGTTTTTGTTTACGAACCTTTTGTGTTCCCTTTTGTGCATCGTATTCTTCGTGACCATCGTAAGATTGTCGTTATCGATGGCAAGATTGGTTACACTGGCGGCTTCAATGTCGCTGATTATAATGTGAAGGGGAAATCTTCTTATGGAGGGTATGTTGATACCCATGTCCGATTGGAGGGACAGGCCGTCGAAGCTTTGCAGTTCCTCTTCAGCCAGCATTACGAAAAGGCTGGAGGTGAGGGCTTTGATGGCGCACCTTATTATCCTTATACCGCTTGTGGCTATGTGGCTGAGGGCGTGTCGGGTGCATCTATCGTAGAACGTGGTCGCCAATGTCGAGCCAAAAAGAAAGAGGCTCGTGTCGCAGTCCGTCAATTCATTCGGTCGGCCAAAGACAGCTTGCACATAACTTCGCCTTATCTGTTGCCAACCTTGGGTGTCCGCCGTGATCTTCATAAGGCAATCAAGCGAGGTGTGCATGTCGAAATCCTCTTTTCGGAGCATGGTGATACTCCGCTCTTCGATGTGGGCAACATCAGTTATGCGCATCATTTGCAGAAGCAGGGCGCCGAAGTATGGTTGTATGACGGCGCTTTCCAACATAGCAAGATTATGATGGCTGATGGTGAATCATGTATGGTGGGATCTGTCAATCTTGACTATAGGGCTTTGCGTATGAATGAGGAGGTTGCGGCAATCGTCTATAATCCAGAAGCTACGCAATGGCTGGACTCTGCATTCGTCCAGAATCAGCACCATGCGCGCAAACTGACTACGGCTTATTATGAGAATTTGCCATTTTCAACGCGCATTAAAGGATTTTTTGCCAACTATTTTCTCTCTTGGAGTCTTTAATATTTACGTTTTATTGTCTGTTTAGAGAATAATCTTTATATTTGCACGATGAATTTATTAACGAACTATGGTTTGTTTTGTAAATCTTTCAACTGTAGTTTATTGCCCATATAATCGATATGAAAAAGAATTCAACTCCAGCATGGCTGACAACCTTCCTGCTCCGTGTGGCAGGTGGTATCAACTATCGTAAACTTGTCAAGGCAAGTAAGAACCCGAAACAGGCGAGTGAGGTAACTCTCCGTAATATCCTCGAATTGAGCAAGGATACCGAGTACGGTCGCGCGCATCGCTTTGACTATATTTTGTCTGCAAAGGATGGCGACGAACTCTATAAACGCTATACTGAGCAGATTGCTCCAAGTGATTACGAGGATTACCGTCCGCTCATCGACCGTCACAAGAAAGGTGAGGCTGACGTTCTTGTTCCAGGCAAGCCTGTTATGTATGCAACAACCTCAGGAACAACCAAGGAGCCTAAGTGGATTCCAATTACCGATGTCTATCTGAAGACCGTCTATGGTAAGATGACTAAGGTTTGGCTCTATAACTATATTCAGAACCGTCCGAAGAGTTTCTATGGTAAACTTGTGACCATTGTAGGTAAGGATGTCGAAGGATATGCTGAGGATGGTACCGTGGCAGGCTCTGTTTCTGGTGTTACCCGTCGTGACGCCCCTTCCTTTGTCAAGGAAATGTATGCTGTGCCTGGTGGTGTATATGGCATCAAGGATTACAATGCCCGTTATTATACAATCATGCGTCTTTCGGTAGAGTGCGATGCTTCGATTTTCATTACTGCCAATCCTTCGACCCTTGTTGAGGTTCAGAAGAATGTCGATAAGTATTATGACCAGTATTGTGATGATATCGAAAAGGGCACATTGAGCCATGATTTCGATATTCCGGAGGATATCCGTAAGGAGGTTGAGGCCCAACTCACTCCTAATCCAAAGCGTGCTGCCGAACTTCGTGAATTGAAGAAGAAGTATGGTCGTGTGTTGCCTAAGCATTATTGGCCAAATCTGCAGGTGCTCAATACCTGGAAGTGCGGTAATACTTATGTCTATTTGGATAAGATCAATGGATTCTTCCCAGAGAAGTGTCTGCACCAGGAGTTCGGTTACTTCTCGAGCGAGTGCCGCTTCGGTCTTGTGATGGACGATACCAACTATTCGACCATGTTCCCACATTATCACTTCTACGAGTTCATGTCGGAGGATGATGTCGATAAATTGAATGATCCAGAGGCATTGAAGCAGGTTAAGTTCTACCAGCTCCACGAACTCGAGCAGGGCAAGCGCTATTGCCCATTTGTTACTACTTGCTCTGGTCTTTATCGCTACAATATGAATGACTTGGTTGAGGTGGGTACTCCATTCTTCAAAACCCCAAGAGTATTCATGATCCAGAAGGTAAATGGTATTGTTACCATGACTGGCGAGAAACTTCATGAGCGTCAGTTTATCGAGGCCGTGAACAGCGCTGCTGCTGAGAGCAAGAAGGATGTTAAGTTCTTTGTGGGCTTTGCAAATCTCGAGACTTCGAATTATCAGTTCTACTATGAGTTCGCTGATGCTGCCACCACTCAGGCTGAGTGCGACGAGTTTACCAAACTGGTCGATAAGTACCTCCGTCAGCAGAATGTGGAGTATGTTGCTAAACGTGATTCTCTCCGTGTTCATGACCCAGAGGGCTTTATGTTGGTAGAGAACAGCTTCGAGAAGTTCAAGGCTGCTTGTATTGCTGAGGGTGCTCGTGATGGTCAGTTCAAGATGAACCTTTTGATGCAGGACGAAAAACGTCATGCTAAGTTCAAGGTTCTTGTGAAGTGATATTGGATTATTAAGAACTTGGAATTAGGGATGTTGGATTGGATTCGGCATTCCTAATTCTTGATTTTTGTGACATGCTTATGAATATCGAGAAATATAAATCGGTGGTCTTTGATCTGGATGGAACGCTGTACGATAACAAGGGCTTGCCCATGAAGTTGATCTTGGGTGACCTCTGGAATATGTTCGTGCTAAGTGCGGAACGAAAAGCCCGTAAGGTCGTTATGGGTAAAGATTATGGGACCGAAGATAAGGTTTATGCCGCTTTGTTTGAAGAGATGACTCGTGTGAAGAAAGGTCTGACAACAGAGAAGGCGCGTCGATGGTACGAAGATAAATACATGCCGTTGCAGGTCTCTGTGCTCCAGATTTACTTTCAGGCGCGTCCTTTGGCGGTCGAGTTGCTTGAGGCACTGAAGGCACGCAATCTGAAGGTTATCCTTTATAGCGACTATGGCCATGCTGCCGAAAAACTCCAGGCATTGGCAATTCCAACGGATTTGTTCGATGGCATTGTTTCTGCGCCTGAGTTGGGAGGTTTGAAGCCTTCTCGTCCGTCGATGGAACGACTGATGGAAAGATTTGGACTTGAGCCGGAAACTATGCTCTATGTCGGTGATCGAGAAGATACGGATGGCGAAAGTGCACGATCATTTGGAATTTCCTTTCATAACGTCAAAGGTGGACATGAAGCATGGGATGAACTGTTAAAAGCGTTTCTTTGATACTTTTGCTTGCGTTTTTGGATGAAAATAAAGAAAAATGTTATCGCAAGGTGCAAAAATATGGAAAATATTTTGCGCTTTGCGATTTTTGCTTTATATTTGCAGTCCTAAAATCATACTAAATTAATATAATGAGTCAGTTGATTATTCCAGAACACTACGAGTCGGCCCTCAATCTCAAACAGACTGAGCAGGCAATCAAGTGTATCAAGGATTTCTTTCTGTCCACACTTTCGACAGAACTTCGCTTGCGTCGTGTCACCGCTCCGCTTTTCGTTTTGCGAGGCTTGGGCATGAACGATGACCTTAATGGTGTTGAACGTGCCGTGAACTTCCCAATCAAGGATATGAACGAGGCTCGTGCCGAAGTCGTTCACTCTTTGGCAAAGTGGAAGCGAAACACTTTGGCTGAGTATCAGATTGAGCATGGCTTTGGTATCGTGACCGATATGAATGCCATTCGTGCTGACGAGGAGTTGGATAATCTCCACTCTCTTTATGTCGATCAGTGGGATTGGTGCCGTGTAATGTCGGCTGAGGAGCGTAACATAGCATTCCTCAAGAAGATTGTCAATAAGATTTATGGCGCTATTTTGCGTACTGAATTCAAGATTTGCGAGGCTTATCCAACCCTCAAGCATTTCTTGCCTGAAGATGTTTTCTTCATTCATAGCGAGGAGTTGCGCCAGATGTTTCCAGATATGACTCCAAAAGAGCGTGAAGATGCGATTACCAAGAAGTATGGCGCTGTCTTCATCATGGGCATTGGTGGTAAGTTGGGCGATGGTAAGGAGCATGACCTTCGAGCTCCTGACTATGATGACTGGACATCTCCTAACGAAGATGGTTTCTTAGGCCTCAACGGAGATCTGCTTGTCTGGTATCCTATTTTGAACCGTAGTATTGAGTTGTCGTCAATGGGTATCCGTGTCGATAAGGAGGCTTTGCTTCGTCAGTTGGCATTGACCGGAAAAGAGGATCGTAAGGATCTCTATTTCCATAAGCGTTTGTTGTCTGGCGATTTGCCATTGTCAATTGGTGGTGGTATCGGTCAGTCGCGTCTCTGTCTGGTGCTGTTACACAAGGCTCATATTGGAGAGACACAGTCAAGCATTTGGCCAGAAGATATGCGCAAGAAGTGCCATGAAAACGGCATGAATTTGATTTGATTTCTGACGAAAACGTTTGCTTCGTTTTCATCTGCACATAGCACAATATAAAAAAAGGACCTCATTTTCTGAGGCCCTTTTCATTTTTTTATAGTATATAGTGTGAATAAAAATAAAAAACACTACCTTTGCAAACAGAAATTCAATTATTGTTTTATACATTTAAAATATATTCTAATTTTTAATTATTAAGGTATGTGGTTCTACAACCTTTTGTTTAATCCGGGTGTAGCTCATAGTGTGCTGCTTATTGCCTTGACGATTGCTGCCGGTTTGTCGCTGAGCCGAATCAAGATAGGAGGCGTATCGCTTGGTGTTACTTGGATTTTGTTTGTGGGTATCATCCTCAGTCACTTTGGCTTGGTTTTGGACGGTACCACTTCACATTTTGTCAAGGAGTTTGGTTTGATCCTCTTCATCTACAGCATTGGTCTGCAGGTAGGTCCAAGCTTTTTCTCCTCTTTCCGTTCTGGTGGTATCACTCTGAATCTGTTGGCCACAGGTCTTGTTCTTCTGGGTGCTATCATTGCCTACATTATTCATGTGGTTACAGGCGAAGATCTCTATGCTATGATCGGTGTGCTTTATGGTGCGGTTACCAATACTCCAGGTCTTGGTGCAGCTCAGCAGACCTATAGCGATATGAATGATGGCGCAGCCAATTCCATCTTTGCTCAAGGCTATGCGGTTGCCTATCCATTGGGTGTTGTTGGTATTATATTGAGCATTGTCCTGATTCGTGTTTTCTTCCGTATCAATATGGACAAAGAGCAGCAACTTTACAACATCAACAGCCGTCGTGAGACCGAGGCGTTGAAGGCTGTTACGTTGGAGGTTACTAACGATGCGGTGGTTGGCAAAACGATGTCAGAGATTCAGAAACTCTCTGGCCGTAACATCGTTGCTACTCGTTTGCAGCATGCAGAGAATGAGGATATCATTCTCATCAAGGGTGAGACTCGTTTTATGAAGGGAGATAAAATCTTCCTTGTTGCCAAACCTCAGGATGTTGATGCTTACACGATGATTTTTGGCCGCAAACTCGAAAAGATCGAGCAGCAGCAATGGGACGAGGATAAGCACAATGAGTTCGTTTCGGAACGAATTGTTGTTACTAACGACAAGTTCCAGGGACGTCGTCTTGGAGATCTCAATCTCCGTCGTACCTTCCATGTGACCATCACTCGCGTGAAGCGTGCTGGTATTGATTTGATCGCTGAGCCTTCGCTGATCTTGCAGTTGGGTGACCGTGTTACTGTTGTTGGCTCGAAGGAGAATGTTTCGAAGATTGAAGGTCTTTTGGGTAATGCGGTGCAGCGTCTCGATCACCCCCAGCTTTTCTCTATCTTCTTGGGAATTTCACTTGGCGTGTTGCTCGGTTCGTTGCCAATCTTCTTCCCAGGTATGCCAGTTCCTGTCAAGTTAGGTCTGGCTGGAGGTCCACTGATAGTTTCGATTCTCCTCAGCTGCTATGGTCCGAAATTCCATATTATCACCTATACAACGGCATCAGCTAAATTGCTTATGCGCGAGATTGGTATCTCGCTCTTCATGGCTGCCGTAGGTCTTGGTGCTGGCGTCGGTTTCGTCGATACTGTGATGAACGGTGGATATTGGTGGGTTCTTTATGGTTTCATCATCACTTTCCTGCCTTGTATCATCATTGGCGTTTTGGCGCGTGTGATTTTCAAGCGCAGTTATTTCACGATTGCTGGTATGATTTCTGGCGCAACAACCGATCCGCCGGCTTTGGCTTATTCCAATAGCATCTGTGGCAACGATCAGGCTTCGGTAGCCTATTCGACGGTTTATCCTCTTACGATGTTCCTCCGAGTCCTTGTGGCGCAAGTCATGGTTCTCCTGGCTCTATAAAAAGAAAGCTCCCGATGAGGGAGCTTTTATTTTTTGTTTAGTAGAAGAAGATATATCCCATTGTGATGGCTGCTATGATACCAATCAGGTCGGCTGCAAGACCATAGCCGGCTGCATAGCGGAATTTCTTGATTCCTACCGAACCGAAATAGACGGCCAGCACATACATGGTGGTATCTGTCGAGCCTTGAATAATGGAGGCAACGTGTCCTTGGAAACTATCTACACCATAGTGTTCAAAGACATCAAGCATCATGGCTCTGGCTCCAGCTCCGTTCAGAGGTTTGAGGATTGCACAAGGAAGACCTGCCACAAAGTCGGTATTCATGCCAATCGTGCTGAATATCCAACCCAAGCCATCGGTAATATAGGACAATGCCCCACACTCACGGAATAGACTGATGCCTACAAACATGGCTATCTGGTAAGGAATGATGGTCACGACTGTTTGAAATCCCTCTTTGGCGCCTTCCACAAAAGTGCTGAATAGAGGTACTTTTTTGAATGCACCGACCAACAGGAAGAGCATAATGCAGCCGAAGAGCAAGATGTTGCTGACCAATGTTGAATAGAGTTTCAAAGATGCCTCGTCGAGTGTGGCAAAGAAGTAGGAGAGACCTCCGATAAATGCGATAGCACCAAGAATGAAACCCCATAGCACTTTGTCAAACCGTATGCGCTGACGCAGACAACATAGCAGAAGTCCACTAAGCGAAGAGCATGCAGTGGCCAACAGCAGAGGCAGGAATATGTCCGAAGGATTGGCAGCACCGTATTGGGCTCGATACATCATAATTGAGATGGGAATGATTGTCAAGCCGGAGGTGTTCAAAACCAAGAACATAATCATAGCATCTGACGCTGTGTCTTTCTGGTTGTTGAGCTCCTGCAATTCTTTCATGGCTTTCAGTCCCATAGGTGTAGCTGCATTGTCAAGTCCCAGCATGTTGGCCGAGACATTCATCAGAATGCTTCCTTGTGCTGCATGACCGGCTGGAATGCCAGGAAAGATACGGGAGAAAATCGGGTTGATCAGTTTGGAGAACTTGGCAATCACTCCACCTTGTTCTCCGATTTTCATCAATCCAAGCCAGAAGGTAAGTACACCTGTCAGTCCTAAACAGATTTCGAAAGCTCTTTGTGCCGACTCGAATGTTGTATTCATCAGACGGCTCCAGACCTCAATATCTCCTAAGAAGGTATTGACAATGGCCATTACGAAGGCCACAACGAAGAAGAAAAGCCAGATGTAGTTCAGCATTTGCCAGCTGCTTTCTTGAGACCAGAGATAACTGCATGATCAAAGCCTTGTGCTGCCATTTCGTTGAGGCCTTTGATGGTTATGCCGCCAGGGGTGCAGACCTTATATATCTCGGTATCTGGGTAGGTGCCATTATGCTCAAGCAAGGCAACAGCGCCTAGCACAGTTTGATCAATCATGGCTTTGGCAACATGTGGATAGAAGCCCAGCTCAATGGCTCCTTGCATGGCTGCTTTGATGTATTCGAAAGCGTAAGCAATGCCACAAGAAGTAACGGCAGTTCCGGCAGCCATTAAGCGTTCTTCGATAACGATAGCTTGGCCCAATTCGTCGAACATCGCTTTGACCAGAGTCTTGTTGGCCTCTTCGACTTCGGAACTGAAGGACATGAGTGTAGGACTCTGTTTGATGGCAATTGCAGTGTTGGGAATGACGCGAACCAGCTGCAATTTGTCGCCAGCCAAAAATTCTGTCAATTGTTCGAACGAGATGCCTGCAGCTACACTGATGACAAGAGGGTTGTTCTTGTGGAGTGCAGGATAAATCTCCTCCAATACTTGCTGCACAAGCCAAGGCTTGATGGCCAACATGACGATATTGGCATCAGTAGCCGCCTCAAGGTTGCTCAAGGTGGTGTGGATTCCAGGGACATCGGCCGAGAGTCGGTCCAATGTCTGCTGTGTGTGCGCTGTAACTGTGATTTCGTCTGCCTTAATAACAGAACCCGTTGCAAGTCCACGGGCAATGGCGCCGCCCATATTGCCAGCGCCGATAATAGCTATTTTCATTTCCCAAATAGTTTGATGTTAATATATCTTTTTGGATGCTCCTTTATGTCGGTCACAAGACTGTCAACATGTCCTAGTGTCTCCTCAAGCTGGGTATGGAGGACGTCGCTATTGATTAGCTTTCCTGCAGTACCGTCTGTGCTGTTGAGCGCTGATACCATCATGCTGACGGAATCAAGTGTAGCCGAAGCTTGGGCAATAATCTCTTGCATATGTGCCTGTCGGAGTTCTATGCTTAAGGAATCAAGGTTGGCCGAAGCATCATCCATGTTTTTGAGTATGCTTGGTAACTCCCTGTTTAATTCCGAAAGTGTACGGTCCAACTTGTGTGTGAGATTGTTTACCTCAAGGAGACTCTCTTGTAATTTGGACTCATGAACCACGATGTTCAAGCCGCTGATGAGTGAATCGATTTTAGGCATAAGTGCCATCACTGTCGGGATCGCATCTGCAATGCCATCGGTCAGTCCTGGAGCCATTTCTCCACCAGCAAGCGTATCACCTGAGACCATTATCTCATTCGAATTACCCATGGTGAGGTAGATGTTGCTGGTACCTAACAGATCTGGCTGGATGATGGCAGAGGTTCCTTTGGGTAATTTGAGCGAAGGATCCAGATAAAGACCAAGTATTACCTGATTGGTCTTGTAGTCAAAATCCATAGAACCTACAAAACCAACTTTGTATCCATTCAATTTAACGTGGCTGGATTCTGCTACACGTTCCACATTCGGACTGACCATGTAATAGACGGTGCTGGTGTGCAGTTGTCCTTTGAGAAACTTGATGCCGAACACCAATGCCACTATGGCTGCGATTGTCCAGATTCCTATTTTTAATTCGTTTGCTCTTTTCATATAGCGAAAGCTGAAAATCTCTTAATGTTTTGTTTAAATCATTGTGACTGTTACTTGATTCTATTTCCAGAGGCATCGAAATGTACGATGAAGGAGTCAGGGAAAGTCTTTCGTATTTCAATGATCATAGCTTGCAGATCTGCCTTCTCTTTGGCTTCACCGATTGTGTAACGGAAGTATTCGTTCACTTGATAATAATGCACTGGCCAAAGTCCTTTCAGTTCTGGTGCGTTTTTGTTGAGCAAACGTGTTGAACTCATAAACTGAATGCGATAACACTCTTTGGCTGGCACCAATGAGACTTCGTTGATTTCTGTCTTGGGTTGTTCTTCAGTCTTTGCAACAAGTGCAGGCTCTTCTTTGACAACCGTTTTTTCTGCGGTTTTCATCTCTGCCTTCATCTCAGCTTTTTCTTCGGCCTTAACTTCTTGCTTGGCTACAGGTTTCGCTTCTGGTTTGGCTTCTACCTTTGCTTCGGCTTTAGGTGCCGGTTTTGTTTCTTGCTTTACGACGGGTTTAGACGCAGGTTTCGTTTCCTCTTTGGGAGCCACGTTATTGACTTCTTGAGGATTTTCTTTCAGCTGGCGATGACGCCAATTGGTGAGGTATTGGTTAAAACCTTTGTAGATAGCGGCTGCAAAGATGTCTTGAGCACTGTCGGAGGTAATGAATTTTTCCTCCTTGGCATTGCTCATATAGCCAAGTTCGACCAAGATGGCAGGCATAGGACTGTAGCAGAGTACAAAGATGTTTTTTTGCTTTACGCCACGGTCTTGTACACTGTTTCTGTAATCTGAGCGACGAAGGGCAGACATGAGATTGTCTTGTACGAAATGAGCAATCTCTTGACTGTACTTGTTGTGCTTCTCGCGTTGTGCTTGACAGAGGATTTTTGTTTCGATATCGACAGCCGTCTCAAAGTCAATCTGGTTGCCGTCAATGTCTAAGTTCTCTCTCTCTATCATGGTGCGTTCGCGGATTCTCTTTTGCTCGGCTTCGCTTTTACCTTGGAGTCCAGTAATGCCGAATACATAAGTCTCGAAGCCTTTGGCATTGGCATCTTGCGCGGCATTGACGTGTATCGAGATAAAGAGATGCCCCTTGGATTCGCGCGCTATGCGGGTACGATCGGGAAGGGTAGGGTAGATGTCTGTGTCGCGGGTATAAACAATCTTGACATCTGGGTTGTTAGCTTTGATCAATGCTCCCAGTTTGAGTGCTACATTGAGAGCAACGGTCTTTTCGTCTTGCTTACATTTGCGATGGGGCGTTCCTACATCACCTCCGCCATGACCAGGATCAATGACAACCACAAACTGGTTGGCCGCTTTGGTCGCAACGGAACAAAGTAACATAATCAGCGCAAGGAATAACGATTGAAATGAATGTAGGTGCATTTTCTCATATATTATTGGTGCAAAATTAAGAAAAAAGTTGTATAACTCCAAAAAAAAATGTAATTTTGCACCGAAATTAACCAATTTTGAACTATTTTATTTGAATATATGTGTGCAAAAAGCAAATTCGGTCTCTTAGGACATCCCTTAGGACACAGTTTTTCTCGCAAATTCCATAATGATCGCTTTGCTCAGTTAGGAATTGATGCTGAGTATGAGAACTTTGACTTGGAGGATATACAACTCCTGCCATCGGTTATTCGTGAGACTCCTGCCCTTGGAGGTATCAATGTTACAATCCCGTATAAGCAGGACGTGATGCAGTTCCTGGACGAGCTTGATCCATTGGCAGAAAAGATTGGCGCTGTAAATGTGGTGAAGATCTGCCCACTGTCCTCCGGCACCCCATCTATCTCCCGAACAGCGGAGGAGCTGGATATTAAGGCTACCAAGATTCCAGGTTTCTATCTGAAGGGCTATAATTCGGATATTGTCGGATTCCGTGATAGTTTGAAGCCTATGCTTTCGGGCAAGGAAAAGTCGGCGTTGATTCTCGGTACTGGTGGCGCCAGCAAAGCTATCAAAGTAGCACTTGAGGAGATGGGAATGAAAACAACTTATGTGTCCCGTACTCCGGCAGAAGGACGTCTGACTTATGCCGATTTGACTCCGAAGATCATGTCCGAGAATCTGGTCATCGTGAACTGTACTCCATTAGGGATGTTCCCCAAAGTAGATAACTGTCCTGATATTCCCTACAATCTGCTTACTCCAGAACATGTCTGTTTCGATTGTGTCTATAATCCTGAAGTCACTCTCTTTATGAACAATGCGGCCACATTCGGCGCTAAAGTCAAGTGTGGCTACGAGATGCTTGTTGGCCAAGCTATCGAAAGCTATCGAATCTGGACGGAGGAGTCAAAATGAGTTGTTAGTTAATAATAAATAATGAGTTCCTTGCTTTGTTGTATGCTGCAAGGAACTCTTTTTTGCTTTAGTCTGCATCTCGAAGTGATGGGAACTTGCGCCGGAAGTCTTTCAGTTTCTCCATGTCGGGAGTGAAGGAACATACACTCTCAGTATTGTTATTGCATGAAGCAACAGGATGACCGTATGGATGTATGGCTACTGTGCCACCTTGATATTCGCACGTTTGGTCTTGTCCCACTCGGTTTACACCGATGCAGTAGGCTTGATTCTCGATGGCGCGGGCACGCAGCAGTGTGTCCCATGCGAATTGTCTGGGCGAAGGCCAATTAGCTACACAAATCAAGATGTCGTATGGCTGTTCTTCTGTGTATCGTAGCCAGGTCGGGAATCGAAGATCATAGCATACGCATAGCCGGAACTTGATTTCTTTCCATACTACAGTTACTCTGTTTCTTCCCGAAGTGTAACCCTGATCTTCGTGCCCGGGGCTGAACAGATGATGTTTGTCGTAGTGGTGAACTATGCCTTCGGGTGTAATGAAATAGCAACGATTTCGATTGCCATCATTGTCGGTCTTTACGGCAAAACTGCCACAAAGGGCCGTGTTGTATTTTTTAGATAGTTCGAGAAGTCGTGTCTCTACCACCTCTGCCTTCTCGATCTGTCCTTCTTTGGGGAGCGTAATGAATCCTGTGGTGCACATTTCTGGCATCACCAATAGTTCAGTTTCCGGATTCTCTTTCAAGACTTTCTCAATCTTGCTATAATTGGCAGCTGGATTTAACCAGTCAATATTCTGCTGAAATAAAGAAATTACCATCGCCTTTTGTCTTTTTGATTCATTCTGCTCACTCCCTAAGATTGGGTGGAAAGTGGCTTTGCGGGGCTGTTGCGTCTTATCTTTTCGTGCTCGAAAGCATGCCACAAGCGGCATAGATGTCTTCGCCACGAGAGGCACGAATGGTCGCTGTCAACCCATGCTCGTTGAGGATGTCTCGGAACTTCTCCATCTGTGCGAGGTCCGATGTCTTCAAGTCAACGTCTGGTATGGCATGGAAACGGATCAGGTTCACTTTGCACTCCAGTCCACTCAATAACTTAATAAGCGCATGCGCATGACGAGCATCGTCGTTCAAGCCTTTGAAGATGATGTATTCGAATGTCAAATTGCGCTGATGGCTCCAATCTTGCTGCCGGAGCAGTTCCAATACGGTTTCGATAGGGTATGCCTTTTGTACAGGCATCAGTTTCTCTCGTTCATCGGCAAATGGTGAGTGTATCGAGATGGCCAGATGACATTGGCTTTGCGTGAGGTAATCTGGCAGATGCTGCATCTGGCCAATGGTTGAGAGGGTAACACGCTTGGGGCTCCATGCCATACCCCATGGAGCTGTGATGATTTCGAGCGCTTTGCAGACTTCATTCCAGTTGTCCAAAGGTTCGCCCATGCCCATAAAGACCAGATTGGTGAGTGATTGGCTTTCGGGTATTGCAAAGATCTGGTTCATGATCTGATGTGTAGTCAGCTGTCCATTGAAGCCTTGTTTGCCCGTCATGCAGAAGTAACAGTTCATCTTACAGCCAATTTGCGAGGATACGCAGAGCGTTGCCCGTTCATGATCTGGTATATAGACCGTTTCGATGTGCTTCTTGGCTGGTGTTGCAAACAAGTAGCGGATGGTTCCATCTTTGGAGATGGCAGCGTCTGCCGGATCTTCGTAACCGATCTCGTATCCTGCATCAATCAGTTTCTGACGATTGGATAGAGATAGGTTTGTCATGTCGTTTACGCTGTGGACTCGTTTCTCGTAGATCCATTGCGCCATTTGTTTGGCTGTAAAACGAGGCATGCCGAGGCTTTCGGCCACGGCATGCAGTTCGTTTAATGTGTGTCCTAATAAAGGAGTCATATCAAATTAATAGAAGCGGATGCGGTTATCTTCAATCTCAGCATTGTTGTTGAGAACCTGAAGAGCTGCATTTGCTGGGTTGCGATATACGCTGTTGTTAACCTTGCCCTTGTACTCCTCCTCGTTGTAGGTAAGACCCTTGTCGTTCTTAGCGCCTACCTTGAGGATGACTACGTTGCTGTTGCCAGCGATAGGACCTACAACGGTGCCTTCTGCGTTCTTCAGTGCCTCTGCGATTACCTTAGGCTCGACGCCAAGACCAGAGATGTTGCTCATATTGAAATTAACGCGTGAAGCCTCCTTGACAGTAGTGCCCAATGCTGCAGCATAACCCTCGAGACTCTTGTCGGTAACATTTGCCAACTCTTTGTTGATAATGTACTCGACCTTCTTCTCTGGCATGAGCTGCATACGAATGTAGCTGACAAGCTGATCGTTGCTAAGTGAAGCGTAACCCTCTTCGATATCACCCTTGATGCCAACTACGAGGAGGTAACCACTCTCGTCATAGATTTCCGAAATGTCGCCTTTCTTGTTTTCGTTGTCGAAGACGAAACGTACAGCCTGACGGCACTCGCGAACCTGATTGATGTTGTAGCTTGAAGTTGTTACAGTAGCATCCATCATGCGATAACCGTTGCTAAGAGCGCTGTCTTGCATCTGCTGGATGCTGGTGTTTTCTGCCATGAAATCCTTGAGTTTGCGATATTCCATACTGCGGGTCTTGCTTGAAGCAGAGATTTCTTCAGCATAGATAGCAACCTTGGTCTGGGCTACTGGAGCAGTCTTCTCTGTAATCTTGGCTACAAGGTACATCTGCTGCTGGCCATTGTTGAAGTCATATTTGAATGTTTCACCAGCCTTGGCAGCAGCAATCTTGTTGCGGAGACCCTCCTCAAATGCTACGATTGAGAGGTTGGTTGCCCACTGTGCTGTTGAGTCCTGTGAACCGTTCTTGATAGCAGTGAAGAGGCTGTCCTGATTCTCGGCAGTAGCCTGAGCGATAACAAGCTTGATTGAGTCTGGAGCCATCTGCTTGCCTTCGATACGAGCCATCCAATAGTATTCGCTGAGAGTCTCGTCCTTTTCGCTGTGCTCACCTACCATAGAATAGATGTCGCCATTGTAGATTGCTGGTTCGCTGACTGCACCTACTTCGTTGTTGTCAACAAACTCTTTGAGTTCGCCATGGAAGGTGTTGTCGTTCAAATAGGCATCGATGTAGCCGATGACAGAATTTGCTGAAACAACCTCCTTGACATCTCCCTCGGTAAACTCAGGCATAGCTTTCTGCAAGCTTTGGAGAACGACTGCGCGATCATCGTTGCTTGGACGAACTGGAACTGCGATATAGCTGATTTCGCAAGTCTTCTGGTTCTGCTTGAAGTTCTCTTTGTGGCTCTCATAGTAAGCCTTGATGTCGTTGTTGCTGATGGAAACAACAGAATCCGAAACTTCGTAAGCAAGTTTGTTGACATAAGAGAATGCTACATCGGTCTTCTCGCCATTGAATACATCTTCGGCCTCGAGCTTGTTAGGCTTGATGGCTGCTGCAAGAAGAGCGTTGTACTTTTGAGCCAGACGGTTGTTTTTAATCTGCTTCTCGAGTACATCCCAATTGCTTGCAGTCAGGATTGGTGACTGCTGTGATGCCTGGTCAAAACCATCGGTCTGTGCCAACTGTGCAAAGTATTGTCCGTAGCTCTGTGCATATTGTCCGAAGATCTGGGTGAGTACAGGAGAAATGTGTGAACCCTGAACGAGTTCGTTCATCTCGCCGTCACATACGCTGATGCCGACTTTTTCGAGCTCAGCGTCGAGCAGAGACTGCTGGACGAAATTACTATAGACTTGATTGTTGAGCTGGTGGCTGACTTCTGCCTTGTTTACATCTTGACCATAGACAGTCTGAAAGAAGTCTGCCTGATGTTGGCGTTCGATGTCATACTCGTTAAATTTAATCTTCTGATCGTTGACTGACATAACGACATCACGGTCTCCCTGGAAGAATCCGTTGTAGTCGTCGAAGCCAAACATGATGATCATAAGAATCAAGCCACCACCGAGTACGCCTAAAAGAAGCGCAGGGTGTTTCTGAATGGATTGAAATGCTGCCATTGATTTGGTTTTTTATTTAGTTATTTTTATTTGAATTTTTTCGATTTTTGTGCCCTATTTAAAACAGAACCGAGCGCAAAGATACTAAATTAATTAATATCTCGTACAAAAATAGGGGGAAAATGTGCCATTCACAGCTGTTTTTGCTGTTTTTCGGTATATTCAGTGTCATTTGGATGACAAATTAGTCGAGTATGTTCAGCAGAACGGTCTCGATTTTATTGGCTGAAGCCTTTGTGATGGTCATCTGGATTTTCTTCTCTTCGAGGTGGATGATGTCTCCTTCGTGAGGCAATGCTTCGAGCTCATGAAGTACCAATCCTGCCAATGTCAAGTAGTCGTCCGATTCTGGAAGATCCAGATTGAAGTCTTCGTTGATCTTACTGATCTCGAGCCTTCCAGACAATTCGTATTTTTTATCGTTGATTTTGCGTTCGATAAAGTGTAAGTGATCATGTTCGTCTTCGATGTCGCCGATAATCTCCTCAAACAGATCTTCCATTGTAATCACACCAGCGGTTCCTCCGAATTCGTCGACCACAGCTGCGATCGATTTCTTTTGCTCCATGAGCATGCGCAATGCCTTTGGCGCTGCCATGGTTTCTGGAACAAATGGAATTGGAATGATTTTCTGCTGCCATTGACGTGGTTTTTTGAACATCTCTGACGAGTGGATATAGCCGACCAGATTGTCGATGTCCTCTTTGAAAACGGGGATTTTGGAGTACCCGGTTTCAACAAACAGTCGATTCAACTTGTTGAAGTTTGTATCGATTGAGACGGTGGTCAGTTCTGATCGGGGAATCATACAGTCTCTGACCTGTACATTCGAGAAGTCCAGCGCATTCTGGAATAACTTCAACTCTTGGTTGTCGTTGTCGGTGTCCTGGTTTTCGTTTTCGTTCTCGTTGAACTCGATGCCTCGTTGCACGAAATGATCCAGGTCGATTTTCGTCAATGCTCCTTGTTTCTGTTTCTGTATGGGTAGTCCTGTCAACCGGAGGATGCCATGACTTAGCATCGTGGCGAACGACGAAATTGGATACAGCAGCCAATAGATGCCATAAAGGGGTATAGCAAATGCTCGCATCATCCCATTAGGATTTAACTTAAACAAGGCTTTGGGCAGATATTCGGCTGTTACCAAAATGATCAAGGTTGAGGCAAGTGTCTGCAAGAGAACAACAACGGCATCGCTTTGTACAATGTAATGACGAATCGGTTCTTCAAGCAGTTGCGCCATGAAGATACCGTAGATGATCAAAGCAATGTTGTTGCCGACAAGCATGGTTGAAATGAACTTTTCCGAGTGCCCGTAGAAGTAATTCATGGCACGTGCGGTCAATCCACCGTTTTGCTTGTCTAATTCTAGTCGCACTCTGTTGGCGCTGATGAACGCCATCTCCATGCCACTGAAGAATCCGCTGAAAAGTATTGTGATTAGGATGGATATGTAGAGCATAATATTACTCCTCCCTATTAAGTGGGAGGTTGGGAGAGGGACTGCCTGGACCTTGCGGCTGATTATCCTTCACTGGGAAGATGCCACTCGTTTGTTTGATTTCGTATTTCGAGAAGTCGTCGGTCGAAGTGAACCCATAGCCCTCGATGATGTTGTCGAGCCGTTCGATGTGTATGAACGAGTCGCTATATACGGTATGTTTCTTCATGTCCCAATAGAGATCATTGGTCGAGAACTTCTCTCCTTTGACGCTTGTGACGCGAACATTATTTATTAAATGCCATAGTTGTTTGTTTTCCCAATTGTAGGCAGTATCGGCAACAATGGTTTCTGTTGCTTCGAAAATAGTGTCGATTTGTTCGAATTTGATGCCGTTTGGGAAGAATTGGTATGGTTCTTTGGCTTCGTCACCGAAACGTACCCATGTTGGTGTGATGGCGCGATATTTGATAATGCCGGAATCGCTGATTAGCATCGTGACATCATGGGTTACCATGGTCGGGATTTCATCTCCCTCCACGGCTTCTGCTGGACCGATGTGTCCGCTGCCTGTGCATCCGAACATCATGCAAATCGCCCAAAATACGACCGATAACTGAACAATAAAACGCATTAAACTATAAAAAATATATATTTTCTAAAAATATTTTCGGAAAACGGTGCAAAGATAATAAAATTTTTGCTAACTTTGCCCCGCATATAACTTTTTTTTAGAAATGAAGCAATATTTAGACCTCTTAGATAAAGTTTTGACAGAAGGAGTGCGCAGAGATGACCGTACGGGAACTGGTACCCAGGGTATTTTCGGCTATCAGATGCGATTCGATCTCAGTAAGGGATTTCCCCTCGTTACGACCAAGAAAGTCTTTACCCGTGGCATCATCGAGGAGTTGCTATGGTTCATCAGTGGCTCCACAAACAAGAAGGTGCTTCAGGAGAAGAATGTCCATATCTGGGATGAATGGGGGGATGACGAAACGGGTGAGCTGGGTCCTGTGTATGGACATCAGTGGCGAGCTTGGGACGATTATGATGGCGGTCACATTGATCAGCTCATGAATGTCATTGACCAAATCAAAACGAATCCGAATAGTCGTCGTCTGATTGTTTGCTCGTGGAATGTGGCTCAGATTGACCAAATGGGTTTGCCACCTTGTCATTGTTTCTATCAGTTCTATGTGAGCAATGGTAAACTTTCGCTCCAGCTTTATCAGCGTTCGGCAGACCTCTTCTTGGGTGTGCCGTTCAATATCTCTTCCTATGCTTTGTTGCTGATGATGGTGGCGCAGGTTACCGGCTTGGAGGTCGGTGAGTTTGTTCATACTTTGGGCGATGCCCATATTTATATCAATCATTTAGAGCAGGTCAAGCTCCAGCTCTCGCGTGAGCCGTTTGCTTTGCCGACCATGAAACTCAATCCTGAAATCAAGGATATCCGCGATTTCAAGATTACAGATTTCACGCTCGAAAACTATCAGTGTCATCCTGCCATTAAGGGCGAAGTTTCGGTATGAGAATCCAGTCGCAGGCACCTACTATTCTCAAGGTAGGAATGTATATCAGTGAGTTGGCTATTGTCAACTTGCTTTTCTATGCCTTCTTTAGTGACGAGCTTCTTACGAGCGCTCGTAGTATTCAACAGATATCTCCTCTTTATGGCTGGATGTCGATGGCTTTGATGATGGCCTATTCTATTGGCGTCTGGATTCGACCGATTTCTTTCTATTATCGTTCTTCGCGTCGAGGTTCTATTTCGACCAATGTCTTCATGGCATTGATTGTGATGTCGGTACTTTTCGTCTCTTTCTTGGTTATCTTCGATCGTCGAGGTTTCTTCTCGACGGGCAATTATATTCTGTTTGGCATCAATGTTCATTTCTCGATGTTGATTCCATTCTTTGTTTCGTTGCTCGTTATCCTTATCATCTGGCGTTATATGATGCGATGGGTAATCTGGAAACTACGAAGCCTTGGACGAAACCAGCAGCAGATTGTCTTGGTTGGTTTTTCTGATAACCTTCTTGAACTTTGGCAGGAGATGCAGAACCCTATTTGGGGATACCATATTCTGGGTTATTTTAACGATGGTCCTGTGTCGGTCTTCAAAGATAAGATGGAGCATCTGGGAAATGTTGAAGATATTCACCCCTTTCTGCAATCTCAGCATGTGCATCAGCTTTATTGTGCGTTGCCTTCATCGATGTCGAAGGAGATTGTTCCGATTATCAATACGTGCGAACATACTTGTTGCCATTTCTATTCGGTGCCGAATGTTCGAAACTACCTGAAACGAACCATGCAGATGGAGATTCTCGGAAGTGTGCCGGTGCTTACTATCCGTGAAGATCAGTTGTCTGGAAGCTTGACCAACCGCGTTATTAAACGTACGTTCGATATTGTAGTTTCGCTTCTTTTTTTGGTTCTTTGTTTCTGGTGGATATATTTGATCGTAGCTGTTCTGACAAAGATCTTCCAGCCTGGACCGGTCTTTTTTGCTCAGAAGCGAAGTGGCCTTGGTGGTCAGGAGTTTGTTATGCTCAAGTTCCGAAGCATGAAGGTGAATGCCCAATCTGATACGCTTCAGGCTTCGCCCGATGATCCTCGCAAAACGAAATTCGGCAATTTCTTGCGTCGTTCTAATATCGACGAACTTCCACAATTTATCAATGTGCTTCGTGGTGATATGTCTATTGTCGGTCCTCGTCCACATATGGTGAAGCATACCCAGGAGTATTCGGAACTGATCGATAAGTATATGGTTCGCCACTGGGTGCGTCCGGGTATTACGGGTTGGGCGCAGGTTTCTGGCGCTCGTGGCGAGACACGCGAACTTTGGCAGATGGAAGACCGAATCAAGAAGGATATCTGGTATATTGAAAACTGGTCTATTACACTCGATTTCCAGATTATCTTCCTGACTTTCTGGAATACAATCCGAGGAGATAAGAATGCTTATTAAGTTTAATTAAAATATTTTGAACAATGAAGAAATTTTTCACACTTGCAGCAATGCTGCTTTCTGTTGGTGCTGTGATGGCGCAGGAGAACTATACTCGTCTTCAGGTCAGCTATATTTCTAATAGCTTGACAAATGCTGAATTTGACGGTGAAGATATGGTAGCACCAAAGGGCTTTGTTCTCGGTGGCGTTATGGGTCTTCCTGTTTCCGATGTGCTTCCTATTTATCTCGAACCAGGAGTGACCCTCTCTTGGTGTCATAGCGCTAAGGATTTGAAGACATTGGGAGTTAAAGTTGCAGAAGAAAAGTTTACTTACATGAACATCGCTGTACCTGTCAATGGCGTCTATAAGTATGAACTCAACGACAAGGTGGCTTTCAGTGGTCATGCTGGTTTGAACTTTAAGGTGAACTTTATGGCAAAGGAGCACTATAAGGAGTTTAACGCTATGTCCAATAAATGGGAAAAGTCGGATTTGAGTTGGATCAGCAAGGATGATATGGGCGATCGCGAGAATCGAGCTAGCATCTTCCAGTTGGGAGGTCAGGTTGGTGCTGGTGCACATCTCGGCCAGTTCTATATCGGTTGGCAGTTCCAGACGGACTTCATGAAATTCCAGCAGTGGGATGTCGATGGGGCCGACAAGCACAAGTGGCACACTCAATATATTACCATTGGCTACACTCTTTAATCTAACTTATATTTTATTCGTGAGCGCATCGTTGGTTATTTCCTGCGGTGCGCCTTTTTTTGTCAGTTGTGCCAATTAGGGAAGTTGGTTCTTGACTGCGGATCCTGCTTGTAATTTCGTTGTGTTCCGCAACGCGTTTAACGAAATAGGGGATGGTGCCATCTGTTGGGCCATTCCCAGGAACCGATACCTTGACGTCTGGCTTCAGTCTTGTTTACATGTTTGTCACGTAAGTATTGAAAGAATGAGGCAATACAGAGAGGTTCAGGAATCTGTTGTCAATCTTAACGCTGAGAGTTGCTACGTCATCTGTAAAGTTGCCAGCCGTGACAATATATGTGTTTCCGTTGCGGAACACATTTACGGGAGTCTTACTATACTCTCTGCCGGAATATCCAACCATCTCCGTACCTCTGCCTATGAAATGGCTAAAGTGCTTGTATGCATAATATTCAGGAGTGTATCGGACCTTGAGTGTTTGGCTATCCACCTGAACAAGAGCGTTCTGAGTCCATCCCCAAGTGGATTGTCCGTTGTCCGTGAGGATGAAGTTCCAGTTGTAGTATTCATCCACACCGTTGCCAAGATTGTCCGAGATCAGGAAGAAGGTGTGTTCTCCAGCCTTCCAATCCATTTCTCCGTTGCCGCATTCACTTTCAGACATCATAATACGCAGTTTTGGGTATCTCTCTCGCAGTTGTGGAAGGTTATTTCGGCATTCCCATTGTGTGCCGATACCCTTGATGTTACTTTGGAGGGTATTGTCATCAAGAGTTTTCTCAACATAATCCAGTCGGTTGGTATTGATGGTGCCAAGCCATAGCTCTACATCTGGGTGATGCTTGAGCAGGGTAGGAGCGAGATACTCATTGTTGAAGCGTAGAGTACCCTCTACCGTCCATGCACAACCTGGATATGGAGTGTATGAATAGGCTTCGTTCTGGTACATCACCTTTGTGATTGGCAATCCTTCCTGCTTGTATAGGTCAATGAACTTGCAGAACATTTCTGCATAGCATTGGAGGTAACGAGGATCCTGAATGAAGAAATTCTGAGTGGCCAGACGCTTGGGGAACACACCGTTTCTGTCGCCCAATAGTTTCATTTCATCCGGATCGACAGACTTCTGCCCTTCGGTGCTCTTATCATCATAGAGCAGGTAGTCCTTCCGGGGATCCTGCTTGTTGTACTTGTTCGATACGACGCAATAGTCGTTGTTGATTTTCATCCATGCCGGTGGACTCCAAGGGCTCATGAACAGTTGAAGTTTTGGACAATACTGCTGGGCAGCCTTGGCAAGTCTTATGATGTTCTGCTTGTCATGCTCGATGTTGAAGTAACGTAGCTGGAAATCTCCAGCTACCTCGCTGCAGCTGTACCATTCACGGGCATAGTCGTTGGCATTCATGGACACACGGCCGTGAGTGAAATGCAAATCGCCATCAGGAGAATACAGATTGAACATCAATTTGTCCTGTTCCTCCTTAGTGATGAGATTGAAGGCATCAAGGTCAAGTTCGTTGAATGTCGTTCCCCAAGCCTGGAACGGAACTCCCTTTTGGCCTTTGGCTACATCGACGACGATCTTGCCTGTCGCCTTTTTTGAAAGTGATGTCTTTGAGGTCTCCCACTCGGCCTTTTCTGTAGTGACGTAATGAGAAACCTTTTGTGCAGATGCATTGAGGCATAATGCGGTCAATACTGCAACGCTGATGCTTTTCTTCATATTTATATCTAACATAGGTTGTTTCTAATCTGCATTATTCATGCAAAGTTATCAGTTGTTACACTGTTTCAGACAATAGTGTATGCAGGTTCTGATAGTGTTTCAATTATCCTATTAGTTTCTTAATCTGATTATCTTTGGCCTCTGGAATGATAGATAACCTATTCTGTGCAGACAGGAGCAAATCTCTTTACAACAGTACCATCTGCGAGGGGTACGTTCTCAAAGAACATTCGTTTGGGGCGTACCCACATCTTGCCCTCTCCGTAGAGTGCCTTGTAGATGACCATTTCTTCGAGAGTCTCGCTATGCTGGCACTCTCCTATATATTCATACAGATTGCCTTTGTAGTGACGGTATATTGTAGCCATAGATGTTTCTATTGTCGGGTTCCTATTGTACTCCTTTGTTTAGTGATAATACCAAGATATTTTTTTATCATCACTTAGAGTATTGCAAAGGTAGTAAAAATCTCTCTCTATCCTAATATAAATTGGAAAACTTCTTTCTTTCAATGCGTTTTTTACATTCTTTTAGAGTTTTTGCTAAGTGGTATGCCTTTTCTATTAGAGAATTTAGAGTTCAGAAATCGTTCTCGCTGCAAAAGAAAGAACCTATGATGTTTCTTCTTTGGAAATCTATCTGGATCTTGGAAATACGTAATAAAGGCAACAGGGGAGAGCCCGTTGCCGAGGGCTCTCTCCTGCTGCTGGATTCCAGTTCGCAACTCATACCTTACACAGGTAGGCCGACAACTTTTCCGGCACATCGTGCATTTCACCAACCGTGAGCTTATCCATAAGGAAGACCCACGCGTCTTGCAAAATGTCATCGGCATCAAACTCTGGAATAGAGTAGTGGTGCGTCAGAAGGTTCATTACTGCAGAACGGTTCTTTCTGTCGAACTCGTTCATAATCTTCACACTCTCATCTTTCAATAAGACCATTCGGATATTGACTGTTGGTTTATCCCAGCACCCCATCGTCGTAATGGGACTTTGGGATGGTGCAAAGATAAGCAATTTAATGATTTTTTGCTATCAATATGACAAAAAAATGAGAAAATGGGATTATTTTATTGTGTTTTATCGGACCGCAATATAAGTTTATATATAATCGGGAAAAAGAATATGTAGTTTATTTGTCTATTCTCCTTGTATTCCTCATCATTTCAAACAGAAAACTGAGGGTTTCATACAACGCGCCATGACTTGTTTTGCGACACGGATACTTTATCCTATCTTTGCACCACGAAAAACAAAATTCATCAACTCAAAACATTAGAAAGTCATGGAAAAGAATGTTCGCAAATGTTTGGTTATCGGTAGCATGACTATCTTGTTCTGGATACTTAGTCTCTGCATTGGAGGCGTTGTTCGTGAACGTACCGAGTTATCGAAAAAAACACAGCAAGAGGTGGCTCAGTCATGGAGCGGGAGGCAGGACTTTGTAGGTCCAATGATCTGCGTCCCTGTGTATAATGATAGTGCTTCGGTTCCTTACACTTGTATGTATGTGTTGCCAGAGCGGTTGGAGTCAAATGCCGGCATTGAGAGTGAAACACTTCATCGTGGTATCTTTGATGCATCGGTCTATCGCACCAAGATAGTCTCTTCTGGAGACTTCAATCTCAAGGAGATGAAATTCACGGAAGAAAGCACAGGCAAGAAGAAACCTATTCATTTTGACTGGGCTCATGCTCAGATTGTTATAGGTATTGGAGATAAACGTGGCATAGAGGAGGGAATGCAGTTCACTATCGGTGATCAGACATGTACTCTCGACCAGCATTTTGATTATTACGGAAGTCTGAAACTGAAATCAATCTTCGATAATACAGGTTGTGATAATATCTGTCGGGTCATTGACCTGAGTAAGTTGGTTGGCAAAGAGGTTGATTTCTCATTGGAGGCTAATCTCAAGGGGTCGGACGAACTGGATATTGCTCCGATTGGACAGAACAGCAAGATCACCATCCATGGCAATAGCCAGGATCCAAGCTTCAATGGTATGGTGCTTCCTTCAAGCAGAGAATTAGCGGAAGATGGTTTTACTGCAACATGGAAGATCAATAGCCTGAACCGAAACGATGTTGACCAGGTGTTCTATAGTTTTGAAGACAGCAAATGGTTTCAGTCGGTGGGTACAAAGATTCTGGTAGTCGGAGGACAATACACCAAGACGGACCGAGCTTTGAAGTATGCTTTCCTTGTTATTCTGCTCTCGCTGGCTGCTGTATTTGTTGGAGAGCTGAGTGTCAAGAACGAGATCAGTATCCTGAATTATCTGCTGATTGGTGCTGCTTTGGTACTTTTCTATCTGATGCTGCTCTCTTTCGGTGAGTGGATGGGCTTTGGTATTGCATACGGTTTGTCTGCCTTGCTGATTATCGGAATGGTCACACTCTATCTGAAGGCGATAGTCAGAAAAACCAACACAGCAATGGCGGTATGTCTGTTTTTGACTTTGATCGACGTCTTCATCTATATATTCGCTCGAGAATCTCAAACCGATGGGTATGGCGAGGCTTGTTGTTGTTGCCATTACTGGCTTGTTTCCTGACTCTTCCTCGTTATCGCTGGGATACCAATGACCGAGTCCGTTTGATCTATCAGACTCAGGAGGGAAAGCCTATGCTACCTCCAGTGTATCAGTACATAGCCAATGTCATTGTTCCGGAAGAGTTTGCCATGAATCTATGTGTATGGGGATGCCGTTTGTTGCCTGCTGAAACTATACGGAAGTATTATCAAGGACTAAGTGTTAACTTGTTGAACCAGTTCAAACGAGACGACAGGCAGGGGAAAATCCTCAAGTTCTATCAGCCTTACAGTAATTTGAACTGGAGTGGCAATTATGTGATGTCGGGAGTCGTGTCACAGGGCATAAATACGATAACAGGGCAACATCAAAAATCTGTCTATGTAATTCGTCCCAAGAAGTATGATCCAGAGAAACAATATCCAGTTGTCTTCTTCTGTCATGGGCTGTTGGGCAACTGGCAGCTCTATTCTGGCCTACTTATGGATTTGGAAGACTGTATTGTGTTGTGTTTAGGGACTGAGGATATGAGCGGATTCTTCAGGAAGAAAGATCTGAACGAAATCTTCTCGGTCCAGATACCTTTCCTTGAAGGGTTGGGTTATAAAGTGGACCGTTCTCGACTTCATCTGATGGGCTTGTCCAATGGTGGCACGGCAATCAATATTGCTCATGCGTCATTCGGCTCAAAGTTCAAGAGCATCACTTATATTTCTACCAACGTCGGACATACAGAACGGGTTCCTGCCCGTATTATGATTATTGCTGGTGGCCATGATCATTGTGCTCCAGAAATACCGTCTATTGTAAAGAAGATGGAGTATAATGGGGCAGATGTCAAGACTCTGTATTCTCCCGAAGCAACACATTTCATGTTAGTCACACAGCGAGAAGATTGTATTAGTTTTTTGAGAAATAATATACAGTAAGTGATGATTGAATGATAAATGTCCATTTCGTGGCTTAGAATATAACGCGGTATTATATCGCGTTATTTTTTTGAGCTTCATTTTATAACGCGGTGTTACATTGCGTTGGAATTTTGAGTTGCGTTTTCCAACGCAGTGTTACATTGCGTTGGAATTTTAAGTTGCGTTTTCCAACGCGGTGCTACATTGCGTTGGAATTTTGAGTTGCGTTTTCCAACGCGGTGTTACATTGCGTTGGAATTCTTAGCTTCGTTTTACAACGCAGTGTTACATTGCGTTGGAATTTTTAAGTTTCGCGTACATATTATATAATATAAGAACTGCTTCTGCAGGCTGTTGGAGGCATTCCAATCTGTTTTGACTTCCGTTCATGGGTATTGACTGCCTTTTTTAGTCCTGTTTTGAATATAAATGCAATCTATATGTAGCACAATCGGTTGTTGTGAGCCCTGAAAACGGCCTGTTTTGAACTTTTTTCGAAAAAAGTCGCAGAAAAATTTGGAGGAGTCGCGAAAACCCTCTATCTTTGCACCCGCTAAACGAAAGGAACACGGTTCCAACGGACAGTTTCCAATCGGTTGCACAACGATCTTTGAAGAATTGAAACTTGAGAATAACAAGTAGTACAAAGCCTGACTGGAAACAGTCAAG
>JAZRXX010000106.1:0-28035 GCA_045600485.1 Bacteroidales bacterium
ATGATGCTGAAGATGTTCAATCAGTGACTTAGTCGTTCCAGACTCAAACCAATAATACGAAGTTTCGTTGTCGTTCAGAGCATTCAGCAGACTAAATGGAGCATATACATCTTTGCTATTCTTGGAGAAATGATAACCATCGTAATTCTTCTTCAGCAAAGCGTATGCTTCTTCGACCGTTATCTTCAGATTCTGAGCATATTCCTCCACGCAAGGACGTAGTGTTGTGTCAAGTTCTTCCTGAGTGATGCCACAGATACCAGAATAATCATCCAGCATCGAAACCTGCTTCAGGTTATTCAACTCTGAGAAGATGCTGAGTTGAGAGAATTTAGTAACACCAGTGATGAAAACGAAACGGAGATAAGCCCCTTCATCCTTCAGCACCTGATAGAACTCACGCAGCATGGAGCGCATCGCGTCAAGCTGTTCTGGATTGTACATCAATCGCATTATGGCTGAGTCATATTCATCAAGAATAATGACTACTTTTTTTCCTGTTTGCTCGTATGCAAAATGTATCAAACGACGAAACCTCGCTCCTGGTGTTTTGTCTGCCTCATTTCTGCCATACATTGTTTCATAGTCACCGATGAAGGCTTCCAATTTCCCCTTAGCTTCTTCAATGGTACAGTTCTTCAATCCGCTCAAGGTGAAGTGCAGCACTGGGTATTTTTTCCACTGTTTCTCCAGTTCCATCACCTTCAGCCCTTCAAACAGCTCTTTCTGTCCCTGAAAGTAAGCCTTGAAGGTGTTGCAAAGCAGAGACTTGCCAAAACGACGTGGACGGGCCAAGAAGATATACTTATAGCTGTTGGCAAGATCGTACATCATGTCTGTCTTGTCAACATACAATAGTCCTTGTTCCCTTATTTCCTGGAACTGATCATTGTCAATTGGATATCTGTATTTGCTCATTTTTATCAGTTAGGAATGCACCTTTCTATCTGTTGCAGGCATCCTCAATTTGGACGTAAAGATATTGATTTTTGTTTAAATGCCAATAGTTTCTGTTTTATTTTGAGAAAACTTTAACACAATTTCTGCAGAAAAAAGTATTATTGTGAAATAAACATAACATTGTCTTTAGTCAATCTTATTTTCGAGACAGTCAAATGTCAGTTTCATAATCATTAGGTTATTTCATCTTCCATTTATCCACTTTGAGCGATTCGCCTTTCAGGATGAAGACGAGATCGAAAGTTCCTTCTGGACAGGCGAGGAGCGTTGTCGTGGTGTTGCCATCGATGAATGTGCTGGCTATGAGTTCTCCGTCGGGCTTGTCCAGACGCACATCAATCTGACCTTGACCGATGGCTATGAATTCAAGCGTCGTGCCTTTGTGGTCGAATGCCACACCCTTCACCTTGATGGCACCTACACCTTCGGCTTTGGCCAACATATTGCCATAGGTGGTGCTGTCCTCCTCGAAACTGATATTATGGGTAGCGAAGGTCGTTTCCATCTCCTGCTGCTCGAAGGGATTGACCGTATGGATTTGAGCAACCCCCTCGTTGGTAGCATGGGCGAATGAGATGCGTTGTGTCGCTTCATCGATCGAGATTTCATCGACCGAGATGTTGCGGTATCCCCCCTTGTGGTGCTTGGTATCCTTGAGGATCATGGTGTGATGGAAGAAGTACCATTTGCCCTCGTATTTATGCAGATGCGTGTGGTTGTTGCTGTAGTCGAAGCCATCCTCGCCCGGGTTCTTCAGGAAATAATCCTGGTAGTGCCAAGACCGTGTGTCGAGCGGATCACCCTCAGGCAACATATAAGCCATGCTGCATCGGGTAGGGACGGGTGCCTTTTCGTTCCACCCCTCCTTGTTGGTCCAGTCGAGGTTGTAGGTATAGACAAGCTTTCCGCCGAGATAGTTCAGTTCATTGGCCTCAAAATGATAGGGGGCAGGCAGCACGACAAAAGGACTATCGAATGAAAGCATGTCTTTGCCCAATCGTGCCAATCTGGCCTTGCCTGCACCAAAAGCCAGCCAGCCGTTGCCCTCGTCGTCGATAACCACTCCCGGATCAAAGGGTACGGTACAGTCACCCAACCCAGGGGTCTTTGCATCGACGATGCTGCTGTCCAATGGGCTTGTCCAAGGGCCGACGGGAGAGGTCGAGGTCAATACGCCCGTGCCATAGCCACTATTGGAGAAATAGAGGTAGAAGTGAGTCAAGCCATCTTCTTCCACTCGCGAGCAGATGCTGGGAGCCCACGAGGCGATGATCCAGGGTGCCAGCTGTTTGGTGTAGATCAGGCCGTGGTAGGTCCAGTTAACCATATCGCGTGTGGACATCATGGCCAGCGAATTGATGTGTTCGTAGGTGTTGGCGCTATCGGGATGCACCTCGTCACATTGCTGCTGGTCGTTGGTACCATACACATAGAGCCGTCCTTCGTGTTCCACCGCCGTAGGGTCGGCGGTATAGAGATGGTCGAGCAACGGGTTGTGGTAGTCACATCCGAACTTCAGAGAATCTTGTATTTCGATGGTCAGCGGTTCCGACGGATGTTTCTCGCTACAGCTAATCAAAGCCGAGAGAGCCATGAGGGGGAGGAGAATTTTCTTCATGTTCATTTTGACTTTAATGCACACATACCATTTTGCTGAGAATTTGGAAATACTTCAGTTCTCTCTTACGGAAGAGGATATGATTGCCATCAATGGATTGAATCAGAATAGCAGATCGAATGTCCTCAATGATCCGGAAAATTTCCCTTGGTAAGAGGGGAATGGTTAATTACTTCTTGATGCAGACCTTGCCGTTGCGGATCTGGAAACCATTGCAAGAGGCTGGAAGCAGACGACCAGAGAGGTCAAATGTCTGATCTTCGCGTGCGTGCATATTTATTGATGTGATGTCGGATGTACTGAACTGGAGTGTTGCGCCCGCATACTTGCCGACTTCAGCAGGAACCTGACTTGCCTTCATGTCGGTAGGATAAGGGTAAGCGATGAGCGTGTTGGCTGCTGTCTTATCGTCGGTGACAGCACTATATTGTGATCTGGCGCTCGAGTTGCCGACATAATTGTTGGTGCGCCAAATTACCTTGGTAGCGCTTGATGCCGAATAGACCTTAGTGACGCCAGCATCGAAGTAATTGCCCTCGATGAGGAACTCCGAATTGATGCGTGGATTGATGCAAGCCGAGCCATTGCCTGCGCAGTTGAAGTAATTGTTGAGCATGTGGAAACGACCAAAACGGGCCATTGGCATACGGGCGTTACAGCCTTTGCCCCATTGGTTGTAAGCCCAGGTTATGTTGAGCTTGGAATCGTCGTCTGTATTGCTGTCGCTGCTGCCACAAAGGTTGGTGTTCTGGTGCATGTAGGAACGTTCTGTATAGCTGAAAGTACACCAACTGACAGTCACAAAGTCAGATTGCTGGGTGATGTCCATGTTGCCGTCCTGACCATCCATGAAGTCGCAATGATCGACCCAGACATGATTTGTGCTGCTGATGATGCTGACCAGATCTGCACCTCCCAGATCCATTGCACCAGGACCACAGAAAGTGATGTTGCGCATGATGAGATTCTTGCAGCCAGAGATGTAGAAGATGCCAGATTTACGCCACCATTCGGTCTTGTCGTTGTAGCGATCGATCATGATCTGACGGGTGTTGAACTCTGCCTGTTCGCTGACTTTTGTGCCATTGGTGAGGGTTCCACCCGTACCGCTTGAAGTGCTCATGCCCTTGACACCTGCTGCATTGAGGGCAGCGATGTCTTCGGCAGAGGCATGCCATTCGGTGCAGAGTCGCGCGCCATTGATACCTAACAATGTTTTGTTGTATTTGCTCTTGATTTCGACGTAATTCTTGAGGATGAAGTCTCCGTTGGAACCATCAAAAATGATGATGTCGTTGTTGCTGATGGCAGTACTGATGGCAGATGCTTGGTTGGTCCCGGTCGAAGTGAGGATGGTGACCTTCTTGGTGCCTGCCTCTTTGAGAGCCAGTGCTTCGGCATAGGTGTAGGCTCCACCGCCCGTAATGTTGGTGACGTTGCCAGCATCGGTGCGACTTGTGCAAGTTGCGTAACCGAAAGGTGACTGTGTGTCGAATGAGGAATTGTCGGCACAAACAGAGAGAATAGAACTCAAAAATAGTGTTACAAAAACGATGTGTTTGGTGATTCGCATGGGGAAATTAAGTTTTGATTGTGGATGCAAAGATATGAAATTATTCGATAGGATGGTCAAAAGAGCCGGATTTTTTCACTTTTGTGACGAAAAATTTGCACGATAAGATAATAATGCGTATATTTGCGCACGATTAAAAAACAATAAAAATGTGGGATATTGGCTTCAAAGATGTATTAGACATCCTCATCGTGGCATGGGGTATGTTCTATTTGTATCGAAGCAGCAAGAAGAGCGGTACCTTGGTGCTCTTTCAGGGGGTATTGGCCGTTTTTATTGTTTGGTTGCTGGTAAGCCAGGTGTTCCAGATGAAACTGTTGGGATCGATTTTCGACTCGTTGATCAGCGTCGGTTTAATCGGTCTTGTCATCCTGTTTCAGAGTGATATCCGTCGAGTGCTTATGGAGGTGGGGAGCCGTCGCCGTTGGACCTCGCTGATGCGTATCTTTGGTGAAAACCCAGGCGAGGAGATGACGCGCGAATGGATTGACTCGTTGGTGATGGCGTGTTGGGATATGAGCAAAAAGAAGGTGGGTGCGCTGATCTGCATCGAAGGTCACAACAGCTTGCAGGCCTATGCGGAAACAGGAGAGATCGTAGATGCCAAATTGTCATCGCGAATGGTTGAACAGATCTTCTTCAAGAACTCGCCATTGCATGATGGTGCGATGATCATCAAGAATGGACGTATTCAGGCTGCTGCCTGCATTCTTCCGGTTTCGCACGACATGGCTATCCCAAAGGAATATGGTTTGCGACATCGTGCCGGAATCGGTTTGTCGGAACAGCGCGATGCCATGATTATCGTGGTGAGTGAAGAAACTGGCCAGATGATGGTGGTGGTGAATAATCACGTGTTGCATGGCGTGACTGCCAATATGCTTCAACGAATCCTGTTGACGCGATTCACAACCCGCGAACGGAAGATAAGTGAAAAATGAACTGTGAAATAAGTTTTACTTGGCCAACCTTGAGTGCTTGGGTGGCATTGAGTGTAGCAGTACTTTTGCTGTTCGCTTCTGCCATCATATCGGGCAGCGAGGTGGCTTTCTTCTCGTTGTCGCCTCGCGATAAGGAAAATCTGGACAGCGAAGAGAATCCGGTGGATGGAATCATCGAACGACTGCTGGAAAGGAGTGAGCGACTGATGGCTGCTATCCTGATTGGCAATAATCTGGTGAATGTGGCTATCATCATGCTCTTTACCCTCTTCATGAATGGTGCTATCGACCACAATCGGACAAGTGTGCTGATGGTCTTCTTGATCGAAACCGTCGTGCTGACTTTTCTGCTCCTGCTCTTCGGCGAGGTCTTGCCTAAGGTTTATGCCACGCATCGAACCCTCGGATTTGCCCGTATGACTGCCCGACTGATGCAAGCCATGGTATCCGGATTCGGACCTTGTGTGACGATGCTTGTGGGCAGTACCGGGATCATCAATCGCCGACTCTCCGAACGTGTGGGCGAGGAGGTAACTGTTGAAGACTTGAGCGATGCTTTGAAGCTGACACCTCAGGTAGCTCGCAACAAGGAGGAGAAGAAGATGCTGGAGGGCATTATTGAGTTTGCCGACAAAACGGTAAAGGATGCGATGACGAGCCGCAGCGAGATGGTTTCCCTCTCGATCGAAGAACCCTTCGACGAGGTATTGAAACTGGTGGTGGATCAGAAATACAGTCGCGTACCGGTCTTCGAGGGGACGGAGGATAACATCAAGGGCATTCTCTACATCAAAGATTTGCTCCCCTATCTGAATCAGCCAGCTTCGTTCCGCTGGAGCGACTTGATCCGTGAGGCCTTTTTTGTGCCCGAGAATAAGATGATCGATGACCTGTTGGATGACTTCAAGAGCAAACGTCGCCACATGGCAATCGTGGTGGATGAGTTCGGTGGTACTTCGGGCCTGATCACGATGGAAGATGTGCTCGAGGAGATAGTGGGCGAAATCCACGATGAATATGACGAAGATGACCAAACCTGGCAGAAGGTGGCTAACGATGAATGGATCTTCGAAGCAAGGACCTCGTTGAACGACTTCTGTCGTGTAATCAAGATCGATCTGGAGTCGCTGGGCGATAAAGCAGATAACTGTGAAAGTCTGGGCGGTCTGATTCTGGAAATCAAGCAGAACTTCCCTCGTGTAAACGAACATCTAAGGTTCAAGTCTATCGAATTCACGATTGTCGCTATGGATCGCAGACGTATCGACAAAGTGAGGGTGAAAGTGAAGTAGGTCTTCGATAAATCGTCAATCGATAAATCGTCAATCGTTAATCGATAAATCGTAATTATAGTGCAAGAAGTTAAGAAGTTTTGGAATCAATACTATCCATTTATACTGGCGCTGATACCAGTATTGCTTCTTCGTGACTTTACGCCCAACAATGAGCTGAAGTACATAGCTGTTGCACTCGAAGCCCTGAAGGAACACCATTGGGTCGCCATGACTCTGCAGGGGCAGCCCTATACGGAATTCCCGCCGTTGTACTTCTGGTTGCTCATGGCATCGAAAGTAATCTTCAGGCATTGGTATATGGTCGAGCTTTGTATCTTCTCGTTATTGCCAGCTCTGTGCATAGTGCATGTGATGCATCGCTGGGTGTGGCGCTACGAAATGGGAGGATTGCGACTGATAGACGGTAGTCAGAGTAGAGATATTGCCCAATGGATGCTATTTACCACGGGTATGTTCTTCTTCATGAGTTTCTATGTCCGCATGGATATGCTCAATACCCTCTGGATTGTACTGTCGCTCTATAACTTCTGGCAGATACTTTATGAACCTCTGGGAGCCAACGAAGAGAGTGGCGTCAAGCCCCGCGAACGTGGTACGGTTCGATATCAGTTCCGTTTTGGTTTGTTTGTGTTGCTGTCGTTCCTGACCAAAGGTCTGTGGGGGCCTGTAATCGCCTTCCTGACCACGACACTTTATCTATTGACCAGTGGTCGAGCCAAGAGCTGGATTCGTGTTTGGGGATGGCGTACGTGGTTGATCCTGTTGGTTGGCGTTGGACTTTGGTTGGGAGGCGCCTGGGTAGAGGGTGGCATGGAATACTTTGCCCACATACCGGACACATTCGTTTACAAGCCATTGCTCGATAGTCTTCAGGTGCATGCCAAACCTTGGTTCTACTACTTGGGCTCCGTGTGGTGGGATACAGTACCGTGGGGACCTCTTTGCATGGTGATGCTGGTGGCTGCTATGTGGAAGCGGCATCACATGCAGAAGGAGAAAGGGATGAAGGAAGAGTCTTCTTCCAACTTCCTGAGAAGATGGAGTCTCACTACGCCGTTGCAGAACTTCTTTGCCATGACCTTCTTGAGTACGTTGGTCCTGTTAAGCTGCATACCGGGCAAGATTGATGTGCGTCTGTTGCCCGTACTGCCCTTCTTGATCTATGTCGGAGTGATGCAGATGGGCCAATGGAAATGGCCTTTGGTTTGGCAATGGCGAATCTTGTGGGTGTGCAGATTCATTCTGATCGGTATTTTCCTGGCCGGCTGCTTCGTATCGAAGTACAATGGTCATCTGGGTTGCTATGGTCATTTGTGCTGGAAGGCCAACAGTATTGCCCGAGACTTGAAGACCGAAGGTTTCTATACCTATCGTCTGCAGAGTATGTCGAACATGGACGTCTATCTGCATGAGGATCCACTTGAGGCAACACCTGAACTGATTGCTCAAGGTGGCCTGCAGAACACTTTGCTGCTTTGCGACGAAGAGGATTACGAAGCACTGCAGGTCAAGCTGGAGCGACTGGAGGTTCCACAAGAGAAACAAGGTACGATTGTGGGACGAAAAGGACCATTTGTTATCGTTCTGTATTAAAAGTCCACTTTGATCTGCCCAATTAATGGGAAGAGAGTTAGAAAATTGATATTAATCGCAGCTTAGCTGCACAAAATAACAAACCTAATATAATTCGAGAGTTATGAATTCAGTAGAATTGATGAACAAGGCAGCGGACAATATCCGTATCCTTGCAGCCGCAGCCGTAGAGAAGGCTAAGAGCGGTCATCCTGGTGGCGCCATGGGTGGTGCCGATTTCATTAACGTATTGTTCTCAGAGTACCTTGAGTATGATCCAAAGAACATGAACTTTGAGGGTCGCGACCGTTTCTTCCTTGATCCAGGTCACATGGCTCCAATGCTCTATGCACAGCTTTGTCTGGCTGGTAAGTTCACTACCGACGAGTTGCAGACACTCCGCCAGTGGGGTAGCCCTGTGACCGGTCACCCAGAATTGGATGTAAAGCGTGGTATTGAGAATACATCTGGTCCTCTTGGTCAGGGTCACGCTTATGCTGTTGGTGCTGCTATTGCAGCTAAGTTCCTCGCTGCCCGTTTGGGTGAGGAGGTAATGGGTCAGAAAATCTATACCTACATCTCGGATGGTGGTATCCAGGAGGAGGTAAGCCAGGGCGCAGGTCGTATTGCAGGTACCCTCGGTTTGGACAACCTCATCATGTTCTATGATTCCAACGATATCCAGCTCTCTACCGAGTGTAAGGTCGTTACTACCGAGAACACTGCCGCCAAGTATCGCGCTTGGGGTTGGAATGTCCTTGAGATCAACGGTAACGACGTAGAGCAGATTCGTGGTGCTTTGAACATTGCCAAGGCTACCAAGGGTCAGCCAACTCTCATCATCGGTAAGTGTATCATGGGTAAGGGCGCTTTGAAGGCCGATGGTTCTTCGTACGAGCGTAACTGCAAGACCCATGGTGCTCCTCTCGGTGGCGATGCATTCGTGAACACAATCAAGAATCTGGGTGGCGATCCAACCGATCCATTCCAGATCTTCCCAGAGGTTAAGAAACTCTACGCTCAGCGTCGTGCCGAACTCCGCAAGATTATGGACGCTAAGTATGCCAAGAAGGCAGAGTGGGAGGCAGCTAACCCAGAGAAGGCTAAGTTGATGCGTGACTGGTTCAGCGGCAAGGCTCCTCAGATTGATTGGAGCAAGGTTCAGCAGAAGGCTGATGATGCTACACGTTCGGCTTCAGCTGCAGTTCTTTCACAACTCGCTCAGCAGGTGCCTAACATGATCTGTGCTTCGGCCGACCTTTCGAACTCAGATAAGACCGACGGTTTCTTGAAGTTTACTCACGACTTGCAGAAGGGTGACTTCACAGGTGCATTCTTCCAGGCAGGTGTTGCTGAGTTTACTATGGCTTGCTGCTGCGTAGGTATGGCTCTCCACGGTGGTGTTATCCCAGCTTGTGGTACCTTCTTCGTATTCAGCCAGTATATGCTTCCTGTTGTTCGTATGGCTGCTCTTATGGAGCTCCCAGTCAAGTTCATCTGGACACACGACGCATTCCGCGTTGGTGAGGATGGACCTACTCATGAGCCAGTTGAGCATGAGGCACAGATCCGCTTGATGGAGAAGCTCAAGACCCACAAGGGCCGCAACTCTATGCTGGTGCTCCGTCCAGCAGATTCGGACGAGACAACTCAGGCTTGGAAGATGGCTATGGAGAATGTATATGGTCCAACCGGCTTGATCTTCTCTCGTCAGAACATCAAGACTCTCCCTGCAGGTACCGATTACAGCCAGGCAGAGAAGGGTGCTTACATCGTAGCTGGCTCAGACGAGCAGTATGACGTAATCCTCCTCGCTTCTGGTTCTGAGGTTGCTACTCTTGTAGCTGGTGCAGAGCTGTTGCGTGCTGAAGGCATCAAGTGCCGTATCGTTAGTGTTCCTTCAGAGGGCCTCTTCCGTCGTCAGAGCAAGGCTTATCAGAACCAGATTCTTCCTGCCGGCAAGCCTAAGTTCGGTATGACTGCAGGTCTGCCTGTAACCCTCGAGGGTCTTGTAGGTGCTGATGGTGAGGTTTGGGGTCTCTCAAGCTTCGGTTTCTCTGCTCCTTACAAGGTATTGGACGAGAAGCTCGGCTTCACTGGTGAGAATGTTTACAATCAGGTTAAGAAGTTGCTGAAGAAGTAAGATTCTGAGGCCAAAGGCCCAAGGGTTGGAGGCTGAAGGCAATTGTTGGAAATGAAAAGAATCCTTTTAGGAATATATATGTTCGTGGTGGTACTGTCGTTATGGGCAGTACCAGCACGACCATCCATTTTTAAGGTAACACAACCAGACGGAACAGAACTGGTTGTCAAGTCTTTTGGTGACGAATTTTTCCATGGTCTTATGACCGAAGATGGAATCGTCGTGAAGCGCGATGATGAAACCGGATGGTATCGTAGCGTTGATGCAACCACACTTGATGCACAGATGAGTTGTGCAAAGCAAAAAAGACAACAGATCAACCAGATGCGTATGGCTTCGGCTCGCCGAGGCTTGCAGGCTTTGCCACTTCACGATGTGGGTGTGCGTTGTCCGTATGAGGGCAATAAGCGAGGTTTGGTGATTCTGGTAAATTTCAAGGACAAGAAGTTGGTCAACTCTCGGGAGGAATTTTACAACATGTTCAACCAGGAGGGTTACAGTAATAATAATCACGTCGGCTCGGTTCGCGATTACTTCTTCGATCAGAGTTATGGCAAATTGAAGATCGACTTTGATGTGGTCGGCCCAGTAACAGTCAAGAATACGTATGCCTATTATGGCGCCAACGACGCTGGTGGTCACGACAAACGTCCAGAAGAGATGATCAGCGAAGCTTGTAAGTTGGTCGATGATCAGGTAGATTTCAAGAATTACGACTGGAGTGGCGATGGTTATGTGGATCAGGTTTATGTGGTTTATGCCGGTTATGGAGAAAATTATACCAGCGATCAGGATCCAAATACCATTTGGCCTCATGAGTATTCGTTGTATGCAGCTCAGTATTATGGCGCGTCTGTCGGTCCGTTGCATCAGGACGGTGTGATAATCGATACCTACGCCTGTAGCGCAGAACTTGCTTATACTTCGGGTAAAACCCCCAATGGTATTGGGGTGGCCTGCCATGAGTTTTCGCATTGCCTGGGTTTCCCAGACTTCTATGATTCGAACTATAACTACTGTCCTTCGATGGGCGCGTGGGATTTGATGGATGGTGGTTCTTATGGCGGTCCCAATGGATTGGGTGAGGTCCCTTCTGGAATGTCTGCCTACGAGCGCTGGATAGGAGGTTGGTTGGAGTTCAACGTCCTTACGGATCCTTGCATTGTTGAGAATATGCCCAGTCTTTCGGATTCGGCATGTGCCTATATTATATATAATGAGAAAGAGCATTATGAGGCCTATATTCTCGAGAATCGTCAGAACAAGAAGTGGTTTTCCTATCCTATGAAGGCTCATGGTATGCTGATCACGCATGTCGATTATGATGAGATGTCATGGAATAGCAACGAAGTGAATACGACTCCCTCACATCCGCGCATGGTTTATGTGCCTGCCAATAATACCTATGGCGAGAAGGCAAGCTACGGCGATGGGAAGGGTGTCTATTCTGCTTCGGACGCTCAGTTACGAGGTCAGTTGTGGCCAGGTACGTCGGGCAATACTGCTTTGACTAATACGTCCACTCCGGCTGCCAAGACCTACAATAAGAATACTGATGGCACAAGGTTCCTGAATGCCGAGATTGAAAAAATTACCGAAACCGACGGAAAGATCGGCTTCTACTTCAAGGGTGGTGTCCGATTGAATGTCCCCTCGCTGAACCTTTCTATGTCGGATCGAGGCGTGGCTTTGGATTGGAACGAAGTTGAAGGTGCTAAATTGTACGAGGTGAAGATTGTGTCGAGTGTGCCTCTTGAACGACGAGATGTACTGCTTTCGGAGTCTATGGACAATTTTATTGTCAATGTTGACGCGTCAAGTGATGTGGCATCGAAACTGGATGATTATACCAGTCAACCCGGTTGGACAGGTCTGCGCGTCTATCAAGGCAAATATGGAGCTAAATTGGGTACGTCGAAATCTATGGGTGCTTTGCGCACGCCACTATTGGAAACTCAGGGGCGTGTTAATGTAAATGTGGTGTTGACAGGTTTTGGCTCGGATAGCAAGTCTGTGACGATTGCGTTGTCGGACGAATCTTTGACTACCATCGCTTCCCAAACAGTTACGGCGACGGGTGTGGCTCAGGAGATTTCGTTTGAGGTGACAAGTGGCAAGTATTATATCTCGATTGCTCCACAGAAGCGAATGTATGTGGGTCCTATGATAATTACTACAGGTGATAACACGAAAACCGAAACGATTGAAAAGATCAGCCAGGGCACAACGTATCAATTCATCGATTTTGATGAGGATATGGATTATACTTTCCAGATTCGAGCCTTAGGCGAATATGGTAAATCGGAATGGAGCGAGGAATTGGTATATAAAGCCACGGTAAGCGCTATCGAGACAATTCAGGATCGTGTCCCGAAGAAGAATTCAGCTCGCTTCGATTTGATGGGAAGACCAGTAGGAAACGGAAACAACAAATTCACAATAATAAATAACCATTTAATTTTTGAAGTAAAATGAAGAAGTTTTTAATGATGGCAAGTTGCATCGCATTACTCGCATCTTGCACACCTAAAGTTCCACAGGAACAGTATGATGCATTGAAGGCTCAGCTGGATTCGATCAATGATGCTAACAGCCTGATGTCGGAGGTTATCAGCTCGGTGAATAGCGCTATGTCGGAGATGGCAATTGACGAAGGTCTTATCTTCGTTGACGATGAGGGTAATGATTTGAAGGACAAGAATGCAGTCCTGACTCGTATGCAGACATTCCGTGACCACATGGCCAAGCAGCGTCAGGATCTGGAGGAGATGAAGAAGAAACTCGCTGGTAGCCGTAGTCATAGCCGCAGTCTTCAGGAGATGATTGATAAGTTGACTGCTCAGATTGCAGAGAAGGATGCCCAGATTGCTGAACTCCAGGCTCAGCTTCAGGATAGCAAGGCCAGCATCGATGACCTCAAGAACCGCTTGAACGATATGACTATTGCCAAGCAGCAGGTAGAGGTTGAACGCAACCAGATACAGGAGGTAGCCAATAAGCAGGAGATTGAATTGAATACTGTTTATTATATCATCGATACCAAGAAGAACCTCAAGGCTAAGGGCCTCATTGAAGGTGTATTCAAGAAGCGTGCGGACTATGATAACATGGATGCAAGCAAGTTCACTAAGGCAGATATGCGTGAGTTGACCACGATTGTCATTCCAAGCAAGAGCGCTAAGCTGCTTACCGAGAAGCCTGCTGGTTCCTACACATTGAAGCCACAGAGCGATGGTACTACTCTGCTCGAAATCTCTGATATCGTTAAGTTCTGGAGTGCTTCTCCATTCCTGATTATCCAGAAGTAATAAGCCAAGCAATATGGAAACAAAAGTTATTGGATTGGCAAGTGACCATGCTGCTTTTCCGTTGAAGCAGTTTGTCAAGAAGTATCTGGACGAGAAAGGCCTGACTTGGAAGGACTATGGTACTTTGACCGAAGAGTCGTGTAATTATGCTACCTATGGTCATGCTTTGGCCGAGGGTATCGAGAAGGGAGAAGTTTATCCGGGTATCGCCATGTGTGGTTCCGGTGAGGGCATTTCTATGACTTTGAACAAGCATCAGAGTATTCGTGCCGGCTTGGTTTGGCAACCAGAGATCGCCCATCTTATCCGCGAGCATAATAATGCGAATGTGATTGTCTTCCCAGGACGTTTTATTGACGAGGAGACTTGTCGTAAGTGTCTTGATGAATTCTTCGCAACTGAGTTTGCTGGTGGTCGTCATCAGCAGCGTATCGAAGATATTCCAGTTAAGAAATAAAAAAGTCGCCCGACCATTATGGTTGGGCGATTTCCTTTTATTAATAAATTCAGGGGTATCGATTAACAAGTGGGTGCATCAAGAACGATGTGCCTTTTTTCGTTTGGCTCCAAGCTCTCGTTGCTGCCGTCTTCAGCGGGGGCATCGTTGCCGTAACCACTCAAAATCTTCTCGCACAAAGCATCTTCGATATACTCCTGAATGGCGCGACGCAAAGGACGGGCTCCAAATTTCGGATCATATCCCTTGTTGGCAAGGAAATCCTTCATTGCTTCGGTAATCTCGACGTCGTAACCTTGTGCGGAAATTCGATCCATGACAGGTTTCAGTTCAACCTCTACAATATGACGGATATCGTCGTGCGCAAGTTGTCGGAACGTGATGATATCGTCGATACGATTGAGAAATTCGGGCGAGAATGTCTTCTTCAACTCCTTGCGGATAACAGCTTCGTTGGCTGCTTGTCGCTCTTTGTCGTTGAAATCCTGAAATCCGATACCTGTACCGAAATCTCCTAACTGACGACTGCCTACATTGCTGGTCAGGATGATGATGCAGTTTTTGAAATCAACTTTGCGTCCGGTTGAGTCGGTCAGGTGTCCTTCGTCGAAGAGCTGGAGCAGGAGATTGAATACCTCATGATCGGCCTTTTCTATTTCGTCGAACAAAATCACCGAATATGGATGACGGCGTACTCTTTCGGTAAGCTGACCACCCTCTTCGTATCCAACATAACCTGGAGCAGCGCCAATCAGGCGCGAAGTGCTATACTTTTCCATGAACTCCGACATGTCGATACGGATAAGACTGTCGGGTGTCGCAAACAATTCGTCTGCAATCTTCTTGGCCAGATAGGTCTTGCCCACACCTGTAGGTCCCAGGAAGAGGAAGGTGCCGATGGGGCGTTTCGGATCTTTGAGGCCGATGCGATTGCGTTGAATGGCTTTGACAACCTTCAGGATGGCATCGTTCTGGCCAATAACCCGTTCTTGGAGGATCTCCTTCAAGTGAACGAGTTTCTGGCCCTCGGTACTGGCTACTTTCTGTACAGGAATACCTGTCATCTGGGCAACCACTTCTGCAATCTTCTCTTCATCGACCAAAGGTGCATCTGAACGGTCTCGCTTTTCGACTTTCTCCTTTTCTGCCTTTATCTTTTCATCGAGTTGACGCTCCTGGTCACGATAGGTGGCTGCCATTTCGTATTGTTGAGACAAGATTGCCTCATCCTTCTTGTTGCGGATATCTTCCAGTTCCTGTTCGAGTTGTTCGAAACTGTCGGGAACATGTGCCGAGAAGAGATGCATACGCGACCCGGCTTCGTCCAGCACATCGATCGCTTTGTCCGGAAAGTTACGGTCGGTGATATAACGATCACTCAATGTGACGCAGGCTTGGAGGGCCTTGTCGGAGAATCGGACACAATGATGCTCTTCGTAACGGTCTCGAATGTTGTGCAGAATCGTCAACGTATCGGTTGCATCGGTCGGCTCGACAATTACCTTTTGGAATCGGCGTTCGAGTGCACCGTCTTTCTCGATGCTCTTGCGAAACTCGGCGATAGTGGTGCTGCCGATACATTGCATTTCACCACGGCTTAGGGCTGGCTTGAGCATATTGGCTGCATCCATCGAGCCTTGAGCATTGCCTGCACCAACCATGGTGTGAATCTCGTCGATATAGAGGATAATGTCTGGATTGCCACATACTTCGTGCATGATTCCCTTGAGACGTTCCTCGAACTGTCCGCGATATTTGGTTCCAGCCACAAGTCCTGCCATGTCGAGCGAGACGATTCGTTTGTTTTTAAGCAGGAAACTGACTTTCTTTTCGATGATGCGCTGTGCCAACCCTTCGACGATAGCAGTCTTTCCAACCCCCGGTTCGCCTAGAAGGATAGGATTGTTCTTCTTGCGACGGGAGAGAATTTGTGCAAGTCGTTCAATCTCCATTTCCCTGCCAACGACAGGATCGAGTTTGCCTTCGCGAGCTGCTTGGGTAACGTCAAACCCAAATCGATCCAAGGTGGGGGTATCACTTTCGCCCTGTTGTGTCTTGGATGCAGTCATGCTACCCTGTCGGTTGTTGCTGGCAGGAGTGTAGGCACTACTCATTTCATCATCCTCTTCATCGTTCTCTTCGTCAGGTGTATAATTATCATCGTTGATGATGTGGTCAAGACGAAGCAGAGTGTCGTGGAAGGATTTGTAATCGACGTTGTATTGTTGCATCAGTTGGCTGACTTGACTCGTATTGTCTTTGAGCATGGCTAGGACAATGTGCTCGGTATCTACGTCATTTTGGTGAAGCATACGAGCTTCGAGCTGAGAAAGTTTGAGCGCTCGGTCACCTTGGCGTGACATGGCGTTTTGGCTGTTGTCATCGTTGTCGATCGAGTTTTCGTTAGTATTGGCGGCCTCGTTGTTGCTGATGACCGTCTCTTCGATATGGGCACGCAGAGCATCGAGATCGACTCCCTGACGACGTAAAGCCTCGATGGCTTTTCCTTGTCCATCGAGCAAAATGCCAAGCATGAAATGCTCGGGCCTGATGGATCGGCTGTGGAGTCGGATGGCCTCGTTCTTGACGAATACCATGACTTGTCGGACGTGTTCTGTGTAGTTACTGTTCATCTTATTCTTTTATTTTGGGCTGCAAATATAGGCAAAAAATGCCAAATCACAAGGAAAAGTCAAGACTTTTTTATTTTTTAATGTAAAAAGGGGCGAGAATTAAATTTTTATTGCTATTTTTGCGCCAAATAAACTAAACTATCGTGACACACAAGGATTTCTTAACCGAGGTACAGCATCGCTGTGCATTGGATCGACAAGTCTGTTCTGCATTAATGCAATCTGCGATTAAATTGATGGCAGAACAGGCCACAGAGCAAATCGCTGTGGAATGGGAAGGTATTGGCCATTTCATTGCTACTAAGCATCCGGAATATGTAGCTGAAGATCCAGAATCTGGTCTTCAAACCATGTATCCGCCACGTATTTCTTATCGATTGTCGCAGCAGGAGCCTGCTTCACAGTCGGTCAAGGAACTGAATGCTACGCAATTCGCTTTCCATCTGGCTCGTTATGCTAAGGCTACCGAGGGCGATGCGGAGTTCTTCATGCATGTGGTTTGTAAACTGATTTTGGAACGACTTGATGCTAACGATCCTGTCGAGATTCAGGGACTTGGCGTATTCTCGTGGGTGGAGAGTCAGCAGGGACGACGTATGTCCCTGCAGGTGGACGAAAAGATGCGAGCGTTGGTCAATGCGCCTTTTGCATGCTTTGAGCCAATGACGCTCGCGGTTGAGGCAAAGAGAGTTGAGACTTCTGTTCAGGAAGATGTCGTTGATTCTGCCCCTGAACCGGAAGTAGAAACAGCCACAGAAGAAGTTCTTGAAGCCGAACATGAACCAGTTCCTGAGCCAGAACAGGATGTTGAGCCTGTTGCTGTAACTTTATCTGAGCCGGAACCAGAAATAAACGTAGAACCAGAATCGCAAGTGGAGCCGGAATTACAGCCGGAGACAATTGCAGTGCCTGTTTCTGCTATTGAGCAAGAACCTTGTTCGGAGCCTACGTTGATGGATCGCTTACAGCCTTGGATTGACCAATTGAAGTCTTTGCCCAAATCTTGGTTGTATGGAGGGGTGGCAGGTGTAGCGCTTTTGTTGCTGCTTGTCGTCTGGCTTTTGCTTCCATCGAAGAAAGAGGAACCTCAAGTTGCTGCGGTACAGAGCGAGGAATACAAGATACAGCGAGGTAGTGAAGATGAAGTGGAGGCCGAAGAGGAGAGTGTGTCTTCTGCTGAACAAGAAACACCTTCCATCGACCAAGAACCTTCGAAACCACAGGAAACTTTACCTGTTGCCAAGGTGCCAGAACCAAAGCCTGCAGCACCTGCTCCGAAACCAGCATCAAAGCCTACGGGTGGCAAGCCCACCAACGATATGCTATTGCTCGAGAACGGTCAACCCAAGATGGATCAGTTGGGCGAAGGTGGACGTCTGACGCTTGTGGCGTTGCGCCATTATGGAGATAAGGCTTTCTGGGCTTATATCTACGACGTGAACGCTTTCCAGCTTGGTGATCCTAACAATGTGCCTGTAGGTCTGCCTCTCTATTTGCCCGATCCTACCTACTTCAAAATCGATGCGTCGGATCCTGCTTCGATCCGAAGAGCGCAGAATCGTGCTATGCAGATTCTCAACCAGAAGAAGTGAATAATTGCACTCTCGGACGTAGTTCCCAATACTAGCAATCCGAGGAAGTGAAGAATGAATTTGTTAAGATTATGAATACAGAAGAAGAATTGAAAGAGGTGACAAAACTTTGTCGCGACGTGTTCAGTAAAAAGACTTTCGATTATGGTGCCTCGTGGCGTATTATGCGTCCTCAATCTATCACCGATCAGATATATATCAAGGCGAATCGCATCCGTTCTCTGCAGGTGAAGGGGGAGTCGCTGGTGGGTGAAGGCATCGTTCCTGAATTTATCGGTATCGTCAACTATGGCCTGATGGGAGTGATTCAGTTGAAGCTCGGTTATGCCGAAGAGCCGGATTTGGATGCCGAAAAGGTTGTGGCATTGTACGATGAACAATTGAAAGCCGCATTGGATCTGTTGACTGCCAAAAATCATGACTATGATGAAGCCTGGCGTATGATGCGGGTGTCGAGCTATGTGGATCTCATCTTAATGAAGATTCAGCGCACCAAGCAGATAGAAGACCATCAGGGCAAGACGCTGATTAGCGAGGGCATTGATGCCAATTATCTTGATATGGTCAACTATTCGCTTTTCGCTCTCATCAAATTAGTTTGCGAGTGAACTATAGAGCAACTAAAATCATAACGATTGTTTGCCAATGGCTGGTGGGCTTGACATTCCTGGTGAGTGGCTTGGTCAAGGCCATTGATCCTGTGGGTACTTCTTTGAAGATTGGTGAGTATCTGCAGCATTTCGGCATGTCGGAACTGGCCGGTTTCTCAATCGTATTGGCTTGTTTGCAGGCGTTGTTCGAATTCTCGTTAGGTCTCTATGTCTTCATCGGTTATCGACGCATTGTCTGTGCGACGTTGCTGATTGCTTTTATGGGCGTAATGACTCCACTTTCGCTCTATTTGGCTTTGTCCAATCCAGTGGATGATTGTGGTTGTTTCGGCGATGCGTTGGTATTGACCAATTGGCAGACCTTTTGGAAGAACATCATACTCTTGCTGCTCGTCGTCTGGTTGCGTGTTAAACGACGATTCCAGCAGCCTATGCTATCACGCACATTCCATACTTTCTATTACTATGTTCAGTTGGTGGGGGTGATTTTCTTGTTGTGGCAAGGTATCATGGCGCTTCCATATATTGATTTCAGACCTTATCGTCCGGGTGTCTCTTTGGATGCACAGAAGTCTGTAAATAGTGAGCCTGATGAATATGTTATTGTGTATGAGAAAGAGGGTGTGCGTAAGGAGTTTGCCCTCGAAAGCCTTCCCGACGAAGATTCGGGTTGGGAGTTTGTCGAAACCATTACTCGCCATTCCCCTTCGACTAAACCTTTACTAGGTTCGCATGCGGAGATCAGCAATCTGGTCATCTTTGATCCCGACGGAAACGATGTCACACAAGAGATTGTCGGCTACGAGGGTTATGTTATGCTCTTGCTGTCTCCTGATTTGGCCAAAGCGGATCAGCATGATATCGATCGAATCGAGAATCTGTATGAATATGCTTTGGAGCGGGATTATCCTTTTTATTGCCTGACTTGGAATAATGAGGCATCGATCGAACATTGGAAGTTTAGTACCGGTTCGGAATATCCGTTGCTTTTCGCCGATCAGCAGGTAATCGAAACTATGATTCGTAGCAATCCCGGTTTTATGCTATTGCATAATGGTGTAATACTATGGAAATCGCACCTTTCGGGTGTCGATGTGCCGCTCCTTACATCTGCAAAGTTAAGTGAGCAGACCATGGGACAAATTCGGCCAATCGACCGCAAAAAGCGCGTTTTTTGGATGTTTGTTTGGCTAATTGCTCCATTAATGCTATATTTGCCGATGGAAATTATAAAATTTACCCATAAAAATAACAAAAAAAATGAGAAAGAAAATTGTTGCCGGTAACTGGAAGATGAACACAACTCTCCAGGAAGGTGTTGCTTTGGCTGAGGGCCTTAAGGAGGCTTTGGCTGGTAAGAAGGTTAATTGCGACGTTGTTGTCTGCACTCCATTTATCTCTGTAGCTAGCGTTGCTAAGGCTGTTGAGGGTTCAATCATCGGTGTAGGTGCTGAGGATTGCTCTGCTCACGATAAGGGCGCTTACACAGGCGAGGTTGCTGCAAACATGATCGCATCTACTGGTGCTAAGTATGTTATTCTTGGCCACTCTGAGCGTCGTCAGTATCATGGCGAGAACAACGAGCTCCTTGTTGCTAAGCTCCAGCAGGCTCTTGCCAATGGTTTGACTCCAATCTTCTGCGTAGGTGAGGTTAAGGAGGAGCGTGAGAACGGTACCTTCAAGGCTGTCATCGAGGGCCAGATGGAGGCTATGTACACTCTTTCTGCAGAGGACTTCGCTAAGTGTGTTGTCGCTTACGAGCCAGTTTGGGCTATCGGTACTGGTTTGACCGCTACCAGCGAGCAGGCTGAGGAGGTTCACGCTTTCATCCGCGCTTCTATTGCTAAGAAGTATAATGCTGAGGTTGCTGAGAATACCTCTATCCTCTATGGTGGTTCATGCAAGGGTAGCAATGCTCCTGAGCTCTTCGCTATGCCTAACATCGACGGTGGCTTGATCGGTGGTGCTGCTCTCAAGGTTGACACCTTCATGCCAATCATCGAGGCTTGGAAGTAATACAATGACGGAATGAAGCATTTTGCATTCATCCTGTTCTGGGCTTTGCCCATTGCCGCATTGGCTCAGGTGGTGGATAACTCCACTGCCGAGGCCGATGCGGTTTCTCCTATTTGTAAGGAACTGCGTTCAAGTGGTCGTGTGACTTTGGTACAGGATCCCAGATTGGAGTCGCTGTTGGGACGTAACAGTAAGATTTACAATGCTGCATCGCACATGCAGTACAACAAAGAGGGCCAAAAGGTTCTTGTGATGCCAGGATATCGTGTCCGTGCATTCTCTGGCAATAATCAGATCAGTTCGAAAGAGGAGGCATTCAAAATCGAGGCGGAGTTGAAGGAATACTTGCCCGAACTCCAAACATACGTGCTGTTCAAGACGCCCAATTGGCGTCTTCTGGTTGGTAATTATCGTACGCAAGAGGAGGCTACGGCAGCTCTGCGCGATTTGAAGAAGAAATTCCCGATTTATGGTCGTGAGATGTTCGTAGTCGAGGATAAGATTGAAATTCTCGTTGATGAGAAATAATGTAATTTTGGATAATAATGGAATATAACGAAGAACTATTGAAACCAATGGCTGACAATGTGGAACAGATGCTCCGGTTGATAGGAGAGGATCCACAGCGAGAGGGCTTGCTCAAGACACCTGAGCGTGTCGCTAAGTCTGTGCAGTTTCTTACACAGGGTTATCAGCAGGATCCTTCCGCTATATTAAAGTCGGCTATGTTCCGCGAGGATTACCAGCAGATGGTAATCGTAAAGGACATAGATTTCTATAGCCTTTGTGAACATCACATGCTGCCATTCTTTGGCAAGGTTCATGTCGCTTATATTCCAAACAAATATATTGTGGGATTGTCAAAGATCCCTCGCGTGGTTGAAGTGTTCGCCCGCCGTTTGCAGGTGCAGGAACGACTTACGACCCAAATCAAGGAATGTATTCAGGAGACTTTGCATCCAATGGGTGTGATGGTGGTTGTCGAAGCCCGTCACCTTTGTATGCAGATGCGTGGTGTTGAGTCGCAGAATGCCATGACTACCACGTCTGACTTTTGTGGTGCATTCAATGAAATTAAAACTCGTCAGGAGTTTTTGAGCTTGATCAAGAATAGTTAATTCAATACAAAATGCTTAGATTCGTCGGTTGTGTATCGTTAATCAGCTTGCTGCTGAGTCCTGTTTGGGCCCAGGGGCAGCAGCTTTTTACAACCAACGAAACCTCTTCTGTCCAGAAGATACTGTCTCCACGCGAGGTACAGTACTGGCCGGAGGAGGAGGGTATCGTATGCATTGACGGAAAGCATCGTTTTACGCGCGCGTTATACGGGCGTTGCGAAGCTGCACGCCTGGAGACTTCCGATGAACCGGAATTTGGCCTCTATATGCCCTATATGGGTGGCAATGTCCGTTTTGATGTAGAGCACACCAGTATCAAGGCAATCTATGATGGTGTAAGTCGAGACTATCAGATCGTTTTGCCAGCCACTATGCGTCAGAATGCGCATCAGGAGGCTGTTGTCTATCTCTCTGCCTATGCGTTGCAGGTGCCTGCTGCAGGCGGTATCTGGCAGGTCAAAGCCAAGAATGTCAAGCGAGGGGCTAAGATGCAGGTTCGCTTCGGTGCAGCAAGTAACGCTTCATTTAGCCGCAATGGTGATATGGGCGTTGATAAGAAGGATTGTTTTGATTTTACCTTCGACAAGTGCAAGGGCAATGACTACACCCTGAATGCATCTGCTTTTGACCTTTCCTATGGCAAGGGTAGCAAGCGTGGAGAACGTAAGTTACGCGGTCAATACTCCCCTTGTATTCAGATGCAGATTGCCGAAGGAAAGGCATCGGATGGAAGTGCTGTACAATATCTGTTGGGCAATATCCCATTGGATCAGCCTTCAATTCTTGCAATCGGTACACCCTCAGACAGTATCTGCAATTTGCAGACGATGTTGTTCGAGAGTATCAGTCTTGCTTCTGCTCTGGTGGCTGACTATACAGTCGAAACTCCAGATCCATTGATCAATCCACTTGAGTATGTGTTGCCAGCAGCAGCCAATGGTATTTGGGACGAAGCAAGTGGAGTGTGGCAACACGGCGCAATTGGCTGGCGTATGCCTTTACCTGGTTGGCGTGCCGGATATACAGGCGATGTGATGGGTTGGCAGGAACGTCAGTTCCGTCATTTTTCGGGTTATGCCAATTCTCAGTTGACGGATGTCGATGCCGATAAAAATATTACCTGGCTTGATCCTGCCAAGAATCAGTCTCGTGCTACCGAGAAATTAGGGAATCCGATGTTTACCACCGGTTATATTGGCAGATACCCGAACAATCGTACCAAAGTGAATCATTATGATATGAACCTTGTCTTCATCGATGCTTTGCTTTGGCATTTGAACTGGAGTGGAGACCTTGAAGAGGCACGCGCATTCTGGCCAACGATAACTCGTCATTTGGCTTGGGAGAAGCGTGTTTTTGACCCAGATAACGATGGCTTATACGATGCTTACTGCTGTATTTGGGCGAGCGATGGTCTTTATTACGATGGAGGTGCCGTGACCCATAGTTCTGCCTACAATCTGCGTGCAAATCGACAAGCATCGAAGATTGCCCGTTTATTGGGCGAAGACAAGTTGGCAGAACAGTATGAAGCTGAGGCGAACAAGATCCAATCTGCCATCGACCGTGACCTTTGGCTTGAAGATGAGGGCGTCTGGGCAGAATGTAAAGACTATTGGGGACTCAAGCGTCAGCACAAGCATCCCGCTCTATGGACAATCTACCATGCCATCGACAGCGAAGTGGGAACCCCATTGCAGCGTTATCGTGCCACACAATATGTAGATAATTTCCTGCCTCATTATCCACTGAAGACAGACAGCGAAAAGTTGAATGTCGAAGGTTCTGCCCTCGCTACAACCAATTGGCAACCATACGGCTGGTCGATCAATAATGTCGCTTTGGCCGAACAGATGCACATGGCATTGGCCTATTGGGAAGCCGGACGTCCTGATGAGGCTTATAATCTGTTCAAAGCTTCGTTGTGCGATGGAATGTATTTGGGCGGTTGCCCTGGAAATATCGGACAGATTTCTTTCTATGATGCCGCTCGTGGCGAATGTTACCGAGACTTTGGTGATCCTGTTGGTATAACTTGCCGTACCATGGTGCAAGGTCTGATGGGTATGCAGCCAGACCTCTTGAATGGTGTTTTGACGATAAAGCCAGGTTTTCCAACTGCATGGGAGGGCAAGGAGGTTCGTTTTGCAACTCCTGACTTTGAGTTTTCTCGCAGTTATCGTGGCGATACAGCCGTTTGGTATTTTATGGGACAGGGCGATTTCTTCGACCGATATGACAGTATTGTCATTCATGCTCCGGCCAAATCTGCCTTTGCTGGAGAACTGGCGGACAAAGAGGGAATCTGTTGGATCAATTCCGACGAGGAGAATGCAAAGTTGATGGCACAGGTGTCAGGAGTGAAAATGTCTGGAGCCAAGAGACATGTGGCAAGTACAGCATATACAGATCCATCCACACTCGATTTCTCGCAGATGATACCTGTCGCAGGAATTGCCAAGAAGCATAATCTTAAGGTGGCCGATCTCTTCAAGCAAGACTATAGTTACAAGGGCGACAAGAAGCAGCGTATCTCGCTTCGAATGCCGAATCATGGTATTGGAGAGTGGTGTCATCCAACCGATACCTTCCGGATCAGCGATGCTTTAGGATTGAAGGCCGCCTTTACGAGCCAATGGAAGAACTTTCCGAATAAGTTGGTTTTCAAATTGCCGAAGAAGCAAGCTTCACATCTTTATCTCAAGATGGTGGGCACGACCAATGCCATGCAGAGCCGCATCGAAAACGGCCTCTTGCGTGTGCGATATGCCGATGGTTCGATCCAGGAACTTGTGCTCGAAAATCCAACCAACTGGTGGCCGATTGAGCAGGAGTTGGCGCAAGGGTTGCCGGCATTCTATTTGGAGAGTTTCGAAAATGATATACAGCCACCCTATCGTATGAGTCTTCGTACCGGACAGTTCTATCGTCCTCGTACCGATGCGCTGAACATTACGACCGATGGTGGTGCTGCCACTTTTGTCGAGATGAATCTTGATCCTGCCAAGGTGGTAAAGAGTTTGGAACTTGAATGTCTGTCGAATGATATTGTAATCGGTATCATCGATGCTTATTTGAATTAAATATTAAAAATTTATATAACATGAAAAGACTTTTTGGATTGATGCTTTCGTTGCTGGCTGTATCCAGCGTAGCATTTGCTCAACAGACAGAAGAAGAGCCTGTGCCAGCCTTTCCTGGAGCAGAAGGTTTTGGCCGTTATACGAATGGTGGACGAGGAGGTAAAGTTTATCACGTTACCACACTCGAAGATACCGACAATGAAGGCTCTTTGCGTTATGCTTGTATTCAGCGTGGCGCTCGTACAATTGTATTTGATGTTTGTGGAACGATCTTCCTCAACAAACCTCTGATTGTAAATAAAGATAGTTGCACGATTGCCGGACAAACCGCACCAGGCGATGGTATCTGTATTGCCGAATACCCGGTCAAGATTCAAGCCGATAATGTGATTGTCCGTTTCGTTCGTTTCCGTTTGGGTTCACGACGTGCCTCTCGTCACGAAGGTGATGCTATAGGTGCCATGGATCATCATAACATCATCCTCGACCATTGCTCTATGTCTTGGTCGGTCGATGAGTGCTGTTCTGTCTATGGTGGCAAGAACCTGACTGTTCAGTGGTGTATTGTTTCGCAGAGTTTGGTCAATGGTGGTCATAGCAAGGGAGCTCATGGCTACGCAGGCAACTGGGGTGGTGCAGGTGCTACCTATGCACACAATCTGATTGTTCACCATGCGTCGCGTACCCCTCGTTTCGGTCCTCGTCCAAAGACTCAGGGTAGCGAGCGAGTTGATTTCCGTAACAATGTCTTGTATAACTGGTCAGGTGAAGGCTGCTATGGTGGCGAAGCTATGAATGTCAATATCGTCAACAATTATTACAAGCCAGGACCTGCTGCTGTCAAGAATTCCGGTCGTCGTATCTTCAAGCCAGGTATCCGTACAACCAAGTATTGTGATATCACCGAGTTCTATGCTGATGGCACTCCAGCCAATGGCAATGGCTGGATTCCTACTTGGCATCGTTGGGGCCATTTCTTTGTTGAAGGCAATGTCAATTCCAAATATCCAGAAGTGACTGCCGACAACTGGAAGGAGGGTGTCGAGAAATTTATCAACCGTAAGGGCAACGATGGATTGGCTACCGATGTAACCATGGACACCATCCGTCTGCGTAAGCCATTGGAGACACCTTACACTACCAGCTGGAGTGCAGAGGAGTCTTATGAGAAAGTGCTGAAGTATGCAGGTTGCTGTCGCTTTACCAACAATGCAATTCGTTGGGACCGTTTGGACAGCATCATGATTGCCGATGTCTTGAATGATACAGTAAGTTTTACCGGTACAGGCCTTGGCGATGGTTTGATCAATACGCAGGAGGATGTCCGTTGTGCCCTTTTGCCTAATGCATGGCCAGATCTGAAGGCAAATGCATGGCAGCTGAAGGTAGCCCGAGAGGATGCTGATAATGATGGTATCCCGGATTTCTATGAGAAACAATGGTTCAAGAAGGACGTAGATCCTAATGCCAAGTGTACCAAGAAGGGCTATACACAGTACACCAATATGGATTACTATCTTGCTCGTTTGGCCGAAAAGGTTACTGCTGGAGTATCTCCAGAGTATGTCAAGATGGATAAATAAAACGAGAAAACATTTATTGTCGATAAATATGACACAGCGTACATTAGTTATATTAAAGCCAAGTTGCCTCATGCGTGGCTTGGTCGGCGAGGTAACCCGCCGTTTTGAGCAGAAGGGTTTGCGTCTCATCGGTATGAAGATGATGCAGTTGACAGATGCACAGTTGTCGGAACATTATTCTCATCTGGCAGGCAAGCCATTCTTTCAGCAGATCAAGGATGCGATGATGATTACTCCGGTCATTGTTTGTTGCTATGAGGGCATTGATGCCGTCGATGTCGTTCGTGCGTTGACCGGTTCTACCAATGGCCGTAAGGCTGCGCCTGGCACTATTCGTGGTGACTATTCTATGTCATTCCAGGAGAATATTGTACATGCGTCAGATAGCGCCGAGAATGCCGTTGTTGAATTGGCTCGATTCTTCCAGCCGGAGGAACTCTTCTCTTATGCCGATCCTCTACACGGTTTTGTCTATGCAGCCGACGAGGTTTAAGCGATGAGCAAGAAAATAGCGATAATCAACGATATTTCAGGTTATGGCCGATGTTCAACATCGGTCATCTTACCTATTGTCAGCCATCTTGGCGTGCAGGGATGTGCTGTTCCGACAGCGATTTTCTCGAATCATACAGGATTCCCTTCGTTCTATTGTCAGGATTTCACCGATCACATGTCTGCCTATATTCGTGAGTGGAAGAAACTGGATTTGCAGTTCGATGGCATCATGACCGGATTTTTGGGTTCTGCCCGCCAGATTAGCATCGTTGAGAACTTTATCCAGCAGTTTCGCACAGCGCAGACGCATGTGTTGGTTGATCCGGTCATGGGCGACAATGGTCGAATCTATCCTACCTACACCGAAAAACTCTGTCGCGACATGCGGCGATTGATTGCCTATGCCGATATCATTACCCCGAATTTGACCGAAGCCTGTTTCCTGACCAACACCCGTTATCGAGAATCCGGTTGGCGCAAGAAGGAACTGGAAGCGATGGCTCATCGTCTGTTGGATATGGGTGCACGTCAGTTGGTGATTACTGGTATTCAGATGGGAGGTGGCACGATTGGAAATGTTATTGCCTCTCAGGGGAGCGATCAGATTATCTATCAGCGACAGTTGCAGGTCGAACAGACTCGTTCTGGTACAGGCGATGTGTTTGCTTCGGTATTGGGTGCCGATGCCGTCAATGGCATAGACTTTGCCGCTTCGTGCCGACGAGCCAGTCGATTTGTGCGCCAATGTTTGATTGAAACCATCAAGGGAACAGAGGCGACAAACACTGGTATTGACTTCGAATCGCAGTTGATTCATCTGCGGCGAAAGTGAAAAGTTGTAAAAGTAGCACTTAAGCAGTTGTTCAAAATTAGTTATAAGTATCAATAGATTTCTTCGTTTTACATCTTTAATTCATCTTGAGCGCATCTTCGAACTTTTGCTTCGGTTACAATGTCACATTGCGCCCTCAGTAAAAGTCCAAATCTGCCTCTCAATCTGAACAAAATATGTTAAACTAATTCTGAACACCTACTTA
>JAZRXX010000107.1:0-30353 GCA_045600485.1 Bacteroidales bacterium
TGGCTCATATAGCCACTTTGGCTACACTCGGCATAGCAAATACATTTGCTATGCGCTCGTTAACCGCCAAAGTTCTACATTCGCTGTTGGCTCATATAGCCACTTTGGCTACACTCGGCATAGCAAATAGATTTGCTCTGCGCTCGTTAACCGCCAAAGTTGTCGAAGCGGATGTCCTGATCCTCTACACCAAGAGAGTGGAGGAGATCAAGCACAGTCTTCGCCATCATTGCAGGTCCACAGAGGTAGTACTCGCAGTCTTCCGGTGCCTCATGCTGCTTCAGATAGGTGTCGCCCATCACCGGTGCTACGAAGCCCGGGGTGTACTTGATACCTGCTGCATCAGCCTTAGGATCCGGACGGTCGAGAGCCAAGTGGAAGTGGAAGTTCGGGAAGTCCTTCTCGAGTTGGAGGAAGTCGTCAAGGAACGGAATCTCCTCGAGCGCACGTGCACCATAGAAGTAGTGCATTGGACGCTGACGATCCTCTGGAGCGATACCGTTACCCTTGAGCATGTGCATGATCTGTGCACGGAGAGGAGCCATACCGGCACCACCACCGACCCAAATCATCTCACGGCCAGAGCCGTAAACAGGACGGAACTCACCATAAGGGCCAGACATGATTACCTTGTCACCTGGCTTGAGGTTGAAGATGTATGATGATGCGATACCAGGGTTAACATCCATGAAGCCAGGACCCTGATCCTTCGGCTTGAATGGAGGTGTTGCGATACGCACGTTTAAGGTGATGATATCACCCTCGTCTGGGTAGTTGGCCATAGAGTAAGCACGTACGGTAGCCTCCTTGTTCGAACAGTGGAGTGGGAAGAGGCCGAACTTCTCCCAAGCTGGGAGGTAGGTCTCGCCGATGAGCTCCTTGTCGAAGTCCTTGTAGTCGATCTCGAATGGTGGAATCTTGATCTGAGCGTATGAACCTGGTTCGAAGTTCATGTGCTCGCCTGCTGGCAGAGCCACCTTGTACTCCTTGATGAAGGTTGCTACGTTCTTGTTGCCAATAACTGTACATTCCCATTCCTTAACGCCAAATACGTCATCTGGAACGATAACCTTAGCGATCTCCTTAATCTTAGACTGACAAGCCAGACGATAGTGCTGCTTGATCTGCTTACGATTGAAGAAGCCCTTTTCGGTTGGAAGGATGTCGCCAGCGCCCTCCTCGATGATACACTTACACTGGCCGCACTTACCGCCGCCACCGCAAGCTGAAGAAAGGAAGATACCACCGCTCTGGAGAGCTGCAAGGGCAGTTGTACCGATACCGGCCTCAATCTGCTTCTTGCCGTTTACGTCAACTGTAATATTACCTGATGGTACGAGCCAAGCCTTGACACTAAGGAGCAAAGCAACGAGTAGAATGATTACAATCAGGAAAACGATGATTGCATATATAAGAGTTGTTGTCATAATTTCTAAATTAACAATTAAAAATTAACAATTAAAAATTATAACTGAATGCCACTGAAGCTCAGGAACGCAATTGCCATGAGGCCAGTCACAATGAATGTGATGCCGAGTCCCTTGAGAGGGGCAGGGATATTGCTGTAAGAGAGTTTCTCGCGGATGGCTGCAAGGCAAGCGATGGCGAAGAGCCAGCCGAGACCAGAACCAAGAGCGTAAACTACTGGCTGAGCAAAGTTCTCGAACTCCTTCTGCTGCATGAAGAGTGAACCACCAAGGATGGCACAGTTTACAGCAATAAGTGGAAGGAAGATACCAAGTGAACCATAGAGGGCAGGAGCGAACTTCTCGACAACCATCTCTACAATCTGTACGATTGCGGCGATGACAGCGATGAAGACGATGAAACTGAGGTAGCTCAAATCGACTCCTTCTACCAGTGCATTTGGACGGAGCACATAAGTGTCAAGCAGGTAGTTGACTGGAAGGGTTACAACCAACACGAAGGTTACAGCTGCGCCCAAGCCAACAGAGGTCTTGACGGTCTTTGACACTGCAAGGTAAGAACACATACCCAGGAACAGCGCAAAGATCATGTTGTCAATGAAGATTGACTTTACGAAAAGATTTAACAATTCCATAATTTTTACTTTGAGTAAAAAGTTAGCAGATAGAAATTATTAGTTATTATTCGTTCGTTATTAATATTTAGGGTGATCCTAACTAATAACTGTTAACTAATAACTTTCATATCTTTGGGTATGAATTTATTTATCTTGCAGATCTGGATTCTTGGCACGGAGATACCAGATGATGCAACCGAGGATAACCAAAGCTGCTGAAGGCATTACGAAGAAGCCACAGTTCTGATACCAGCAGGTTGGATCAGCATCAAAGCTGGCGAGGATATCGAAGCCAAACAATGTGCCAGAACCGAAAAACTCACGGAAGGTAGCTACAACAAAGAGGATGATTGCATAGCCAAGGCCGTTGCCCAGACCATCCATCAATGCTGGCCAAGGCTTGTTGCCAAGAGCGAAAGCCTCCAAACGGCCCATCAGAATACAGTTGGTAATGATAAGACCAACATAAACTGAAAGCTGTTTGCTGACCTCGAAAGCAAATGCCTTGAGTACCTGGTTAACAAGAATTACGAGCGCAGCTACAACAACGAGTTCCACGATGATGCGGATTCGGTTTGGAATAGTATTGCGCAGGAGTGAAATGATCACATTAGCGAAAGCAAGCACACAGGTGAGGGAGATACCCATTACCAAAGCTGGCTTCATCTGGGTAGTGACGGCCAAAGCCGAGCAGATACCGAGAACCTGTACTACGACAGGGTTGTTGGTCCAAAGTGGACCGGCGAAAATGCCGGGTTTCTTTTCTGCTGCCATATTATTCTACAATTACAGATTCAACATTAACACTATCTGCACAGCAAGCGGTGCTATCAGATGCACAGCATGGTGCCTCCATGTTCTCAAGAAGCATTGGCTTGATGCTGAGCAAGAAGTTCTTATAGCCCTTGAGTGAGTTATAGACCATTACGCTAACGCAGTCTGAAGTCTTGGTTGCACCAGTGATGCAATCGACGGTCTCAGCGCCTGCAACGTATGGATTTGGCTTGCCAGGCTTGGTTACAGCAACTGAAGCGAGTTCACCATCTTTCCAGATGTTCTTGCCAATGAACTGTTTGCCAAACTCAGGATCGTCCTTGATCTTGGCACCAAGACCTGCGGTCTCACCAGCGTGGTCGAACGATACACCAACGATTGAGCCTTGTGCATCGACGGCAATGTAACCCCAGATAGCGTCCCAAAGACCAGCACCATACATACACATAATATAATATGTATTGCCATTGATGTTGGCGCAATAAACAGGGAGCTGGGCATCAGCCTTGATTTCGCCCTTTGCGAACTGCTGCTTGGCAACAAGTTCGAAGACGTTGACACCCTCAATCTGAGCACCTTCGACATTAACTGCCAAGAGGTTTTCGTCCATCTTCAGTTCTGCCCAGATCTCTGCTGCATTCTCGAAAGTAACCTCCTTGCCGATCTTCTCGGATACGGCCGAGAGAACCTGCTGCTTCTTTTCGTTGTCGGAGTTGGCCTTCTGCTGTGGAGCAAGACCTACTGCTGCAATGGTGAGCAGGATGGCTACCAATACTGTCAAAACGGTTGCGTAAATGACAGTGTAAACATTTGAATTTCTATTCAGTGCCATAGTCATTTAAGCTTTTACGCGCTTTGCACGCTTGTTGATATTTGCTTCAACAACATAGTAATCGATGAGTGGAGCGACAGCATTGCCCAAGAGGATAGCCATCATCATACCTTCTGGATAACCAGTGTTGAACATACGGATCACGATTGCCATTACACCAATGAAGAGACCATAGATGTACTTGCCGCAGTTGGTACGACAACCAGTAACTGGGTCGGTAGCCATGAAGACGGCACCAAAGGCAAAACCACCAAGACAGAGCTGCTGTGCAACGGTTGGAGCTGACTCAGAGAAGGCTCCAATAATAGCAGACATAGCTGCGCCGCCAACGAATACGCTGAGCATAATGCGCCAGCTTGCAACATTGGTGACGAGGAGCAGAACAGCGCCCAACAAGATAGCAAGGGTAGAGGTCTCACCAATAGAACCTGGGATAGTACCGATGAAGGCATCCAGCGTTGAGCAGCTGATTGGCTGACCAGAAGCTACTTCTGCCAATGGAGTAGCGCTGGTGAAACCGTCGATAGCCTCGCTGTCGTTCAACCAAGAACCGGTGCGAACGAATACAGAGTCACCAGACATAGCCTTTGGATAAGCAAAGAACAGGAATGCACGGGTGATCAATGCTGGGTTGAAGATGTTCATACCAGTACCACCGAAAATCTCCTTTGCAAATACAACAGAGAAAGCAGTTGCTACAGCAATCATCCAGAGAGGAGTATTGACAGGAACAATCAATGGAATGAGGAGACCGGTAGCCAAGAAGCCTTCGGCAACCTCTTCACGCTTGCAGGCAGCAATTGCCATCTCGATGCCGAGACCAACTACATAGCTGACTACAACCTTTGGCAGAAATGCGCCAAAACCATAAAGGAACTGCATGAACCAGCCATCGTCGATGCCGAGGGCGCGGTCGTGCTGCAAACCTACGTTCCAACAGCCTACGAGCATAGCAGGAATCAAGGCAAGAATCACCATGATGATGACACGCTTTGAATCTACAGAGTCGTGAACCTGCACACCCTTACGGCCTGCAGTGTGGCGAGGAACGAAAAGGAAAGTATGGAAGCTGTCGTATACCGACCAGAGCTTCTCATATTTGCCACCCTTCGCGAAAAGGGGGTCGATCTTTTCTTCGATGAAGTTATTAATCTTATTGCTCATAATCGTATATTATTATTCCATTTCCTTACGGAGTTTAACAAGACCGTCGGCAATTACCTGCTGAACTGAAGTCTTCGAAACATCGACGAACTCGCAGAGTGCGAAATCTTCAGGTGCAACCTCGTAGATGCCGAGTGCCTCCATCTTGTCGATGTCGTATGCAAGAACTGCTTTGTAGAGATGCTCTGGGTAGATGTCCATTGGGAATACCTTCTCCCACTCACCACTGACGATGAGTGCACGAGGACCACCCTTGAGACGGGCATCCATTGTCCACTTCTTGCTCTTGAAAAGACCAAACAAGCCACTGAGACCTGTGTTGCTGACTGAATAACGGTTCAGACCTGGAGTGATCCAGCCCAACATCTCGTCGTTGTCGGAACCATCAGGAATGACGGTAACGGTATTGTCGAAGAATCCAACAACACCCTCCATGCCTGCATTCTGTCCGGTGAGGACGTTGCCTGCGATGACGCGCTGCTTGTACTCAACATGCTTTACGTTGCCATCGAGGATGCTTGCCAGCGACTGGCCAGGAAGAACCTTGGCATAAGCTGGGGCAACGATCTCTGAACCTGCAACGGTAATGGTGCGGGTGAAATCTACCTTGCCAGCAAGAGCACGACCGATAACGATTACGTCGAATGCGCTGACAGTCCAAACCTGTTCACCCTTGTTGAGTGGCTTGATGTGATTGATCTGTACGCTGACGTTGCCTGCTGGGTGAGGACCTGCGAACTCTACGACTTCGGCATCCTTGAGCTGAAGATTGCTGCCAGCCTCAGCACCAACATAAACCTTGCCAGCAGTGAGCTTGGCGAGGGCAGAGATACCACGCTGAAGATCCTCCTCCTGTCCCTTGACTACGAACGAGAAGTCAGGTGCAAGTGGAGCAGAGTCGAATGCGGTGACGAAAATGTCACGTGGCTGTACTTCCGGATTGGCCACAACGTTGTATGGACGCTGCTTGATGAATGGCCAAACACCAGTGTTCAAGAGGGCAGACTTGATCTCGTCGGCCTTTGCACTGGTTGGATTAACAGCGGAAAGTTCTACACTTGTGCCCTTACCATCGTTGACGATAACGATGCCAAGCACTTTGCGTCGTTCGCCACGTACGACCTCCTCGACGGTGCCGCTGACAGGGCTTACGAACTTAATCTCAGGGTGAAGCTTGTCGGTGAAGATTACATCTCCGGCCTTCACAGCTTCGCCAGCCTTGACGACAACCTTTGGATTAGAACCAACGAAATCATCAGGTACAAGGGTTACCTTATCGGCTGCCTTTACGTTGACGAGTTTCTGTTCTGCTGCTCCGGTGAGGTTGATGTCCAGACCTTTGTTAAGCTTGATTAAACTTGCCATTTGTTATTATTGATTGTTTGTGAAAATAGATTAGCAATTTTTTACGCTTGCGGCGCGAAGATAGCTATTTTTTTTTATATGAATGTACGAAAAAAGGATATATTTCGTTATTCATTTGATGCGGCAAAGAGTAAAAGGGGCGTTTGAAAGTTTGAGTTTGCAAATTTTTGAGCGGTTTTCTTTGCTTTTTTTACAAAAATATGTATCTTTGCCGCCGAAAAATTCAATGAAACTACAATCGCGCGTACATATTATAATTACAGTTGTTCTGCTGATTATGGTCAGCAGTGCTTCTTTGTGTGTGGCGCAGAACGATCCACAATCGAGCATGTATTGGGCTGTGCCGACTCTTTATAATCCTGCTGCAGTCGGCAGCGATTCTGCTCTTCATATCTCTGCTTTCGACCGTATGCAATGGGTTGGTGTAAAGAATGCTCCCAAAACCTTTTTTGCCGCTGTCGATATGCCCTTCAAGGCGAAAAAAGTCCGAAATGGTATCGGTGCGATGGTAATGAATGACCAGGCTGGCCTTTTTAAGACAACACAACTCGGGTTGCAGTACTCCTATAGCATGGATCTGAAGGAGGGACGTCTGGCGTTAGGTTTGCAGGCCGGTATGGTCAATCAGGCATTCTCGGGTGGTGATATATATATACCTGATGGCGACGCTTGGGATCCTTCTGCCGATGGATTGCCCTCGGGGGATGTTTCTGCCATGGCTTTTGACTGTGGATTCGGTGCGTTTTACGAGCGAGGCTGGTTCTATGCCGGTTTGGGTATTCAGCATTTGGCTGAGACTACCATCGAGCTCGATGAATATGCCTTTACGCAACTTGAAAGAACATATTATTTTACAGCTGGAGGCAATATACCAATAAAACGCTCGTTATTTATATTGCAACCGTCTGTTTTGGTTAAGACAACACTTCAGGCTCTGCAGATTGACTATACTCTTCGAGCAACCTACGATAAGAAATTCTGGGGAGGAGTGACGGTCAGACCTGGCGATGCTGTGGTTTTGATGGTTGGTGCAGATGTCGGTCCGATCCGGTTGGGCTACTCCTACGATATTGGAGTTTCTCCTTTGGCAAAGGCTTCGAATGGTAGCCACGAACTGATGGTGACCTATTCTTACAAAATAGATCTGGACAAGCATAAGCAGCATGCTCACAAATCGATTCGAATTTTGTGATGCTACAACAAATTAGTAAAGTGATAAAATATAGAATAATGAAGAAGATCCTTCTGTTTGCAATGGCCGCAGTTGCCCTCACTTCTCTTGGTACTTCATGTTCCAAGTCTCTCAGTGGTGGAGGTGGAGGAGAGGTGACCGGTATTCGAGGTCGCGCCTGGAATGAGCCCCAGCCTTATGGCATGGTGCTCATCAAGCGTGGATCGATGGAACTCGGTTCACAAAAGCAAGACAGCCTTTGGGGTGATCTGCCAGAGGCAAAAGGTATTTCTGTGGATGCTTTCTGGATGGACGAAAAAGAGGTTTCCAATGCCGTTTATCGTCAGTTTGTATATTATGTCCGCGATTCAATCATTCGTGAACGTCTTGCAGATCCTGCTTATGGCGGCAATGACGAATATAAGATTGAAGAGGATAAATATGGTGAGCCAGTAACCCCTCATTTGAATTGGTCGAAGCCGATTCCTTGGCGTAAACCAAACGAGGACGAGCAGCGTGCCATCGAGAGTGTATATCGCATCGATCCCATTACCGGTAAGAAGATGCTTGACTTCAAGCAGATGAACTATCGTTATCAGACGTTTGACTATAAGTCGTATGCGCAGCGCCGTTATCGCATGGATCCAGAGCGTCGTAATCTGAATACCGATATTCCGGTCAATTATGACGAAGAGATCTTGATTTCGAAAGATACCGCCTATATTGACGAAGATGGCAACATTCAGCGTGTTACAATTGAACGTCCATTGTCCAGCGAATTTGATTTCCTGAATACCTATATTGTTAATATCTATCCAGATACAACCGTATGGGTTAATGATTTCGCCAATGCCTATACAGAGCAGTATGCCCGTTATTATTTCTCAAGCCCAATCTATGATGACTATCCTGTGGTGGGTGTAAGCTGGGAACAGGCCAATGCCTTCTGCGTGTGGAGAACCGAATATCTGAAGCAGAGTTATGGCATGCGTGGTATCGATGTCGAACCTTTCCGTTTGCCGACCGAGGCAGAATGGGAATATGCAGCTCGTGCCGGGAACAATGACCAGAGCTATAGCTGGAAAACCGATGTGGCCCGTTCGGACAAAGGTTGCTTCAATGGTAACTTCAAGCCGGGCGATGGCAATTATTCGAAGGATGGATATATCATCACTTCGCCTGTAGGAGCCTACAGTTCTAATGATTTCGGTTTGTACGACATGTCGGGCAATGTGGCAGAGTGGACTTCGACTGCATGGAGTGAGTCGGGTGTTCACAGTGCTTCTGATATCAATCCGGACTATCAGTATAATGCCGCCAAAGAGGATCCTTATAGACTGAAACGTAAGGTGATTCGTGGTGGTTCGTGGAAGGATGCAAGCCACTTTGTACGTGCCGATGTGCGTTCGTGGGAGTATCAGAACGAGCAGCGCTCGTTTGTCGGTTTCCGTTGTGTACGTACCTATCTGGGTAATGCGAAGGCTAATGTCAAGACCAATACTTCGAAGAAGTCGAGCAAGGGATCTTCGACTGCTCCAAAGCAATCTTCGGCTCGAGCTCCACGCCCAGCAGGTGGTGCACGCAGTGTTCGTCGTTAATGCAACCGCAAAAGAACACATCATAATAATCAACAGAAGAACATAAGAACTTTTGAGTCATGAAAATCAAGAAAAAATCATTGTTGAGTCCTAAGACCTTCAATTATCTCTATAGTATTGGTGCTTCGATCGTTATCTTGGGTGCGTTGTTTAAACTCCTGCACATTACGGGTGCTGATTTGATGCTGATTCTCGGTATGGGAACTGAGGCATTCATCTTCTTTATGTCTGCTTTCGACGAACCTGCCAAGGAACCTAATTGGGAGAATGTGTATCCAGGTATCTACAAGCAGGCTCTTACCGATGAGGAAAAAGCTGAGATTGCAGAGCGTCGAGCCAAGCAGGATGCCGCTATGGAACATGCCGCTATGTCATCGGGTAATAACGGTGGCGGCGCAACAATTATTGGTGGTGGAACTCCAGTGAATGGAACTATCGTGATTGGCGGTGGTTTGCCAGCAGGTGCATCTCAGCCAATGCCTGCAAACCCTGTAGTTGGTGGCAATGCACCATTGGTAGCTGACGGAAACATTGGCGTAACACCAGAGCAGGCTGATCTTGTTACTGCAGCAACGGCCAAGTATGTCAATCAGTTGAACGAAATCAGTTCTGCACTCGAAAAACTTTCTGCTGCTATGGGTGGTGTTGATTCTAACAGCAATTATGCAGATCAGATTGCCCAACTGAACCGTAATATCCAAGGTTTGAACACTATCTATGAGATTCAGTTGAAGAGTGTTTCTTCGCAGCTGACAACTATCGAGGAGGTGAACCGTGGACTGAATAACATCCGTTCGTTGTATGAAAATGGTGCCAACGACAGTTACCGCATCCGTCAGGAGAGTGATCAGTTGGCTCGTAATCTCCAGCAGTTGAATGAGGTCTATGCCCGTATGCTTTCGGCTATGACTACTAATGTACGATAATCTATGAGTGCTAACAATAGTCGCCTGAGTCCTCGTCAGAAGATGATTAACTTGATGTATATCGTCTTCTTGGCAATGGTGGCCCTCAATGTGTCGAGCGATGTTCTAAGTGGCTTTAAACACGTCGAGGATGCTTTGGATGCCAGCAATCAGGGCGCTCAGACACGCAACAAGAAACTCTTTGACGAGTTTACGGCCTCTTATGAGCAGAATCAGGAGAAAGCTGGTGTCTGGTACACGAGAGCTCAGAATACTCGTCAGCTGGCTTCCTCCATGTATCAGTTGATCGATAGCCTCAAACTGGCTATTGTGCAGATGGCTGATGGCAAGGATGGCAATCCTAACGATATATCGAACCGCGAAAATCTTGAATCTGTCAACCAGATCATGCTTCAGCCCCGATATGGTGGAGGAGAGCGCCTTCGCACGGCATTGGAGAAGTATCGTGAAACCTTGATTTCGTATGTTCCTACATCTGATGGACAGGTAATCGCTAATTATTTGAGTACCGAGATTCCAGAAGGAACCAGCGCAAGCATTAAGGATTGGGAGACTGCAATGTTCGAGAATATCCCGGTAGCTGCAGCCGTTACCATTCTGGCCAAGATACAGGGTGATGTGCTGAATGCCGAAGGAGAGGCTATTTCGAGTTTGATGCAAAGTGTGGATCGTGGAGATGTGCGCGTTAACCAGTTGTCGGCCTTTGTTATTCCTAACAGCCGAAATGTGATGCGTGGACAGCGTTATGAGGCCCAGATTGTGATGGCTGCGCTCGATACAACCCAGACTCCTGCCATCTATATCGGTGATCAGTTGTATGATGCCGAACAGAATGGTTATTACAGCGCAGTAGCTTCAAGTGTTGGAACACAGAATATCACGGGTTATCTGGAGGTAGCAAAGCCGGATGGCACAAAAGAACAGTTGCCTTTTGAAACCAGTTATTTTGTCAGTGAGCCTGTAGCAACGGTTTCGAACACAATGATGAACGTGATGTATGCCGGCATCGACAATCCTGTCAGTATTGCTGTGCCTGGTGTTTCTGCATCGCAGATTAGCGCTACTATGTCCAATGGTACCTTGACACGTTCTGGCAACGGATGGGTTGCCAAGCCGAAAGAGGTGGACAAAGATGCTGTTGTTTCGGTATCTGCCACACAGAACGGACGTTCTTCCCAGGTCAGCCAAATAGCTTTCCGTGTACGTCGTTTGCCAGATCCAACTCCTTATATGGTCATCAAGGATGCTCAGGGTAACAGTAAGCATTATCGTGGTGGTTCGAAAATCTCCAAAAAGCAATTGCTTGAATCGTCGGGAATCTTCGCTTCGATCGATGATGGTTTGCTGAATGTTGAATTTCAGGTCAAGTCTTTCCGTATTATCATATTCGATTCAATGGGTAATGCCATTCCAGAGGATAGCAAATCTGGTAATTGGTCGGATCGACAGCGTACGGCATTAGGCCGTTTGAGTGCAGGCAAGACATTCTTTATCACCAATGTTCATGCGATTGGTCCAGATGGTATCGAACGCGAATTGAGTGGAGCTATGCAGGTGAGCCTGTAATTTGTAATTCGAAAATCGTATTTAACAATGAGATACGCACGTTTTATAGTTGTTTCGTTAATTGCCATGATGCTGGCAGGTGAGGTCGATGCTCAGGTATCTGTGCGTCGTACGGCCAAGTCTTCGACCACCGAACAGACAGCCAAGAAGGATGCCAAGAAGGATAAGGATACGAAGAAGGATGTGAAGAAGGGTGATGAGAAACCTGCAGCGTCGAAACCCGCATCGACCAGGGAAAAACCTGCCGGTTCGAAGAAGTTGGGCGATGCCAGTGCAGCAAAGCGTTCAACTCCTGCCAAGAAACAGCAATCGGTGGCTCCTGTTAATCACGATGGAAAGACTTTGCGTCAGCAGGCTTTCGATGATTATCAGAAGGAGACGGCCGAAGAGACTCCCTGGCAGCACATTGTTTATAGGGAACTTGACCTTACCAAAGATGAGAATGCATCTCTCTATTTTCCTATCGAGCCAATGAACGGTTTGACGAATCTCTTCCGTGTCATCATCGAAGCCTTTTCGAAGGGTGAATTGAATGCGTATGAGTATCTGGATGGACGTGAGGTCTTCACTGAGAAGTATCTTGTCAAGCCTCAGGATATTTTCGACAAGTTCGAAATTATGTATCAAGTCAAGCCGGCTACACAGCGAGGTGGTAAGGATGTCTATGAGGTAGATGAGAGCAACGTGCCAAGCAGCGAGGTTCTCAGTTACTTTGTCAAAGAGCGTTGGGAGTTTGATCAGAAGCACAGTAAGTATCAGGCTCGTATCCTTTGCATCTGTCCAGTTTTGCATCAGGCGGGTGACTTTTCTGCTGATGCTGTCAAATATCCGATGTTCTGGATTAATTACGAAGATCTCCGTCCGTTCTTGCGAGACCATCTGGTTGTGAGCCAGGGTATGAATACTGCTGCGCGTTACACCATGGAGGAGTATTTCTCCCTTGGTCAATACAAGGGTGATATTTATAAGGAACAGAATTTGCGTGGCCTCTCTCTGAAACAGCAGGTAGGTGATAACCCAGATTCATTGAAGATGGCACAAGATAAACTCGATAATGATCTGCGAGCTTTCGAAGATAGTATCTGGGTAAAGGATCCAGAACCAACTCCAGCCGTTGATAAACGTGCCGAACGTCGCGAGAAGATGGCACAGCAGGCAGCGGCAAGAGCTGAGAAGGCCGAAAAATCGGAAGATGAAGATCCTTCGGCAAAGAAAAATCGCCGAACCAAAGAGACTGTAGATATGGAGGCAGCTCGCGAGGAGAAGGAAATTAAGGCTACTACGCATCGCTCTGTGCGTCGATAATAATTGAAATGCTGTTTCGATTTCCTACAATTTCATTTCACATTTTACAATCTCCATTTCATATTTAAATGATAACAATTGTTGGTCCTACAGCGTCAGGTAAAACCCGGTTAGCGGTCGATGTGGCGTTGGTTTTCGATACCGAAGTGATCAGTGCTGATTCGCGTCAGGTATATAAGGGAATGACCTTAGGTACAGGCAAGGATCTGGAAGATTATATCGTCAGAGATAAAGATGGCAAGGTACTCAAAGAGGTGCCCTGCCATTTGCTCGATATTCGGGAGCCTGGTTATAAGTACAGTATTTTCGAATATCAGAAAGACTTCCATTGCGTATATAATAATATGATAGCGCGTGGCAAGATGCCGGTCCTGTGTGGTGGGTCTGGTCTGTATGTCGAATCGATACTGCGTGGTTACGAAATGCACGAGGTGCCAGAGAATCCCGAGTTGCGTCATAGTCTGGAGGGCAAATCGTTGGAGGAATTGACCGAAATACTCAAGACCTACAAGACGCTGCATAACAACACTGATACCGATACAGCCAAACGCGCTATTCGTGAAATCGAGATCCGTGATTACTATAAGACGCATGCTCAGCAGTTGACCAGTTATCCTGCCATTCCGAGTCTTGTGGTAGGAATTGACATCGATCGAGAACTTCGTCGAGCCAAAATCACTCGACGTCTGCAGGATCGTCTGGATGCCGGTATGATTGAAGAGGTGAGAGGCCTCTTGGATGGAACTTCAGGACATGCTCCTGTGCCTGCCGAAAATTTGATTTATTATGGACTTGAATATAAGTATCTGACACTTTATGTGACCGGACAGCTGGCTTACGATGAAATGTTCCGTCAGTTGGAAATTGCTATCCATCAGTTTGCCAAGCGACAGATGACCTGGTTCAGAGGTATGGAAAAGCGAGGAGTGCACATTCATTGGATAGATGCAATGGTCGAACCAGAAGAGAAAGTAGCGATAGTTCGACAACTTTTTGACGAAAAAATGCGCAACACAAAGTGAAAAACTTTGCGCAAAAGCTGTTTTTGAGCCAAAAATACACTTTTTTTTCGAATTTTTCAAAAAAAATGGCAATTTGACTTTGCAAATTCAAATTGATTACTTATATTTGCACCCACAAACTAAATTCTTTTTGTAGTGGAAACTTTTTATAGAACACACAAGTATCTGGTTGAGCACGTTTACAGTCCAGTAAGACGTGCTTTGATTGATGAGATTAATTGGAGCAGCCGCTTGATTGGTATCAAGGGCAGTCGCGGCGTTGGTAAGACTACTTTCCTTCTTCAATATGCATTGGAGAAATATGGACCAGACGATCATCGTTGCCTTTACATCAACATGAATCATTTCTATTTCTACACTCACACCTTGCGTGAATTTGTTTCAAATTTCCAGCAGCAGGGTGGACGTACTTTGTTGGTCGATGAGATCTTCAAGTATCCGAATTGGAGTGAAGAATTGAAATTTATCCATGACCAGTACCCAAAGATTCAGATTATCTTTGCTGGTTCGACTGTCATGCGCCTCAAGGAAGCCAATCCAGTTTTGAATGGAATTGTTGAGAGCTACAATCTTCGTGGCTTCTCTTTCCGTGAGTACATTAACTTGATGGCAGGAACCAATTTCCGTTCTTACACATACGAAGAGATTCTGGCAAACCATACCCAGATTGCAACCGAAATCTGCAATCAGATTAAGCCATTGAACTATTTCAAGGACTATATCCATCATGGTTATTATCCATTCTTCCTCGAAAAGAAGAATTATAGTGAGATGCTCATCAAGAACATGAACACCATGCTCGAAGTCGATATCCTTTTCCTCAAGGAGATCGAGTTGGGTTATCTGCCAAAGCTGAAGAAACTGCTCCATATTCTGGCACAGGAAGCACCTTGTTCTCCTAATGTCAGCTTGTTGGCCAAGAGCATCGAGACTAGCCGTGCAACGGTTGTCAACTATCTCTCGTACCTCAAGGAGGCTCGATTGATCAATATGCTCTACACAACCGAAGAGTGTTTCCCAAAGAAACCTGCTGTTGTCTATATGCACAATACAAACATTCTGTTCCCAACTTGTTTGAATGAGGTAGAACCACGTCAGTTGCGTGAGACATTCTTCTACAACATGTTGCATTACAACAACCGTTTGAATAAGTCGAACGAACGAAGCATCCAGTTCCTTGTCAACAAGAAGGATCGTTTCCGTGTATGTGACTGGGTAGTACGTACCAAGAACAATCCAGAGTACTACTATGCTATCGATAATTACGAAATCGGTCACGACAATGTCATTCCATTGTGGTTGTTCGGATTCCTTTATTAAATTCATACTGAATAAATACGAATAAGGTTATATCTTCAAGGTGTAAGATTTCTTGCTTAGAGGGAAACTGCATTCTTATTATATGCTTGTTCTAATTTAATATGGTTTTGTATCATTTTATTATTTGCATTTTGTATTTATAATGCGATAGTATATCATATAAACCCAAATATTTTCAACTAATCTTTTTAAACATTTTCAAAAAATGGCTAAAAAATTTATGACTTGTGATGGTAATACTGCCGCTGCACATATCGCGTATATGTTCAGCGAAGTAGCAGCTATTTACCCTATCACTCCATCATCTCCGATGGCAGAAAATGTAGATGAGTGGGCAGCTCAGGGCCGCAAGAATCTCTTCGGTGAGACTGTACTCGTTCAGGAAATGCAGTCAGAAGGTGGTGCTGCAGGTGCCGTTCATGGTTCTCTCCAGGCTGGTGCATTGACCACAACCTTTACCGCATCACAGGGCTTGCTCCTGATGATCCCTAACATGTACAAGATTGCTGGTGAGTTGATTCCATCAGTATTCCATGTTTCTGCTCGTACTTTGGCTTCTCACGCTCTGTGTATCTTCGGTGATCACCAGGACGTTATGGCTTGCCGTCAGACCGGTTTCGCCATGTTGGCCGAAGGTTCTGTACAGGAGGTTATGGATCTGGCAGCAGTTGCTCACCTTGCAACTCTCTCTAGCCGTGTACCATTCCTGAACTTCTTCGATGGTTTCCGTACTTCACACGAGTATCAGAAGATTGAGGTAGTTGATCAGGAGGAGATTCGTCCATTGGTTGACTGGAAGGCTGTTGAAGACTTCCGTAAGCGTGCCCTCTCTCCAGAGCATCCAGAGATGCGTGGTATGGCTGAGAATCCAGACGTATTCTTTGCTCATCGCGAGTCATCTAATCCATATTATAACGCTGTTCCTGATATCGTTGCCAAGTACATGGATCAGGTTAGCGCTATCACCGGTCGCAAGCACCGTCCATTCGACTACTATGGCGCACCAGATGCTGAGAACATCATCATCGCTATGGGTTCTGCAACCGAGTGTATCAAGGAGGTTATCGACTTCAAGGCTGCTAAGGGCGAGAAGGTCGGCTTGATCTCTGTACATTTGTATCGTCCATTCTCTTTGAAGTACTTGAAGGAGGCTATTCCTGCATCATGCAAGAAGATTTGCGTTCTCGATCGTACCAAGGAGCCAGGTGCTAACTCAGAGCCTCTCTACCTCGACGTAGTTGATGCTTTGAACGAGATGGGCATGAACAACATCAAGGTTGTAGGTGGCCGTTATGGTCTCGGTTCAAACGATACCACTCCAGCACAGATTATCGCTGTGTACGAGAACCTCGCTATGAACGAGCCTAAGAACCACTTCACCCTCGGTATCGTTGATGACGTTACCTTCACTTCACTCCCAGTTGGTGAGGAGGTTTCAGTTGCTCCTGCAGGTATGTTCCAGGCTAAGTTCTATGGTCTTGGTGCTGATGGTACTGTTGGTGCTAACAAGAACTCTGTTAAGATTATCGGTGAGACAACTGACAAGTATTGCCAGGCTTACTTCTCATACGACTCTAAGAAGTCTGGTGGTTTCACCTGTTCACACCTCCGTTTCGGTGATACTCCAATCCAGTCAACCTACCTCGTTACCACTCCTAACTTCGTAGCTTGCCACCAGCAGGCATACTTGAACATGTACGATGTTACCCGTGGTATCCAGCAGGGCGGTACCTTCCTCTTGAACACAATTTGGGAGGGTGATGAGCTCATCGCTAACATCCCTAACAAGGTGAAGGCTGTTTTGGCAAAGAACAATGTTAAGGTTTACTACATTAACGCAACCAAGATTGCTCAGGAGATTGGCCTCGGTAACCGTACCAACACCATCCTCCAGTCTGCATTCTTCCGTATCACTGGCGTTATTCCAGTAGAGCAGGCAGTTGAGGAGATGAAGCACTTCATCGTTAAGTCTTATGGCAAGAAGGGTGAGGATGTTGTAAACAAGAACTATGCTGCTGTTGATCGTGGTGGTGAGTACAAGGAGTTGGCTGTTGATCCAGCATGGGCTTCTTTGACTGCTGAGCCAAAGGTTTACAGCGATGGTGATGCATTCATCAATGGTGTTGTTCGTCCAATCAACGCTCAGGATGGTGACCTCCTCCCAGTTTCTGCATTCAAGGGTATCGAGGATGGTACTTGGGCTGCTGGTACAGCTAAGTTCGAGAAGCGTGGTGTAGGTGCATTCGTTCCAGTTTGGGATGCTGAGAAGTGTATCCAGTGTAACAAGTGTGCTTATGTTTGTCCTCACGCTTGTATCCGTCCATTCGTTATGACCGAAGAGGAGAAGGCAGGCTTCACTGGCCAGACCATCGAGATGAAGGCTCCTGCTGCTATGAAGGGTATGTACTTCACTATGCAGGTAGGTGTTAAGGACTGTCTCGCTTGTGGTAACTGTGCTGACGTTTGTCCAGGCAATCCAAAGTTGGGTGGTCCAGCTCTCACTATGAAGGCTTACGACGATACCTCAGCAGAGGCAGCTAAGGAGGCAGCTCAGTGGCAGTACTGCGTTGAGAACGTAACCTCTAAGCAGGATCTCGTTGACATCACCGCTAACGTTAAGAACTCACAGTTCGCTCAGCCACTCTTCGAGTTCTCTGGCGCTTGTGCAGGTTGTGGTGAGACTCCATACGTTAAGTTGATTTCACAGCTCTTCGGTGACCGTGAGATCGTTGCTAATGCAACTGGTTGTTCTTCAATCTACTCTGGTTCTGTTCCTTCAACTCCTTACACCAAGAATGCTAAGGGTCAGGGTCCAGCTTGGGCTAACTCACTCTTCGAGGACTTCTGCGAGTTCGGTCTCGGTATGGCTATCGCCAACAAGAAGATGAAGCAGCGCCTCACCAAGCTCATGACTGAGGCTCAGGATTGCACCTGCTGCTCAGACGAGCTCAAGGCAATGTTCAAGGAGTGGATCGAGAAGCAGGAGGATGCTGCTGCTACCAAGGCATTGGCTCCACAGATCGTTGCTGCTTGCGAGGCATGCGGTTGCGACACCTGCAAGAACATCTTGACCTACAAGGATCACCTTGTTAAGCGCAGCCAGTGGATCATTGGTGGTGATGGTGCTTCTTACGATATCGGTTACGGTGGTCTCGACCACGTTATCGCTTCTGGCGAGGATGTTAACGTATTCGTTATCGATACTGAGGTTTACTCTAACACTGGTGGTCAGTCTTCAAAGGCAACTCCACTCGGCGCTATCGCTAAGTTTGCTGCTGCTGGTAAGCGTGTCCGCAAGAAGGATCTCGGTATGATCGCTACCACCTACGGCTATGTATATGTAGCTCAGATCGCTATGGGTGCTGACCAGGCTCAGACACTTAAGGCAATCAAGGAGGCAGAGGCTTATCCTGGACCATCACTCATCATTGCTTACGCTCCATGTATCAACCATGGTTTGAAGGCTGGTATGGGTAAGAGCCAGGCTGAGGAGGCTAAGGCAGTTGAGTGTGGTTACTGGCACCTCTGGCGCTTCAACCCACAGCTCGAGGCTGAAGGCAAGAACCCATTCACTCTCGACTCTAAGGAGCCAGAGTGGGAGAAGTTCCAGGACTTCCTCAAGGGCGAGGTACGTTACGCATCTGTTGCTAAGCAGTTCCCAGCTGAGGCTGCTGAGCTCTTTGCTTCGGCAGAAGAGATGGCTAAGAAGCGCTACCAGACCTACGTACGTCAGACCAAGCTCGAGTACTAATCAGTACTCAAGTGCGGTTGTGATATATCGCAGACTAAGCTCGAGTACTAATCTACTCGATGTTTACGACAATAATGAAAGGGATCTCTTCGGAGGTCCCTTTTTTATTAGTGTATTGTTTCAATGTTTTTTTCAAATTTGGGCTTATCGCATGTTTAACTCATATTATCTGTCTGTTATGCATGTTTACCGGACAACAATAGAAAACAATAATCCCCTGTCCACGAAATGAGGGCAGGGGGTAAATTACTGGATAGGATTGCCTTATAAGCGATTGGCTATCTCTGTGCGAGTTTGTGCTGTAATTTCCTCGTAAGAGAGATTGTCTGGTTGTATAGCAGGCAAATACTCGACGAGAACCTTATGTGGACGAGGGAACTTGGAGTGTTTAGGCATAGCCTCGTAAGCACCCTTGATACAGACAGGAACTACAGGAACATTCAATTCCTTCGATAGGATGGCAAACATCTTCTTGAAATCGCCAACCAAACCATCGCGAGTACGAGTTCCTTCCGGGAAGATCAGTATGTTCTTGCCCTGCTTGAGAGCTTCGCCCATTTTCTGGATAGACTTCTTCAGGTTCGAAGGTTCCATAACGATTACATTGTGGTGTGCAGCCATCCAAGCAACATAACCGCGATGAACGTGAGCCTCTTTCGCATAGAAATAGGTGTTGAGAATTGTCTTGGCAGGCAAGGACTGTACTGCAAAGAGACCATCCAGATAGCTCTGGTGATTGGAAGCAAGAATGAACGGACCCTTTTGTGGTATATTTTCGTAGCCGAAGGCCTTGATGCGGAAATAGAGTTTGCTAAGCAGAAGTGTAGTCTTGGCGATCAGTACAGAATCTGGCCAGCTTGAAGGCAGTTTCAACGATTTCGACTCCTCGTGCAAGATACTGTGCCAGTCGGTCTTCTCAACTTCGATGCGCGTTTTGTAATCAGCTACATATTCTGCCATCTCAGTGATGTTCTTGAACTTGGAGAGCTGTTCGGCTGTAATCTCCATACCAAAAGTCTGTTCGAGAAAGCCCTGCAGACCGACCTTGTCCAAGCTATCGAGAGCCAAATCTGTTTCGATATGGTCAGTCGGACGGACCGGACAATGCTTCTCTGTGCTGATGTATTGCTTGATTACCTGATACTCTGGGAACGATGGTTCGATGATTCCATTATCCTCCTCCTTGGGAGCAGAGTGGGATCCTGCCAAAATCAGTGACGGTAACTTAAAGCGCTGGAGTTTATCGAGTTTGGTACGAGGCAGGTCTCCACGATACACGAACAGCGACATGAGTTTCTTGTAGGGAGCAACTGTCTGGTTATATGGTTCAAGCACTTCTCGTTTGAGACTCTCTTCAACAACTTCATCAGACAGGTTGACAGCCCAATCATGCTGTGGGACGATGATAGCACGAAGCATGTCTCCGTCCTGCACAATGCCTGCTTCCTTGACGTAGTCCTGATATTGTTCAAGTTTATATTCGATCTCGCTTGGAGTGATGTTCTTACCATTCGAAAGCACAATAATCTCTTTGCTGCGTCCAGTGATATATACACGTCCGTGGTCATCGAAGTAACCCAAGTCACCCGAATGCAGGAAGCCATCTGCATCGATGGTTTCAGCCGTTTCTTTTGGTCGATTATAATAGCCCTTCATGATGTTCGGGCCTTTGGCACAAAGTTCACCATTGACGAACTTGACCTCGATGCCCGGCATTGGCAAGCCTACACAACCTGGCTTGATGTCATCTGGTCGGGTAAAGGTAATGAGAGGAGCTGCCTCGCTCATGCCATAACCTTCGAGCACACGCAGACCGAGAGTCTTGAGACCAACACCAATCTCTTTGTCCAATGCAGCACCACCGCTGACGAGGTAGGCAATCCGTCCACCCAGTTTCTTGTGCACAGCACCAAACACAATCTTGCTCAACCAGTGCCATTGCAGGAAACGGCACAAGCGGAAGATGCTCTTGGTGGCGATATTGTCGTTGATCTTCTTCATGACGCCATTATAGACGGTTTGCCACAATCGAGGCACACCAATGATGATGCTTACCTCGCCGGTCTGCAGCGTAGCCATCAGATCGGTAGCTGCCATGCTCGGACAAATCGTAACACCACCTCCCGACTTCATAGGTGCGAGGATAGTACCCAGCAATGGAAGTACGTGGTGGAGTGGGAGCAAGATCAAGGTACGACGATCAGGACGGAAGATCTCAACTTCGGTCGATACGGCGCTGATGACAGCCAACAGGTTGCGGAACGAGAGCATTACGCCCTTCGGATTGCCGGTTGTGCCCGAAGTATAGATAATGAGGCTGGTATCTTCGACATTCTCGGGCGAGAATGACTGAGGCTGGATCTGTAAACCTGTAGTAGATAGATCAACCTGCTCATAGTCATCGATGATATTCAGTGTTGGCGTATGGTTGGCCTCCTGCATGGCAGCCTGTACCATTTGCAGCTTGTTTTTGGAAATCCACATACTGGCTGGCTTACAGTCGCTCAAGATGTAGGCAATATCATGAACCGTAGATGTCGCATCTACAGGAACAGCGATTGCCTTCTGTTGCCAAATGGCATAGAGTGCGTAGATCCAACCTTCGCGATTGTCGCTCAAGATGACGCATTTCTCTGCTTCAGCAACGGGGCCCACCTGTTTGAAGTGGTTGACTCTCGACAACACTTCGGTGAAACTGATTCGACGTTCGCCAGCAATGATAGCGGTCTTTCCGAAATCCTTTAACATATATATAGTGCATTTAATTTTGCGCAAATTTAACAAAAATATGCCAAATTGCCAACCTTTTGGCCGTGAAAACACAAAAAAAGTGGGATTATCGGTCCCACTTTCTTCCATTTATTGCACGTATGGAGTAATTCTATGCATTTAAAACATCTCATCACGGAAGTTGCCACCTCCCATAGCGTTGCCTCCTCGGCCATAACCTCCACCACCAAAGTCTGGCATTTCGTTGTCATTGTTCGGACGTCGGCGCTGACCGCCACGCTGGCCCATGCGATTGAATTTGATGCTGGCTCCTACAAGGAAATACTGACTCAGCACCGTTGTTTCGCGATCGACCATATCGGTAGCCGTGATGTTGCGGGTGATGGAACTCTTTTGCTGCAGGATATCAAATACCTTGATGAATGCCGAGAGATTCTTTTTTTGTAGGAACGTGCGCGAAAGCTGTGCATTCCAGATGCTCTGGTTGCGAGTCAGTGCGGCACTATAGCCACGGCGACCGGTGTAGTGGAAATCGGATGATAACGTGAAGTCGTAGGGCAGACGTGCTGTCATGTTGCCCGATACACCAAACCGGTGGGTTGTGCCCAGATTGCCCGACGTAGCGATCGAAGCTTCGGCATACTGAATATTATAATTGCCACGTACTTCAATGTTCAGTTTTTCACCACGATAGGCAATGCCCGCCTGTTCGCCTCCGTTGTAGTTTCTTGTTGTATTGAGTTGGGCGTCGGTGCTCTTGATCGATGCGTAGCCTTGGCTTTCGCTGTAGCCGAAAGTTGTGTTCGAGGTTATGTACCAAAGGTTATCGTAGAAAGGCCATGAACCACGGAAGTTTCCATTCACATTCCAGTTGCCTACACCCGAAAGATTGACCGTTTGGGTTGTGTCGGTACGGAGATTCTCACTATACCAGCGTTTGGTCACTAAGTTATTGAACGAAGCGCGTGCAGAAATTCTTGCCTCGATGGTCGAATAGGTGACATCGTCGAAGGCTCGGTATTGAGCCGAGAAATTGGTGGAATAGGAGGGATCGAGGTCAGGGTTACCCAAGCGGACATGAGTGGCCGAAGTCTGGTTCTTGCGTGCTTGCAATTGCGACATGGAAGGCTGAGAGGTCTGTCCGTTGAGCGTAATGCGGAGGTTCTTTCGGCGTGTCCAGTTGTAACGATACTCCATGCGAGGCGAGTAGTTTATGTAATGACGTTTGTAGTCGCGCGAGTGATCGTAATAGTCCGTATATTGCTGGGATTGTGGCAGGAAATCCATACCTGCCGAGAAATTGTAGGTATCGGTCACCTTGCGATAACTTGCCGACAGGGTATAGTTCACGTTGCGCGATTCGGTCTCGCTGCTATAGTCACGGCTCGAACGTCCGTTGACGCTGTCCGTCCATTGTTGACCATCCCAAAAGTGGTAAAGCTGTGTGCTGCTATGTTCCGACAGGTTGGCTGTGGCCGACAACTCCAGAGTCTGGCGATTGCCCAAAGGCTCGATGTGGGTAAGACGGACTCGATACGATTCGTTGTGGGAATCCTCCTCCTGCCATTGGTTGATCAATGTATCACCAGGAGTACGGGCTATCTGCGAAATATCCATCCAGCGGCTGAATTCCTGATAAAGGGAATCGTAGGTGGTATAGGAACGTGTGAATTGGTCACCATCGTTCTTTCGTTCGCTGAAACTTAATGTTATGCTGCTGCGACGACGTCCCAGACTGGTACGTTTCACGAAACTGTAGGTTGAACTGATCGAGAAGTTTCCACCTCGTTGCTTCATCTCGTTTCGGCGTACGGTTTGTGAAATGTAGTTCTGAAGATTGACATCCTCATTGCCGTTCATTTCCAGATTACTGTTGCCCCTGTATGTGTGGCTCTGGCTGTAATCGTCGGTTTCGGTCTGGTTGAAGTTGAACGAAGGATTGATCTGTATGCGATGTTGACCGCTCTCTTCGATCTTGCCCCACGACTTCTCGAAACGAAGGCCGAGCTGGAGGTTTTGGCTGTCGTTGTGTCCACGATTGTAGCTGTCGGCCACAGTACTGGTTACTTTGGCGTCACCGTCAGAGTCACGTTTCATATAGTTGATTCGGTGGCTTTTGCTCTCTTCGTCTTGTTTGCTTCCACCATAGAGGATATTGCCGTTGATGCCGAGTGGCGTATTGGCATCGCGCATACGGTTACCCTCGTCGTAGCCCAGATTTACACCCACCGACCACGATGTGTTGAGTCCGTCGCCTCGATTGCCCGATTGTCGGTTTCCACGCATGGCAGAACCGGACATGACACGGTCTCCCAAATCGCCGAAACCGGTATTGTTGGTATTGTTGCCGTTGGCCATGATAGCGTTCTGGCTATTGCCACGGAAGTAACCTGCCATGCCGCGAGTCTCGAATCTGTCAGAGATATCGGTGCCCTTACCCCAAGCACCCGCCATGTTTCCGAACCAGCCTCGACGCATCTTGGGTTTGAGTTTGAAGTTCATGACCTTGCGTCGTTCGCCATCATCAATGCCCGACAGACGTGCCTCTTCAGTCTTCATATCAACCACCTGCACAGACTCGATCATGTCGGCTGTGATGTTTTTGGTTGTGGCTTGCACATTGTTGCCGAAAAACTCTTTGCCATCCACATAGACCTGCTGTACAGTTTCGCCTTGAGCCGTGATACTGCCATCGGCATTCACTTCAACTCCAGGCAAGCGTTTCAAGAGGTCTTCGGCTGTGGCATCGGGTTGTGTCTTGTAACTGTCTGCATAGTATTCAATGGTATCCTCCTTGATCAGCAGAGGTGGGGGTGTGGCACTGACCAGAGCCTCGCCCAAAATGCGGGTGTCTTCTTGCAGATATACATCCTTGAGGTCGTATTCTTTCTCCCTCGGACGCACATTGATTACTTTTTCAGCCGTCTGGTAACCCATATACGAAGCAACCAATAAGATTTTGACAGGATTCTTCGCGCTCTTGGCTGTCACTTTCGATGAAGCGATCGAGAAGTTGCCGTCCTTGTCGGAATAAGTTCCGATGAGGAGGGTGGAATCGGGCAAAGTAAGCAGACGGAGAGTCGCCCCAGCAAGGGGGGTGTCATCGGTGGCAGAGGCAAGACGACCTTTGACCAGAACATAAGGGTAACAGACCTGTGCGATCACGGACAGAATCAAGACAAGTAGTGGGCGTGTGAATGCATGCATTGTTTACAATTTTGACTTTTGGATATGCAATTCTCGAAAAGGTTTAAATTAAATCTGGCAAAATTTGGACTTTTTATATTTTTTGATTATCTTTGCCCGCGAATTCAATATAATATAATCCAACGTGATTAAGAAACTACAAGAATTTGAGCCTAAGATTGGAGCTGGTTGTTTCGTGGCCGAAACAGCGGCTGTGATAGGCAACGTAGAGATGGGAGAGGGCTGCAGCATCTGGTACAGCGCAGTGTTGCGTGGCGATGTGAACCGTATCCGTCTTGGTAATCGTGTCAATGTTCAGGATTGTTCCTGTCTTCATACCTCCCTTGGTGATTGCGATATTCAGATTGCGGACGATGTTACCATCGGCCACAATGCTTGTGTGCATGGTGCTCACATCGAGAGTCATGTACTGATAGGCATGGGGGCAACGGTACTCGATGGCGTGCATATCCAGTCCGGTTCGGTTGTTGCAGCCGGAGCCTTGGTTTTGGGCAATACCGAAATTGGACCGAATGAGTTGTGGGGCGGCTGTCCTGCCAAGTTCATCAAGAAACTATCGCCCGAAGCCATCGATCGTATTATTACCGAAGGACTCAAGCACTATGACTATTGGCGCGATGAGTATCTGAAGGAGGAATTGAAATAAAGTACAATCGTTCATATTCATTTTTATAATTATAAATTTAAGGTTATGAAGGAACTCGAACTCAAGTACGGCTGTAATCCAAATCAGAAGCCGTCTCGAATCTTCATGGAGGGAGATCAGGAACTCCCAATCCAGGTACTTAACGGTCGTCCAGGTTACATCAACCTGCTCGATGCATTCAACAGCTGGCAGCTTGTCAAGGAGCTCAAGGCCGCTACTGGTCTGCCTGCTGCCACATCGTTCAAGCATGTCAGCCCTGCCGGTGCTGCTGTTGGTTTGCCTCTCAGCGATACACTGAAGCACATCTACTTCACCGATGACTATGAGCTCACTCCTCTGGCATGTGCATACGTTCGTGCCCGTGGTGCTGACCGTATGTCTTCGTTCGGTGACTTCATCGCTCTCTCCGATGAGTGTGATGCTGCTACTGCCAAGTTGATCAACCGTGAGGTGTCAGACGGTGTGATTGCACCAGGATTCTCGGCCGAAGCTCTCGAGATTCTCCGTAACAAGCGCAAGGGAACCTATTGTGTTATCCAGATCGATCCAGCCTACAAGCCTGCACCAATCGAGCGTAAGATGGTATTCGGTGTGACCTTCGAGCAGGGCCGTAACGAAATTGACCTGAACGATGATGCTTTGTTCCAGAATATCCCAACCCAGAACAAGAACATCCCGGCAGAGGCTCGTCGTGACCTCGTGATCGCTCTCATCACCCTCAAATATACACAGTCCAATTCTGTATGCTATGTGAAGGATGGCCAGGCTATCGGTATCGGTGCTGGTCAGCAGAGCCGTATCCACTGTACCCGTTTGGCAGGCAACAAGGCCGATATCTGGTGGTTGCGTCAGCATCCAAAGGTAATGAATCTGCCATTCAAGGAGGGTATCAAGCGTGCCGATCGTGATAATACCATCGATGTTTATATCAGCGAGGAGGAGCACGATGATGTACTTCGCGAGGGCACATGGCAGAACTTCTTCACCGAGAAGCCTGAGGTATTGACTCTCGAGGAGAAGAAGGAGTGGCTCAAGCAGCTCAAGGGCGTAAGCCTTGGTTCTGATGCCTTCTTCCCATTCGGCGACAATATCGAGCGTGCACATAAGAGTGGTGTTGAGTATGTAGCAGAGGCTGGTGGCAGTGTTCGTGACGACAATGTTATCGAGACTGCCGACAAGTACGGCATGGCTATGTGCTTCACTGGTGTACGTCTGTTCCACCATTAATTTCGAACTTTTTGCTCAAGAAGGAGGGAATGGAGGAAGTTATCTTATTGAGGCTTCTTCTCTTCTCTGCTTCTTGAGTCTATTTTATTTAGTCCACTTTGACCTACATGAAGAATCTGCTTTATATCTCTTCTCTCATTTTGTTGGCTGCCTGTTCAGATGCAGGTAGCGAAAAAATTGATCGTCATGCCCTTCTGGAACGTAATTCTCCGGTTGTCAATCAATTCGATAGCCTTAGCACTTTGACTGTTGGTAATGGTCGATTTGCCTACAGCGTCGATGCGAGTGGCCTGCAGACATTTCCCGAACGCTATTCGAAGGGCGTGCCTCTGGGTACCATGAGCGATTGGGGATGGCATTGCTTCCCGAACACCGAGAACTTTTCATTCGACGAAACCCTGATTGAATGCGACTTTGGCCGTGGACACAAAGAGATCTACAGCAGCCAGGTAAGCAAGGCTGCTACCGAAGAGGCTAAGCAGGCTGGGGGACAGGTTTGGAAAGATATGCAGCGAAAACGTGCTGCCATCGACTATACCCGTCAGAATCCACACCGTCTGCACTTAGGCAATTTGGGCCTCTATCTGCCCGAAGGTACAGGTTTCGATGCTTTCAGCGATATCAATCAGCGTCTGGATCTTGAAACCGGCATCATTACATCGACCTATAAACTGAATGGAGAGCCAGTAAAGGTTCAGACTTGCGCCAATCCCGAAGTGTCACTCATTGCAGTCAGCATCGAGGCCGAAACACCCAAGCCGATTGTGATTCGCATGCCTTATCCAAGTGGAGGCCATTGCGATGATGCTTCGTTGTGGATTGACGACGATACCAAACACAGCACCGACTTCAAGGTAGTCAGCGAAGGTAGTTCCTACATGATTAATCATCGTTTTCCGACCGTACAGACTATCAATGAATATGGTTCGTACGAGCGTAACGATTCCTATAGTCTTTATTTCAATGTGGCAGATAGCTGTCAGGCATCGATTGAACAGGTCGGTCCGAACATGATTGTCATCACTCCAACCTCGGGCAACTTCTCGTTCACATGCGAGTGGATTGGCAATGGTTCTCGTTTGACCGCAGAGGAGACAAATCTGCTTTCTGAGGATGAGATTCAGGTACCAGCATTGGGTGGCTATGATCCAAGTGGACAGATCAATCACACCTTCGAGGCTTCGGCCGAGTATTGGCACAAGTATTGGTACGAAGGTGGTATCGTCGATTTCAGCCACTGTACAGCTCCCGAGGCAAAAGAGTTGGAGCGTCGTGTAGTGTTGAGCCAATATCTGTTGGCCGTGAACTGTGCTGGCAATACGCCACCGCAGGAGACCGGCTTGACCTATAACTCCTGGTATGGCAAGTATCACATGGAGATGATCTGGTGGCATCAGGCACAGTTTGCGCTCTATGGACATCCGGACCTTTTGGCCCGTTCCATGACTTGGTATCAGAAGTCTGCACCCATTGCCAAGACCATTGCTGAGCGTCAGGGCTTCAAGGGTATCCGCTGGATGAAGATGACCGATCCTTCAGGCATGGAGGCTCCATCCAGCACCGGTTCTTTCCTCATTTGGCAGCAGCCACACTACATCTATCTGGCTGAACTTCTTCGTCGTGCCGAACAAAAGAACAAAACAACACAAGAACAAAACAATGTCGAAGACCGTTACTATGATCTCGTTCAGCAGACAGCTGAGTTCATGTATGATTTTGCTGTTTATGACACGATGCCTAACCGCTACATCCTGAAAGGAGCTATTCCTGCACAGGAAACACTTAAGGCTTCAAAGACCATCAACAGTCCGTTCGAACTCTCACAGTGGCACTTTGCAATGGGTATAGCCAACCAGTGGCGCAAACGTCGTGAGGGAATCCAGAACATGGAGTGGGATGAACTGCGCGACAAACTCTCGCCTCTGCATTACATCAGCGACAGTATCTATAGCGAGAAGTATGGTCTGCTCTACACTGCCAGCGAAGATAGCGAGGATACCTTCCGTGACATTCGCCTGACATCCGATCACATGGCAGTGCTGGGTGCTCTGGGCATCTTCCCGAAGTGTCCACTTGTGCGTGAAGACATCATGCGTAATACCCTCCATTGGGTATGGGATAATTGGAACTGGGGTAAAACCTGGGGCTGGGATTATCCTATGACTGCCATGTGCGCTGCCCGTCTGGGTGAGCCAGAGATGGCGGTCAAGGTACTGTTGGGCAGCCAGCGCACCAATACCTATCTGATTAGTGGTCACAATTATCAGGATGCTCGTCTGCGTCTCTATCTGCCCGGCAATGGTGGTCTTCTGACTGCTGTAGCCATGATGTGTGCTGGTTGGGATGGCTGTGAGCAGAAGAATCCAGGATTCCCTACCGATGGACAGTGGGATGTTCGATGGGAGGGTATTCTTCCTATGCCGTAAGTAAAAGGAAAAAGAAACTTGAACTTATATGAAGGACCTGATGCACAAGATACAGGCATGGATGGTTGTATTCGCCAAGCGGATATGGCCTGTCCTCGTACACCTGTATCGTGTGCTGATGATTTTGCTGATGGCATTTCTTGCTTTATGTGATAAAGTCATGAAGGTCTTGCTGCATCGCCTGAAGCGCTGGTGCAAGATTGCTATCAAGAAAATCAAGAATTGGTATTGGTCACTTGAACCCAAACGCCGTCATATCGTAGGTTGGACTTCGTTGTTTGTGTCTGTCGTTTTGGTCGGAACTGCGATGTGGGGCGTCTCGATGGGGGTCATCTATATTGGTGGAACGGTCAAGGATTTCTTCTCTGGACAATCGGAGGCCCAATCAGACTTGCCTCAGGAGGAGTTGGCGATCATTAATCTCGATGAATACTCAGGCAACAATCGCCACCGTCAGTTCAAGTGTGGTCCATTGGACAAGAAACGTCGCATCCTGCTTCATCGTGCATTCAATGACTTGAATGATGCGCAGTTGATCGCTGCTCGTCGATTAGGTATTGCTCCCGTTTCCAATCGCGATGAGTTGGAAAAGAAGAAAGGCAAATTGATCAAACTGAAGGACACCCGTTACTATCATATTGATCAGATGTTCCATTCGGTACCCTATCTGGTTCCTGATGCTGCCGACTTCCTGACTGCTTTGGGTGAACGATGGCATGAATACCACGGCACGAACAGCCGTTTTATCATCACCTCTTGTCTTCGCACCGAGAAGGACGTCAAGCGTCTGCGTCGTGGCAATGTCAATGCTACCAAGGATAGTTGTCATCGTTATGGCACAACCTTCGATATTACTTATGTCCGTTTTGATCGTCATGGACGTGTGCGCGACAGTAAACTGAAGGATGATTTGGCTCGTGCGCTATTGGACATGAAAGAGGCTGGTTACTGCTACGTTAAGTACGAATACAAGCAATCCTGCTTTCATGTGACGGTCCGTCCTCGATAATATCTAACTTGGATATTATCGCTAATCCCAAAGTTATTAGTTAATAGTTATTGGTTAGGCAGTTGTGTCAGACTCAAATCGAACGATTGGATTTCTACTCAAAAGTTTTTGAACTCAAATCGAACGATTAGATTCCTACTCAAAAGTTACTATGTTTGCAGCCGCAAACCAAGTGAAAAGAAGCAATAAAACGGTAGAATTGCGCTCTCGGGGGCTGTCTGCCCCCTGCCGCTAAGGCACCCCCTGAGTGTTTTTCATAGTTTTTCACCC
>JAZRXX010000108.1:0-68605 GCA_045600485.1 Bacteroidales bacterium
TAAACTAATCGCTCTCCCGTTTAGATAATTTAAGATTCCGTTTTTGCCGATTCTTTCCTTATTTTCAGTTATTTACACGAGCGAACTTCCAAATCTTCAGTAACTGATTTCAGCGTGTTTTTGAGTACCCAGAGCCCACGCCCGAAGATATGTATGCCGACTCCTGCCCAAACGGGCGTGAGGCGGTGAATACAATCCACCAACGCAGACACTTCAATCGTTGCACTATCTTCTTTTGATTTTTTGAAATTTTGCGAGAATTTCAGAGGCGAAGATAATGACGTTTGTAGCGTCTTTTATATAAAAATAAGGTCTTACGGAATTCGCTCTATCCCCAATAATGATAAGCAATTCCACCATCGTGGCCTCCGAAAGACGGTGCAAAGATGGTTATAATAATTGAATCTGCCAAAAAATAAAGCCGAAATTTTCGTTTTCGGCTTTATTTTCTAATAATAGGTACGAGAAAAATGCGGTCTTACGCATCTTCTTGGCCATCCATTCCTTTTTCACTATTAGTAAAGTTCTGAAGTTTCCCACACCCCCAGAAGCAGCTGAGATTGGGATAAAACTTCAAATTTTATAGAGTTAAACCAAAACCTATAGGCTTTTACGCTCTTTCTGCTTAAAAAGTGTAAACCTAGGCACGATCTTTGAAATCTTGATTATATCTGAGGATACATTCGAGGTCCATTCTGGTCTCAGGATCAGCAATGGCCTTCTCGAAAAGTTCGTGTAGGGTAGAATCGAAGAGTCTCGCGATTCTTTCGAGAAGCTCAGCAATCACAGGAAGCAGCCGCTCGATGAATGTGAGTTCTAACATCCCATCCCTGATATCCCGAAAGAGATCTCCAAACGTCTCGTAGTCAGAAAACCTCTTTCTCAGAGATATGACAGAATAGGCTATAAAGGCAAGCGTACAATCTGCGATCTGGGCATCCAGATCGGTGCTCTGGCATCTTCCTAACTCCAGATGCTGCTTTGTCTCGAAGAACAGGACTTCAATATTCCAGCGGATCTGGTACAGTTCAAAGGCTGATACAAAATTCAGTTTCATGTCGGTCGTTACCATCACCTCGTACTTGGAGCTCTTTCCATAACGTATGACGAACAGCTGAACAGGAATGCCATCGTATTCTGCACGGATACGTACATACATGCTCTTGTATCGTCTGCATGACGAGAAGTCACCTTTCCTTTCATGCAGAGAGATAAGGACCTTGGCCGAAACTTTCTTTCCATTGACCAAGAAATTGGTATTCTTCTTTTTCAGGAGGGTTACAATGTGGATTAGTCCTTTCCTGATATTCCTCACTTCATGAATGAAATCCTTGCCGAAGAACCACTTGTCCGCTAAAAGATATTTGGCAATAAAGCCATTCTTTACCGCTTTCCGGAGCATCTCGATGGCAGTCTTAGGCTTCTCGGAGAGCAATTCTTCCTGTCTTTTGCGGGAGCAGTCTTTGGAATCTCTTTTCTTGCAGAAGCGCTCTTTCTGCTGCTTTCTTGTCAAGCCGAAATCCTTTTTCCTGCCAGCTTCGGCATGAAGGGAGAAATCAACGGGAATCGTACTCTTCTTATCTGTGATGGCGAGCATGAGCAGCTTATAGCCCAGGACACTCTTTTGTGCCACATGGTCAAACACACGGCTGATGCCCTCCATGCAGAACCCGGTTTTCTCTAGCGTGGTATCATCCAATATGAAGTAGCGATCCTGAACAGCATCTACTGATTCTTCCCTGACGATGCGGAAGAAGGATTTGGCGGTAGCAAGGAGCAGACGGCGCCAGTCCATACGAGGACGTGTCAGGAAGCGGTAGAACTGATTCTTGCCTCCGTCTATCAGTGAGCCGAACTGCTGGCGAAGTGACTGATGGATACTTTGACCACAAAGTCGGAAGAAGAGCAGATACTCGAGCAGCAGGATAGACTTTGCACCCTTCTCTTTCTCCATTTTGAGCCGGGAAAGTGAATGTCCGAGTTTAAATCGGCCAAGTAAAGAAAGAAAATCAGCACAAACTGAAGATTTGTCACCAAGTAATTTGGATAATTCCGAAAAATGGTCTATTTTTGCATCCATAACAGATTGTTTTATTTGTATATTGGGTTTGGCGACACAAATATACAGATTTTCTTTGACAATCTGTTATTTTCCTCAGATTTTTTTCAAGTTTTTCAAAGATCATATGCCAGCCTCCTGCGAAGGGAGGCTTAGGCTGTTATATTTACTACACTCGCATTGAGCGGGTGTGGGAAACTTTAGTAAAGTTGTTTCCAAAGCTTCGTTTTCGAACTTTACTATAGGTGGAGTAGCTTTCCAACGCTTTGTTTTCGAACTTTACTATAGGTGAAGTAGGTTTCCAACGCTTTGTTTTCGAACTTTACTATAGGTGAAGTAGGTTTCCAACGCTTCGTTTTCGAACTTTACTATAGGTGAAGTAGGTTTCCAACGCTTTGCTTACTATTTTCACTAAGTTCAATAGCCTTTTTTCTGGCCTAATAACATTTAACAATTAACAATAAGAAAAAGAGTGTGCATGCCGAGAGTGAAATCTTCTTTTTAATATATGTATATTTAAAACTCCTTAGAAATTTTCCATAAAATTCCGACTCACCTACACTGAATTCCTTATTGTTAACTGTTATCTGTTATAAGGGGGTATTATCCTCCTCCAAAAAAGTTGACCTGTACGGTTAGAAGTTTTGAGCGAAAACGCCCTGAAAGGGCAATCTGCACATAGCCCAGGGCAAGCAAAGCGACACCCTGGGTATTAAGAATGCCGAACCTACGCCCTGAAAGGGCAAAAGCATGAATATCAAAAACAGTTGAATGATTATCTCTTAACTCCAAAACCTGTTGAGTTCTGCCTTGTCTGGCTTGTTCAACTAAATCGGAGTTTGTCGTTGAAATTCTGAATATGAGATCCTAACAAAAACTTCTTTTCTTCATTTCTTCTTTGAGTATTTTATTATCTCAGAGAAGAGGAGAAGATTAGAAGACACTTTTTGTTTTCTGCATTTACATTGAATAATCTCAATGCAGCATTGTCGTTTCCCTTCATAATATTACATGTTTAGGCGTTATTTGTTATGTTCAACGCTGCAAAGATTGCATTATGTTGGGAAAAAATAATAGACTACTTCAGAAAAACGTGAGAAATTGTGACGAACGCGAAAGAAGCTAAATAAACTAAAATTTCGTTAGTTTTGCAACTTTCGCGTTCGTCATAATTAACTGGTGGGCCCAACATTTGCGAAAAATGTTAAAAAAGCATATAATTTGAATTTTTCTTTGTAATAGATGTTTGAAATTAAGAAAAAAGTCGTACCTTTGCGCTCAAAGAGCGCGAGTAACACAAGAATAAGTGCATCTAAAAGACTCTTATACTATATAGAATTATGGCAGATAAGAATATAGAAGGACGCTACCTTAATCCATTGACCGATTATGGATTCAAGAAAGTATTTGGAGAGAAGGACATAATGATTGCCTTTCTCACAGACTTGCTGAATCCTGCTTCTCCTATCGAGGATGTCATATTCCTTGACAAAGAGATGGAAGCTGATGGAGAGGACATGCGTAGCGTAATCTACGATCTGCGCTGCAAGACTCAAGATGGTGGCGAGTTCATCGTTGAGATGCAGAATAAAGGACAAAGTCATTTCAGCAATCGCATTCTCTATTATTTGTCACATGTCATCTCTGAACAAGGCGAGAAAGGAACGAATTGGAACTTTGACCTTCATCCTGTATATGGCGTATTCTTCTTGAATTTCCACTTGAAAGGATTAAAGCCTCAGTCGATTTGTACCATTCAATTAAGGGTGGATGAAACTGGTGAAATCTTTTCGGAGAAATTGAAGGCCTTTACGCTTGAGTTGGTTGATTTCAAGGATAAGCCAGAAGCGTATCCAAAGTCGCAAATAGAATATTGGTTATACAACCTCGTAAATATGGAATCTATGACAGACGCATTACCTTTCCAGGCACAGCAACCTATCTTCAGCAAGATGGGCGGTATTTCGGAGCTCAGTCACATGAATAGCGAGGAGCGCCGTAGGTATTTCAACAGCCTCAACAAGTATCGAACCAATCTCTCGGTAATGGAATATGCTATTGAAGAGGGATTGGAGAAGGGATTAAAAGAGGGATTGGAAAAAGGTCGCAATGAAAAATCTGTCGAGATAGCAAGAAATGCCAAGAATATGGGGATGGAGGCATCGGTAATTAGCAAACTGACAGGGTTGTCTGTCTTGGAGATAGAAAGCCTTTGATTGTAATGAGAAATGGTGACGAACGCGAAAGGAGCTAAATAAACTAAAATTTCGTTAGTTTTGCAACTTTCGCGTTCGTCATAATTAACTGGTGGACCCAACATTTGCGTTTGTCTTATTTTAGAAAGTTTTTTTAGTTTTGTTTTTAAACCTTTTTCGACAAGGGGACTCATAGTTCTGTGAAAATAAAAAAACAGAGCAAACAATAGAACTAAAAAAATCATGTTATGAGTCGTCTTTGGGCTTTAATTATGGTACTCTTCCTTGGCCTTGGTGCTGTGATGGCACAGCCAAGAGGAAGGAATTTTAAGGTAACAGCTGAGGGAAACATTGTAGATAGCAAGACCTCAGAACCTCTTTTTGCAGCAACAGTCAAAGTCGTTTCGGCCGATGGCGGAACCGGAACATTCTGTTTGTCGGACAGTGTTGGTCACTTCGAGTTCGAGGTGGAGCGTCCGGGCAAGTATTCCCTCGAGTTTACTTTTGTGGGCTACAAACCTCTCAACAAGGAGGTTAATGTCTGGCCAGGCCGTGGCGCCAAACTCGGAACCTTCAAGATGGAGGAGGACCAGAAATATCTGAAAGAGGTTGAGACCGTGGCTCGTAATCAGCGTGTCAAGCAGAAGGGTGATACCATCGAGTATAATGCCGATGCCTACAAGGTGCAGGATGGTGCAACTGCCGAAGATCTGGTGTCGAAGATGCCGGGCATCGAAGTAACCAACGAGGGCGTCAAGGCACAGGGTGAGACGGTCGAGAAACTGCTGGTGGATGGCAAGAGTTTCTTTGAAAACGATGTCAAGCAGGGTCTCAAGAGCCTGCCTGCCGAGGTAGTAGATCGTGTCAAGGTGTTCGACAAGAAGTCCGATCAGGCAGAGTTCACGGGCTTCGACGATGGTAATACAGTCAAGGCCATGGACCTCAAGACCAAGGCTTATCGTCGCAACGGTGTCTTCGGTAAGGTGTATGGTAGCTTAGGCAATAATTTCGACTTCGACAGCCCTTATTGGAACTTCGGTACTAACTTGAATGTCTTCAGTGGCAATCGTCGATTCTCTATTTTGGCAATGTCCAACAACGTCAACCAGCAGGACTTTACCTTCGATGACCTGATGTCAACGGGTGGTATGCGTGGCATGGGCGGTCGTTTCGGTGCCCGTATGGGTGGTCAGGCAGGTGTGAGCCGTGCCAATGCTGTCAGCATCAACTACAATGACTCTTATCTTGATGATAAGCTGACCGTTCAGGGCAACTACTCCTTTAATAATACACGTACAGTACACGAGACGGAGAATTATACTGATAACTTTGCCGTGCTGGATAGTGCAACAAATATGCGACGTTACAACTCAAGCATAAGCACGACAAACAGCTTGAGCCATAACTACAACCATCGATTCGATATGAATATCAGCTATAAGCCTTCGGATCGTGATGAGTTTATTTTCCGTCCGTCATTATCGTTGCAGAAGAGCGACAGCCGTTCTTATTCCGATTCACGCAGTTGGGAGATGGCACTTGATTCTGTGCAGGCCATGACGGACGCATGGCGAGACATTCAAGCCAATATGTTCAACTACAGCCGTAACCATTCGGTTTCGGACAATACTTCGTGGAATGCCAATGGTCAGTTGACTTGGCGTCATAAGTTCGATAAGGCTGGTCGTACGCTTTCGTCGATGATTAATGGTTCTGTTTCCGGATCTGACCAGGAGTCGAATGCCATCCGATTGGGTAGCCCTCGAAATGTGCGTCCTGGCGAGAGCTTCCGTAACAGTGAGTCTAACCAGAAGAACTGGCACATGGGCGGTAACTTGCAATATACTGAGGCCCTGGGTGAATCGTCGCAGCTCTCAGTTCGCTATAATGTGAACTACAGCCAGTCGGATCGTGATAACAAAGTGGGCTTTGATAATGATTTCGGTTATGGCGAGGTTCCTTACACATATAATGTATTCCATACGGATTTGGATTCGCTCGATGGTCAGAATACCTCGAAGTATATCAGCAAGAACCTGCGTCATGGTGGAGAACTGGCTTATCGCTACCGCACCGAGAACTTCAATGTGATGGCAGGCCTCAACCTGGAGGCTACTCGTCAGGATGGCGAACAGGATAACTATGCGTGGATTGAGACACCTACCAGAAAGAATCCAAGCTACAACACAACGCTTCAATACTTCTCGGTATTGCCTAATGTGCGTATGGAATGGCGTCCGTGGACGGGTGGTTCGATCAACGTCGATTACCGTGCCCGTACATCGAACCCAAGCATCGGCAACCTGCAGGAAACTGTCAATACCTCCAATCCATTGAGTTATTCGACCGGTAACAAGAACCTTGAGCAGACCACCAGCCACAACATCGGTATCCGCTTGATCCACTCTAACATGGAGACCGCTACGAACTTTATGGTGTTTGCAAACTTCACCGTCGAGGATGGTCATATCGGTTCTGAGCAGTTCGTGAACTATGATAGTGTCCCTCTGCCATTGACCGAACTCTCGAGCATCAAGGCTATGTCGGCCAAAGAGCAGGAGCAGTACCAGAACCTCGCATTGGGCAAGGGCGCTTCATTCTCTCGTCCTGTCAATTTGGGTGGCTCTCGTAGTGCCAATGCCAACTTCTCGTACGGTTTCCCACTCGATTTGCTGATGAGCAACGTGAACGTTTCGTTGGGTGGTTCCTACAATGAATCGGCCACTCGCAAGACCTACTACAACAGCTACGATAAGGTCACGGGATGGAGTATCACCGAATTTTCGGCCAAACAGCGTTCGTATGCCTTGACTCCACGCGTTTTCATCACTTCGAACATCTCGCAGGATCTTGATTTCCGCATCGGTTACTCGCTGTCGTATGCCAAGACCAACAATGCCATCAACAAAGCCAACAACACCGAGACTCTCAACCAGAATGCCAATGCCAAGTTGACCTGGACCTTCTGGAAAGGCTTTACCACCGAGCAGGAGTTGACCTACAACTACAATGGCGGTGCATCGATGCCTAAGGTGGTTGATGAATGGATCTGGAACATGTCTATTGGCCGCAAGTTCCTGAAGAAGAATGCTGCCGAACTTAAACTCCAGATATATGATCTGCTGAAGTCTCGTACAGGTTACAGCCAGAATATCTCTGCCTATAGTTTCTCACAGAGCTATACCAACTATATGCCTCGCTACTTCATGCTGACCTTCAGCTACAAGATCGCGAACTATAAGAGCAGTTCCGACTTGAAGGAGCGTCCAGGCCGTGGTGGCTTCGGCGGTGGCTTTGGTCCTCGCTTCTAACCTCCGGTGATCATCTTTCGGCTCGTAAGGAGCAATGAATTCATGTAGTTGTTCAAAATTAGGTTATTCAGAACCCCTACTTATATTTGAAAATCCATTAGTACAAATTGTCCTAATGGATTTTCTTTTGTTCTGGTCGATTCGGTTTTCACAAACAAGAACAGAACCGCTCCTTTGTTTTCTCTGTTTTCTTGTTAGTCCAAGAACATTTAATTTCGAGAACAAGTCATACAAACAGTCTCTTGAAGCTACAACTGATAATAAATACAATGATCAAAATACTAATTTGTTAATTACTTCGTTATTAAGTATAAGAGATAATTCTGGCAATACTATGAGTGATACCATACAGAAACCGACATACGATGACTTTGGCCACATCATTGGCAATAACCGCAGCGGTATGGTGAGAGATTTAGCGATAACCGATGTCCGATAATCGTCAATCATCTAATCGACATAACGCTTCTTTTCTTCAAATCTTCTTTGAGATAAAAAATAATGAGTTTAATATGCCTAGAAACTGTGAAAGAATAGAAAGTTTCATTGTTTTCTCTATTTCTAGTTAGTCCATAGTATTACGAACTCCTTGTTGTTTTCTACAAGAAGGAATTTAGGGGAATTATAAGAATTCCATAGAAAAGGATAGAAGCGTTTTCTTTGAACAGCATCAGCAACCGTTGAAGGCATCCCTAAACGGTTCAAAGTCCAATCTGCGACATACAATTCCATTCCTCACTTTTGAAAATAGAGAACGCTGACCTTCGAAGGCATCTCGCAACGGTACAGAAACCAATCTGCAGGTGAAGATTACACTTTCGCTCATTGCAAAGCATAATCTCCACCTGCATTTGACATTTCTCAGTTATTAAAAGTCCATTTAGACCCTGCAGATGGTATTTCCCATCGGTGAGTCCTCTTTTCCGACTCTGCAATTGAGAGTTGTAATCATTTCACAATCTCGGCTGCGAATTTGCCCATTGCCTCATAAGCGGCAGGTGTTCCATGCAGACCATCTGAAGAATACTTAGGCAACAGAGCCTTAGGATTGGCTGGATCCTGAAGCAACTTGTCGAAATCCAGAACTCCATCGACCTCCTTGTTGGCACGAATCCAATCATTGATAGTAAGACGTGCAGCCTCGCTGAAATGATTGTAATAACTATTGCCCTGATAAGGTGCGATTGTGCCCAGATAGACCTTCTTGCCTGCAGCCTTGGCCTTCTTGATCAGTTCGGTATATGCGTCCTGCAGATGCTTGACAACCTCGGCATGATTGCGTTTCCAACCACCAATGTCATTTACACCTTCGAAGATGACGACTGCAGTAACTCCCTGCTGACCCAGAATATCGCGATCAAAACGAACCAAAGCCGGCTCGCTCAAACCGCCGCTGACTACAGCATTGCCTCCAATGCCCAGATTAAGCACAGCAGTCTTGCCTTCATACGCCTCGGCCATAAAGTCTGTCCAACGGTTCTGCATATTGGTAGTGCTGCCTCTGCCATCGGTGATACTATTGCCCAAAACAGCGACACAAAACACAGGCTCGGTGGTCTGGACGTCGATGCATGATATGTTGTACCAATGATCGCATTTCTCTTCTGCAACGAACTTGGTCTTGGGTTTTGCCTCGCCTTTCATCAGGTAGGAAGTGGTACGCGAACCACGATGCGATGAGGCGTTGACAGGAGTAGTTTCGCCGTAATTGATTGTTACAGACAGTCGCTGCAATGGTGTAAGATGATACTTCATCACATCACAATAGACCGATTCGCCAGGAGCAATCGTGACCGATTTCTTTCCGCCGAAAGTAAGATATCGAGCCGACTTAGGATCAATGTCGCAAGAATCTGTCGGATTGGCAATAAAAACTGATTTGATCTCAACCGGCTCCTTGCTATGAATGTTGGAGAGTTGCATACGGATGGTTTCGCCACCGATACTCATGTGGATAATCTCGCGCAACGAACGATTGGATAGTGATGCTTTGGGCATATCGCCAGGACCGGTCCACTCTACTGCTGTCGCCCAAGTGCCTGTCCAAGAGGGTTCGTTACTTTGTGCCCAACTGCTGCCTATCATCAAGGCTGCCAATGTAAAGCTTAATAATGTCTTTTTCATTTGTTTTTGTATGATATAAAAAATGAGTTAAGTTACGAGTTGCAAAAGTAACAAATAAAATCGAATTATGCTCATAATTGCACTATAAACTTTAAATAATCGACATAACAAGATGCTTTTTCTCCATTTTCGACACAAAATGGAGACATTAGATTCACTTTTTGGAGCAAACGGTAGCCATAAGTCAAAAAGAAATGTTATCTTTGCAGACAAACATTTTGAAAACATAGTTAGTACTTATTAATCAGAGAAATGAAACACAACAGTTATCTTATCCATAAGGCACTATTGCTGGGTATTATGTCTTCGTGTTCCCTATCGCTTCAAGCGCAATATCTGGAACATCTCTACGATTACATCGAGAACACTTCTGTCTATGAGGAAGGTCAGGAAGAGGGTCATGCCTACTATCTGGCAGATCAGCATCTGTCGCTGAACGGAACCTGGCGTTTCCTGTATGCCAACACACCCGAAGAGATTCCGCAGGACTTCTACTTGGCCGGTTACAAGGACAGCAAGTGGGCCAAACTGCAAGTTCCGAGCAACTGGGAGATGTTTGGCTACGGTGACGCCTTGTTCCGCAATGTAGCAGCTCCATTCAAGGCCAATCCCCCTTTTGTGCCGAGAGAGTACAATCCGACGGGAGCTTATCGCAAGACCTTTACCTTGCCGGCACAATGGAAAGGACAGCAGGTCTTCTTGCGCATGGAGAAAACACAGAGTGCCTCGTTCGTCTGGTTGAATGGCAAGCAAGTGGGTTATAATGAGGGAGGACAGGAGCCGGCAGAATATGATGTGACCCCCTATCTTGTAGCTGGCAAGAATACTTTGGCCGTTTGTGTCTTGAAGTACAGCGACGGCTATTACCTCGAGGGACAGGATTACTGGCGTCTGGCAGGTATCTTCGATGATGTCACGCTCTATGCAACTCCCAAGACAAGACTTTTTGACTGGTTCGTAACTACTGATCTGGACGATGATTATCGCGATGCTGCACTCAAGATTGCGGTTGATGTGAAAAGCTATGAAGATTCACGTTCGAGCCATACCGTTCGAGCCACGTTGACTGATGCTGAGGGTAACAAGGTCAAGGAGATGCTGTCGCAGCAGTTCGTGACCGAAGGCAAAGGGAAGAAGTCGTTGGAACTGTCGGCAAAGATTGCCAATCCGATGAAATGGACAGCCGAAACTCCTTATCTCTACAACCTGAAACTGGAGTTGCTGAATGAATCGGGCACAGTGGCACAACAGATAGTGAGCCGTATGGGATTCAAGGAGACGGAGATCAGACATCAGGTCTTCTATCTGAACGGAAAACCCATCAAGGTCAATGCCACCAATACACACATGCAGCACCCCGAGTCTGGACACGTAATGGATGAAGCTACCATACGTCGAGACATGGAGATACTGAAACAACACAACTTCAATGCTGTACGTACGTCGCATTATCCTCCGGTCAACAAGTATCTGGAACTGGCCGACGAATATGGACTCTATATTATCGACGAAACGGGTGATGAAGCTCATGCTACCGAATATGTATCGAACGATGCCCGATTCATCCCGATGTATAAGGAACGTGTCCGTCAGCTGGTGCTTCGTGATCGCAATCACCCATGTGTGCTCTTCTGGAGTGCGGGCAACGAGAGTGGCGAAGGTCCGAATATCACCGAGGTAATCAAAGAGGGCAAACGTCTGGATCCGACACGATATTTCATGTATGGTGGTAATGCCTATGCCCATCCGGGTGAGGAGATTATCGGTCCTCGTTATCCAACACCTTATGAGTTGGAGATGAACACAGCCATGACGCCTGAGTCGGAGGATCCTCGTCCTTCGTTCATGGACGAATACCTTTCGGTGGCAGGCAATGCCGGTGGTGGATTGGATGAATACTGGGATGTGATACGTCGTCACCCACGATTGATGGGCGGCGCAATCTGGGATTTTGTCAATCCGGGCCTCTCGGAGCATATACGTCCGCTGACCGACAGTTCCCCTTTCCATACACCAGCCCACCTGATGGGTAATGCGAAAGTGAAGAACGGAGTGTTGCAACTGAGCGGACACGACGAGTGGGTGGAGGTTTATCGAAGCAATAATGTCGAATTGTCGAGCAATGCTCTGACCGTGAGCTTCGATGTCAAACCGGGCAAACTGTGTGGCATGCACGAGGGTGCGCCTTACATTACCAAAGGAAATACGCAGTTCGGTGTGGTACAGAAGGGTGAGAAGACCTTGCAATTCTATCTGCACTCGGGCTTAAAACATGCGTTGAACGTAGAACTGCCAGCCAATTGGGTTGGTTCATGGCACCATGTTACAGCAACGTGGGACGGTAAGGAGATGCGTCTCTATATCGACGGAACGCTGAAGGGAACAGAATCAACATTGCCCGAACCCAAGAAGGCGAACACCGGTGGCTGGGGCAACAATCAGCCGAAGGAGAGAGGTGTGCTGAGCAACTTCCCTTATCCGATCAACATCGGCCGCTTTGCCGGGAATCATGCACAGGATCCGCAGACCATCTATACGGCTGATGCCGAAATGGACAATGTCGCTATCTACGACAAATGTCTGGCCGATGGCGAGGGCTCGGCTCAAGAGGCTGTTCTCTACCTTACCTTCGATGGCAATGGCGATGAGGGAACATTCTACACCATTGGTGGAAATATGCGTACATACGGCAGTATCTGGCCCGACAGAACTGTACAGCCAGAGATGCGACAGATGAAATGGACAACCCAGCCAGTCAGCCTTCGTCTGCTGAATGCAGAAACAGGTGAGGTTGAGGTTACCAACCGTCTGTTCTTTACCGATCTCACCCAATATGCATCACATTGGCAACTCATGGAGGATGGCAAAGTGCTTGAAGAGGGCGATATCCAGTTCAATACTGCACCGGGCGAAAAACAGATTGTCCGCATTCCTTATCACAAACCCAACATTGTGGCAGGCAAAGAGTATAGAGTCCAGGTTCAGTCCATGCTGAAGAAGGATGAGATTTGGGCCAAAGCTGGATATGAAGTGGCATGGGATCAGCTCGAACTTTCGGCATGGAATGTTCCAGCTCTGGCACCACAGCGTTCTGCCGACCATTTGAATGCTACCGAAGACGAGCGAAAGATTGAGGTAAGTGGTGAGGGATTCCGTTACGTGATCAGTAAGGAAACTGGTAACCTCGAACAAATAGAGGTCGGTGGCCGTCAGGTATTGAAAGAGCCGCTTGCCTTCAATCTGTGGCGTGCTCCTTTGGCCAATGAATTCGATTCGTGGGATGCTTTCCGGGTGAATGGCGGTTATGCCGAGGGGTATGGTGGCATGGTGGCTACTCTCTTCTATTCGAAGGGCGTGAACCAGTTGCGTGTTCGTCCGGCAGAGGTGACTTTGGACCGTACACACCAGCAAACCACGGTCCATGTTTATCAACTTGTGCAGGTGGGCGCTTCGTCGTATGGAGCACTCGATCTCTATATTCAGGGCGTACAGTTGGCAGGCTTTACCATCGACTATACCTATCAGTTCTACGACGATGGCACCGTTGAGATTCACAATCATCTGAGTCCACAGGGCCGATTGCCAGAACTCTTGCCTCGCATTGGTTTCTCCACTTCAGTAGCCAACGATTTCAATCAGATAACCTGGTATGGCCGAGGTCCGGAGGAGAACTATCCGGATCGAAAGACGGGATATCCAGTCGGCATCTGGAGCAAGACTGTCAAGGAGATGTACGAGCCATATCTGTTGCCACAGGATCATGCCTTGCGTACCGATATCCGTTACCTCCAGCTGCTTGACCAGAATGGCAAGGGTGTTCAGATTGCCATGGATGAACTGTTCAACTTCAATGCCTATCAGTTCTCGACCGACAACCTCACCAAGAGCCAGTTCACCTATCAGTTGCAACCATTGGAAGATCGATATACGCTCAACATCGATTACAATACCACGGGTGTAGGCTGTACCTGCGTCTATGTGCTGGATGAATACAGAGTGAAGCCTGCAGCGTATGATCGTGTAATCACCATCAGTATATTATGATGGCCGACTGGGCAGGAATATGAGCTGTAAGGATGCCCTTGCGTACTTTGTACTTTGTTGCAGTCAGAATATCGCGATAGGTGCCATTGGCCAAAGCGGTTGGCATTTCGACTGTTTGAGGCGTGTCCGAAAGATTGATTAGAACGGCTCCTTTCTTGCCACGAGCCACTTGACATACAGTTCCGTTGTCGGAGCAGGAGAGCGATTCCGGTTGTCCTTGCATCTGATGACGGAACTTATTGGCTGCAACTACGAGTGGAGACTTGAAGTTGTCGTTGCCGCGGGCACCTACGAGATTATTGCCCCAATAGTTGCCCGAAGGAGCATCGCTTCCGGCAGGACGTGGGTAGAAGAGTGGTGCCCCATACTGACGGGCAGTCAGGAAAACCCAACCCAATGCAATCTGTTGGTCGGTGAGATTGCCCGATTCGTGGTCGTTGCAATAGGTGTCGTGACTTTCAACCCATGTGATAAGCTTCTCGGGTGCTGCGGGGTGACAATAGGAGGTGAACTCATCGGCCTTCCAGGCTTTTGTTTCCAGTTCGTGTCGCAACACCCAGCCCAATCCCGAAGCTGTCAGGTTCATGTACTCTGCATATTCGGTCTCCTTGACATTCTTGTCCTGGAGCACTTCGCCATAGATATACAGGCTGTCAGGATATAAAAGCGAACGGTCACGTACTGCTTTTCGTCCGGTGGCAACATCCCAAAAGTCATTCTCCTTCGATCGGCTGTCTTTGGGGTCTGATGGCAGACCGATGTGTTTGGCTGTGTCGTAGCGGAATCCGCGTACGCCACGACGGATCAGTTCGTTGACATAGCCCATGTAATAGTATTGGAAGTCGGGATTCTCGGTATTCACATCTGGCAGGCCCCCCATTTGTCCTGTGGTACATTGCAGACGGTCGTTGTAGTCACGGATCTCTTCGAACCCAGTAGCATGATAGAGATTCTCGTGCCCGCCAACGGCTGCGTCGAGTTCGTCGCTTACGCGCGTATCATCGATAGCTGTATGGTTGGGCAGGACATCGACAATGATACGGATGCCATATTTGCGTGCTTCGGCGCATAGCTGCGACAGTTCGTCGGCTGTGCCGACCTGATAATTGCCGATTTTCCAGTCGGTGGGTTGATAGTGGTAGTACCATCGACCATGCCCGAAGAGTTGTGTACCTCCCCCTTTGTCGCCCTTGGCCTCGTGAATACAGTTTTGGGCCGGAGGTGTTTGTACGATGGTGTAGCCTGCTGCCGCAATGTCTGGCAGATTCTCACGGATTGTATTGAACGACCAGCACCAGGCCTGAAGGATGATATCGTTGGTGGAGGTGACCTCGGTTGAGTTGGCCTGTGCGTTCAGACCCAAAGCAAATAGAGTGGAAAGCAGTAATTTAGTTTTCATTGCGAATTAGATTGATTTGTTGTCGCAAAGGTACACATTATTTATTGTATGCGCAAGCCTATACAAAGAAAATATAAACTGACGATAAGATTACGCTGTTCTATTTCAGTCGAATAGGCGTTGACTCTAACTTTGTATTGATAAATGAATAATGAACGAAGTAGTGCTCGTTATAGCGTCATGACCGCCTCTTCGAACTTCTCTTTGTCGCCGATGGCATTGTTGCGGGTGCGACTGCGATAGTTATAGATGGTGGTGAGGGAATAGTTCAGGAACTTGGCAATTCGGGCGCTGTCGGTCTCACCCATACGGATCAGAGCAAAGATGCGAAGCTCGGTGGTGAGCAACTCTCCCTTCTTGGGCAAAATCTGTTCCTCGGGTTTGAGCAGTTTGTTGAACTTTTCGACAAAATCCGGATAGAGGTTCAGGAAAAGCATGTCGAAGTCATTGAGGAAACGTCCCTCTTCGGCTCCCTGACGGTTCGACTTGAGTTGTTTGAGCATCTCGTCGTACTGATGTGTCTGAATCAGGTTGAGCATCTGCTTCTGGAACGATTCGGACGATGACAGGTAGTCGCGGCTACGAGTGAGGTATGACTTCAGATATTCGCTCTTCTGCCGATCGGCCAGTTGCAGTTTCTGGTTGTTGCGTAAGAGGTTATCGTTGGCCTCGGCCAGAAGTTCGCGTGTAGCTTTCAGTTTCCGGTTCATGTGGTTCATGCGAAGCACGATGATTGTCAATATGCCAGCCACAAGGGTTAGCAGCGAGATGATGACGATGATATATTTGCGTTGCTGGCTGAGCTGAATCTGACGCGATTCGTGGATGATCGGGAAAAACTCTCGGACCTCCATCGTACGCAGACTTGCTTTGCTGAGGTTGGCATCTTCGAGTGCACAATAGAGATAACTGTAGGCGCGGTCCACATCTCCACGACTGTTAAGCATAAAGGCGAGCAGGGGCAAAGCCATGTACTCCGATACACCGGCTCGAATATCGGAGATGGCAGTCAGAATGAGATAATGCAGTTCTTCCTCCTCGTTGTGCAGTTGGTGATAGACTTGCGAAAGATTGCTATAAACGTAGATGCGACGATTCAGATCACATTGGGAGAAAACCGACAGCAATGTATCAAGCGAAGACTCATAGAGTCCACGGTCATAGTCGAAGTTCGAATGGATAATACTGCGATTCATTGGGTCCGGCTCGAGTGTGAGCAGAGAATCATGGTAGGCAATGGCTTGTTGTTTGAGATTGCCAGCCAGATGCGGTACTGTCTTCTCTGCATATTCCGCCATCCATCCCAATACTGCGTGTCGCGTATTATAATATATGAGTAAGGTGGCAGAATCCATTTGACTCCTGTCAACTTCCTGCATCATCGAGAACGCGGCGCTATAGAGGCCAATCATGCCGAACACCTGTGCCTCGTCGAGCTGTATCTGTTGTCGGAGGTTGATGTCGGTTTGGTATTCGGGCAATGCTTTGAGTGCAGATAGTGTGCTGAGGGCTGAATCGGTACGGAAATGCAGATAGGTGTTGTACAGATTGCGAAGTGTTGCAATCCGTTCCTGTCCCACTTGGGTTCTGGCTCGACGAGTCAGACTGTCGGCTGTGGCGAAACGTTGGGCCTGATAGGTGCTCTTGAGGGCGATGGTTTCGTCTAATTGTTGAAGCAGTTCGTCGTTGCTTTGGGCAAAGGTGAACTGGCAAACGCTGATTAGCGCAATAAGCAGATATAATTGTTTCATTGATGATAAATGCACGTTACAGATTGTGTTTTGTGTGGCAAAGATAAAGGATTAAGAATTAATATGCAAATTTTTTTGAAATTTTTATCCTTAGTACTTGCTTTTCGAATTAAAATTGAGTATCTTTGCACGCGATTTCGCAAATTACTTCCTAAAAAGACTTATATTTGTCTTTCAAACGAAAGATTGTAAGTCGTTGAAAAACAAACAATCTTTGAATTGCCGGTGTTATATTGAGTTATACTTTGTTTGTATGCTCTTCCATATAAGCAAAATAATGCGTAACTTTGCACCGCAAAATTGAAAAACAACTTTACCCTAACAACATGAAGAATCTTGTTGCAACTTTGTTTACGCTCTCTTTCCTTTCTATCGTGAATGGACAGACGCTGACCTCTCCTGATGGACAGGTTCAGATGCAGTTTGCTTTGACTGCCGATGGTACACCAACCTATCAGCTCACTTATCATGGCAAGACAGTGGTAGGAGAGAGCCGTATGGGTTTCCAGTTCCGCGAGAGAGATGAGTTCAGATTCCGCGATCAGAAACATGCAGATTGGGCCAAAGGTCGCGTCGCTGATTTTACCCAAGGATTCAAGGTCGTCAAAGTAGAGAATTCTACGTTCGATGAGGTGTGGAGTCCTGTGTTGGGAGAAGAGAGCCACATACGTAACCATTATAACCAGATGAATGTGTTGCTCGAACAGAGTGCGACACAACGACAGATGCAACTCGAATTCCGTCTGTTTGACGATGGCTTGGGTTTCCGATATTCTTTCCCGTTGCAGGGTACTTTGACCTACTTTACGGTAGTCGAAGAGATGACAGAGTTCCAGATGACAGGCGATCATAAGGCTTGGTGGGTGTTGGGCGACTATGACACGCAGGAGAACGCTTTGCAGACAAGCCGTCTTTCGGAGATTCCTGCCCTCATGCGTGATCCGTCATCGACTGTCTTCTGCGAAAATTCATCGACTACCCCTGTCATGGATTGTGTGCAGACTCCTTTGCAGCTGAAGAGTGACGATGGCCTTTACATTAATATACATGAGGCTGCCTGCATTGATTATGCAACCATGCATCTTGCATTACAAGGTAAAAAGGGAAAAGGGGAAGGGAAAAATGAGACAAGCGGTGCAACAGCACAAGAACAAAACAACAAAATAACTTTTGTTTCTCACCTTACCCCTGATGCCGAGGGATTCAAAGGCCACTTGCAGACTCCTTGTCAATCCCCTTGGCGTACGGTCATTGTGAGCGAAACGGCTGAGGGTATTCTTGCCAGCCGCATGACTTTGAACCTTAATGAACCTTGTAAACTGGAAGATACATCATGGATCAAGCCATGCAAGTATATGGGCATCTGGTGGGAGATGATCTGCAACAAACTCTCGTGGAGTTATACCGACGATATGCCAAGCGTGCAGTTGGGAGTGACCGACTACAGCCAATGCAAGCCGAACGGTCGTCATGGCGCTACCACCAAGTATGTCAAAGAGGTAATTGACTTCGCTTCGGAAAATGGTTTTGATGCCATCCTGATAGAAGGCTGGAACGAAGGTTGGGAGGATTGGGCCAACAACCAGAAAGACTATGTGTTCGACTTCCTGACTCCGTATCCGGATTTCGATATCGAAGAGGTGAACCGATATGCGCACGAGAAGGGTATCTACCTCATCATGCATCACGAGAGTTCAAGTTCGGTCCGCAACTATGAGCGACACTTGGAACAGGCCTATAACCTGATGGACAAATATGGCTACAAGGCTGTGAAGAGCGGCTATGTGGGCAATATCATCCCTTGGGGAGAGCATCACTATGGCCAGTTCATGAATAATCACTACCTGTATTGTATTACCGAGGCTGCCAAACACAAAATTATGGTCAATGCCCACGAAGCTACCCGTCCGACCGGTATCTGCCGTACCTATCCGAACTGGATCGGCAATGAGTCTGCTCGAGGAACCGAATATGAATGCTTTGTCGGCAATCCGGTTGATCATACTTGTATCCTTCCTTTTACTCGTCTTATTGGTGGTCCAATGGACTATACTCCGGGCATCTTCAATATGGATTTGAGTCAGATGAATCCGAACAACATGCATGTGGAAGATGGAAAGAAGGTGCCAGCCTATGTCCATTCGACTTTGTGCCGTCAGCTGGCTCTCTATGTGACATTGTACTCTCCGTTGCAGATGGCTGCCGACATTATTCCGAACTACAAGGCACACATGGATGCTTTCCAGTTTATCAAGGATGTGCCTTGCGACTGGCAGCAGACACGTTATCTGGATTGTGAACCGGGCGACCATTTGCTCATTGCGCGTCAGGACAAGAATAGCAACAACTGGTTTGTCGGTTTGAATAGCGCTTATGGTTATAAGACTCAGTTGAAACTTGATTTCCTCGAACCAGGAAAGAAATATATGGCTACAATCTATGCCGATGATGTCAAGAATGGTGCCAACTACAAGACCAATCCATCGGCCTATGTCATCACATCGAAGCAAGTTACTTCGAAGAGCAAACTCCAGCTTGAGGCTGCCGTCGGTGGTGGCTGTGCCATCAGTATCGTTGAGGTTAAACGTTAACACTAACCTTAACCCTAACCCTAACGTTAACCTTAACCATAGGTCTAACAAAACAACAAAATAACACAAGAACAAAACAACAACATAAATAACACTTTAAACACAAACACATGAAAACGAAGTTCAACTTCAGGTTCCTCGCTTTAACCTTGGCAGGAATCTTTGTGTCACTCAACATCTGGGCCCAGGATCTGTTGGTCAAGGGTGTTGTCAATGACGCTTTCGGTGACCCCGTTACAGGTGCTAATGTCGTTATAAAGGGAACCACTGTCGGTACAATTACCGATCTGGATGGTAACTTTACAATGAAGGCACCTAAGGGTTCGACTCTCTTAATCACTTTTATCGGATACAAAGCACAGGAGGTTCCGGCCTCTGCTAATGTTCGAGTTACTCTGGCAGAAGACAGCGAATTGCTGGATGATGTCGTCGTCATCGGTTACGGTTCGGTCAAGAAGAATGATATGACCGGTTCGGTAACTGCCATCAAGCCAGATAACATGAACAAGGGCCTTGTCATTTCTGCTCAAGATGCTCTTCAGGGTAAGATTGCTGGTGTAAACATTACCAACGATGGTGGCTCTGTAGGTGGTGGAACAACCATCCGCATCCGTGGTGGTTCTTCGCTCAATGCCTCCAACGATCCTTTGATTGTCATCGATGGTTTGGCTCTGGATAACTATGGCCTCGAAGGCGCAGGTAACCCTCTTTCGATGGTTAACCCTAACGATATCGAGAGCTATACCGTTTTGAAGGATGCTTCGGCTACTGCCATCTACGGTTCTCGTGCTTCGAATGGTGTCATCATCATTACTACCAAGAAGGGATTGAAGAACACTCGTCCTCGTGTCGCCTATAACGGCAACGTTTCGGTTTCGACCATCAAAGATCAGGTTTCGGTCATGAAGGGTGGTGAGGATGGTGAGTTCGTCAACTTCATCAAGGGTATTGTCATGGCGCAGAAGGGCTTCACAACCGATGATGAATGGAAAGCTTCGGAAGAATACAAGAATCTTGGTTACTATAATGCCAATGGTGACCACCTCTTTGCAAATACCGATTGGCAGGATGAACTTTTCCGCACCGGTGTCAGCACCGACCACAATGTTACTGTAAGTGGTGGTGTGGGCAACCTTCCATATCGTGTAAGCTTCGGCTTTACGGATCAGAATGGTATCTTGAAGAGCAACGATTATCAGCGTTATACGCTCAGCTTCAACTTGAATCCAACCTTCTTGGAGGATCACCTGACCGTTAACATGAATGGTAAGGGAATGTATTCGACTACAAATTTCGCCAAGACCGATGCCATTGGTAAGGCTATCAGCATGGATCCAACCAAGCCTGTCTTCGATGAGGTCCGTGGTGCTCACTATGGCGGTTACTGGCAATGGCCAAATTCAAGTGATTGGGGCGATGACAGCTGGAACGGTTATGGCGTCAACACGCTTGCTACCGACAACCCTGTAGCAGCACTTAACAATCACAAGAATACAGGTAAGTCGAAGGAGTTTGTAGGAAACATCGAACTTGACTACAAGTTGCATGGCTTCGAAGATCTCCACCTCCATGTCAATGCTGGTATGGATGCAAAGTCTGGTAAGAGCAACAAGGCTGAATCTCCTTATTCCTACGATAGTGGCAACTATTACTTCGGTAGCAAGGGTAAGGATCAGATGGATACCTACAACCTCTCATTGAATGCTTTTGCTCAATACATCAAGGAACTCTCTTCGGAGCAGAATCTCGATGTAATGGCCGGCTATGAGTGGCAGCGTTTCCACAAGGAGAAGAGTTGGGATTATCCTGTTTATTATCCATCAACCCACAATACATTGGCCGGACAGTTGAAGGACGAGAAGTACTACGACCAGATTCTTTGTGAGAAGACAGAGAACTTCCTCGTGTCGTTCTTTGGCCGTGCAAACTACTCGTTGATGGACCGCTATCTCTTTACCTTGACCGTTCGTGCTGATGGTTCATCTCGTTTTGCAAAGGAGGAGCGTTGGGGTATTTTCCCATCTGCCGCTTTTGCATGGAAGATCAAGAACGAAAACTTCCTGAGCGATGTCGATGCCGTTAGCGATGCCAAGGTTCGTCTTGGCTGGGGTATGACCGGCCAGCAGGAGGGTATCGGTGATTACCTCTACCTTCCAACCTATACAGTCAACAAGGGTGGTGCCTATTATCCAGTATTGGGTGATGGTGTAACCTATCGACCAGATGCCTACAACAAGGAACTCACATGGGAGAAGACTACCACCTACAATGCAGGCTTCGACCTTGCTCTTTTCAACGAACGTGTTGTTTTGAACATGGACTACTATTATCGCAATACCACCGACTTGATCAATAATGTAGTATTGCCAGTTGGTACCAACTTCAAGAACAAGATCAATCGTAATATCGGTGCATTGCACAACAGTGGTGTCGAAACTGCGATTACTTTGCGTCCAATCGAAAAGAAGAATTTCCGTTGGGAACTCAACTACAACGTAACCTGGAACAAGAACGAGATTGATGAGCTGGTAGGTGGCAACAATAAGAATTATAAGATCCTTCATGGAGGACTTGCTGTCGGTGACTCAGGTTCAGATGGTATCAAGGCCTACATGATTGGCCATCCGGTTTCTGCGTACTATGTTTATCAGCAGGTTTATGGTGCCGATGGTCAGCCTATTCAGGGCCAGTTCGTTGACCGTAATGGCGACGGTCAGATCACAGGCGAAGACCGTTACTTCTTCCATCAGGCAGATCCTGTTGTGACTATGGGCTTGTCGAACAAGTTCATCATCTGCCGCAATTGGGATCTTGGTTTCTCAATGCGTGCAAGCATCGACAACTACGTTTACAATTCGGTTGAGGCAAACAACAGCAACATGTCGTACACTAACCGTTACAGCGGAAACACTTGGCACAATGTAGTCAAGTTGGCCAAGGATAAGAACTATCAGGATGTTCAGGGCAAGGATGCTTTGAGTGATTATTTCATGCAGAATGCTTCGTTCCTGAAGCTTGATAATATCACTGTCGGTTATTCGTTCAGCAACATTGCTGGTCTCAATATCTCAGGCCGTGTCTATGCTACTGCACAGAACATATTCACAATTACCAATTACAAGGGCATTGATCCAGAAATCAGTGGCGGCTACGATAGCAACATCTATCCACGTCCATTCACTGGTATCTTGGGCTTGAGTCTTAACTTCTAATCTTAATACTTGCGAATTATGAAATTCAATATATTCAAGTCATTGGCCATTGCAACAGCAGCTACCATGATGCTTGGAACAACATCGTGCGTGAACGATCTGGATGTTGAGAATATCAACCCCAAACAGATCGCTACATTGGATGCTGACGCTTTGTTCAATAAAATTTATTCCAGCTTTGTGCTGACTGGTCAGCAGGGACCTTCTGGTGATCCAGATATCGAAGGTATCGACGAGGGCCGTTCTGAGTTCTTCCGTATGTGTTTCTCGCTCAATGAATATACGACCGATGAGGCTTCGTGGATCTGGTTGACAGATATCGGCCTTCCGGAATTGTTGCACAATACCTATGGCGCTGACAATGCCCAGTCACAAGGCTTGTATTATCGTCTGTATTTTACCATCACTCTTTGTAACTTCTATTTGGAAGAGGTCACAGGCTCTGATGCAGAAACTGCAGCACGTCGTGCAGAAGTTCGTTTCATCCGTTCGTTGGCCTACTATTATGTGATGGATCTGTATGGCAACGCAACCTTTACAACCAAGGTTATCAATGTGCCTGGTCCTCGCTATACCCGTGCTGAGTTCTTCAAGTTCATCGAAAAAGAACTTATCGAGGCCAAGACTGATATGAAGGAGGCTGGTCAGAACCTGTATGGCCGAGTAGATAAAGTCGCAGCCGACAATCTGCTCGCTCGTCTTTACCTCAATGCCGAGGTTTATACTGGCGAGGCACGTTGGGCTGATGCCAAGGCTTGCGCCGAATCGGTATTGAACAATGGATACTATGAGCTTTGCACCACAGGCGCAACCTCTTCGACTGGCGAGACATTCAATGCCTATCAGATGCTCTTCCTGGCCGACAATAACACCAATGGTGCTCAGAAGGAGATCATCTATCCGGTTATTGTGGATGGCATTAACACGAAAAGTTATGGCGCAACCGACTTCCTTGTCCTCTCGACCTATGCCAGCGAAATGAGCACAACTGTTCCTTCGGGTACAACCGATTCTTGGGGCAAGTGTATGCGTGTGCGTGGCAAGTTGGTAGATCTCTTCACCTCTGCCGATATCAGTGGCAAGGATGTAATCAAAGATGTTGTTTCGGCTGCCGGCGATGACCGTGCGCTGTTCTATACCAAGGGTTACACAAAGGATATTGTCGATGAATCGGAATCAAATCAAGGATACAGCTGTGTCAAGTTCCGTAACGTAACCTCTACGGGTGCTGCTACTTCTGCCAATGACTTTGTTGATACTGACCTCCCATTGATGCGTCTGGCTGAGGCTTACTTGACTTATGCCGAGGCTGATGCTCGTTTGAATGGAGGAATTACCACTACCGAGGGAACTGCCAAGATTAAGGCTCTCCGTAGTCGTGCCAATGCTTCAACTACTGACGATAGCTACAACCTGAATCAAATTCGTGACGAATGGGCACGAGAATTCTGGTTCGAAGGTCGCCGTCGCATGGATCTTGTTCGCTTTGGTTGTTTTGGTGGTCAGTCCAGCTATACATGGCATTGGATGGGTGGTGCTGCCAATGGTACTCAGTTCTCTGTTGACCGCAACATCTTCGGTTTGCCAGTCAATGACCTTAGTAACAATCCAAACCTTACCCAGAACAAAGGGTATTAATTCATATCTTTTACCAATAATTATAAGAATAAGTTATGAAATGCTTATATAAATATCTGTTTGTCGCTTCGATTCTGGCTGCACCGTTGTTTGCGTCATGCGAGGACGATAACGATGATAATCCAACGCTGAAGGTTCCAACAACCTTTGTGCTCAATGCCCCAGCCAATGCCGACGTTGTCTGTGATCTGTTGAATTCGCAGTATATCACCTTGACAACCGCACAGCCTGACTATGGGTACACTGCGCCAGTTACCTATACTGTAATGATGAAGGCTTTCGGCGATAGTTTCACTGCATTTGGAAACACTTACACCTCGGCAAAGATTCAGATTAGCGCAGAGGAGTTGAATACTGCTATTCTTGAGCAGGCTGGTGAAACTGATCTTTCGGCTGCTATCCCTGTTACTTTCAAATTGAGTGCCAATATCACCGGTTACACAGGAGCAGACATGACTATTGAATCGAACGAGGTAACGTTCAACAAGGTACTCTGCTATGTTCCCGAAGTTACAGTTAGTTTGCCGACTGACATTTATATGGTCGGCGATTTCCCAGCTTCGCAGTGGGGTACATTCGTTCCTCTGAATCCTGTTTATGGCAAGGACGGTCAGTTCTACGGAATTGCCTATATCGAACAGGGCAAGAACTTCCGCTTTAGCCTTGATGCTGGTTGGAAGGGTAACTACATCGGTTGGTCGAACTCTACACGTGAAGGTTCTGCAGGTGAAGCATTGACCGATGCCAACAACGATGACAATATGACTTTCCAAAGCGAATCTGGCTTGTATAGCATCCTGATGGTTGCGAAGATTGTCAATGGTAACATTCAATACACCCTTACCATGCAGCCTGCCAGCATTTATGTGATCGGTGCTGGTAATGGTGGCGAGTGGTCAATGCTTGATGCCTATAAGTTTACCGACAATCACGATGGTACAGCAACCTCTGCTCCATTGGCTGGCGCAGGCGAACTCCGATTGGGTGTTGATGTCGGCACAGATTGGTGGCGTACAGAGTTCACCATCATGAACGATGGTTCGCTCTTCTATCGTAATGTTGATATTCCTAACAACTGGGCGGAGAACCTTGGAGCCGACTACTCATTCTCATGTGTAGCAGACCAGAAGATCATTCTTGACTTCACCACTCACCCGGCTACTGGAAAGATGGAATAATGTCTGATTAGGGAACCTGGATCTTACGAATCAAGATTCGGGCTCCCATAATGAAACAAAATAAAAACAATGAAAAAGTCATTATATTTAGCATCTGCAGCTGCAGTTCTGTTTGCAGCGTGCAATGAAGACTTTAGCGATTGGGCTCCTGCACAGAGCTTTACCGAAGGTGAAGCAACTGTTGCTGAAGGAACCGTGACTGCGTTGGCTCCACTCTCGGGTGATGCTGATGTCGAAAACTATAAGCTTATGGCGCTCTCCAGTGATCACGGCCAGGTTACTTTGACCAAACTCTTCGTCGAAGGCGCTCCTATTGCTTTTACCTTGGAGAACGATACTGTTAGTGTCAGCAAGGCAACTTTGGCAGAGACCGTTCGTCAAACCCTTTGGAGCATGGCGGTCATTGAACGAGACCTGAGTTTTACTGGAAACTGGGCTATGATCAACGCCAATGGCGAGGCCACTCCATTGAATATAGCTCCAATCCATATCAAATACACGCCAGCTGCTTTGCCTGCCAATGCCAAGGAGACAGAGTTCTGGTATATCGGTGGACACAATGGATGGAATCTCTCTCTTGAGAATCCAGACAAGTTCGTTGCTAATGGCGATGGAACCTATAATCTCACAATGACCATTTCCGATGGCGAATGGTTTGCTTTCGCTCCTAAGTCTGCCGTTGAGGCCGGCGATTGGAATGCTCTTTTCCGTGCTCCGGAAAATGGATGTACTGCGACCGACGGATTCCTTGACAACGATCCCACGTCGGGCTTCAGTTTCTGTTGCGAAAAGGGAGGTAACTATACTTTCCATCTCGACATGAATGCCTATACCTATAGTTATTTCCATTACATCGAGCCTGAGTACTACTACATCGGAGCTTTGGCAACCGACAAGTCATATCCACTCAGCAATGGAGGCATAAATCCATTGGAAAGTCCAGTATTCTCAGCTGTAGTTCCTGCAGCTGGTGATTGGCACTGGTTCAAGATTGCTCCAGGCTCAGGCTTCAACGAGGATGGTACCTGGAATTGGGACAACGAACAGTACTGCGCTTGCGCTACTGTCAAGGATGATGAGGCTATGTCTGGCAAGTTTGTTATTGGTGGAGACAAATACTCTTGGCATATTGTTGAGGAGAATTATCCAGCTAAATTCTATCGCTTGAGCTTCAACTTCATGACGCAGGAGTACAGCATCACACCAATCAACTATAGCGAATACATCTACTATTCTGGTGATTGGAATGGTTGGGGCAAGAGCGAGATGGCCTTGGTTAATCAGGACAAAGGTCTTTACACCGGCTATTATTATATCAAGGCCGTAGATAATGCCACGACTTGGGGCTTCAAGTTCATTGATGCCGATAATAACTGGTATGGCCGTAATAATGGTATCCTCGCTACGGATGGTGATAATATTTCTCCTGGAGCAGAAGGCTACTACAAGATTGATGTAGATTGGGCAAACATGACTTATGAACTTACCCAAGTGACAAGCATGACTATGGTTGGTACGCACAATGGTTGGAACCAGGCAGATGAGGCTACTCACATGACCTATAATGCTGAGTCCAACACTTGGGAGATCGACTACACCTTTGCCGAAGATGCCAACGTGAAGTTCGCTATGAACGACAGCTGGGATATCTCATGGGGTGGCGCCAACGGCGATGCAACCAACTATGGCAATTTGACCGAATATAGTGGCAAGGACCTTTCGGTTGCTGCCGGTTCATACCATATTGTCCTGTCGCTCGCATGCGAAGGCAAGAATACCGTAACCTTCACAGCCAAGTAATGCTGATCTGATTTAATGGATGGGCAGTTGGTTTGCAATTGCCCATCCGTTCTTTTATCTGTTCGTCTATATGAAGAAGTTTTTCCGTATATTCCTCTCTTCCCTCTTCATTTTTCAAACATCACTTTCCCCTTTTCATTCTTATGCTCAGGGGTGGCCAGCCAGCTACGGAGGTGTTATGCTTCAGGGCTTCTATTGGGATTCCTATTCCGATACTCAATGGTCGTATTTGGAGAAGCAGGCCGATGATATTGCGCCCTACTTTGACTTGATCTGGATTCCTCAGTCGGGATTCAGTGGCTCGTCGAACAATATGGGCTATACGCCACAATACTATTTCAATCAAAACTCTTCTTTCGGAACAGAGGGCCAGCTCCGCAGCATGATCAAGACTTACAAGGAGCGTGGAACTGGTTTTATTGCCGATGTAGTTATCAACCATCGCAATAATCTGGGCGTTGGAGGTTCCTGGGTTGATTACCCAGCAGAACAATACAAGGGCGAGACTTACCAGATGCTCAGTACCGACATTGTCCGAAATGATGATGGTGGCAAGACGCTCACATGGGCTACTCAAAACGGATATTCTCTTTCAGCCAACAACGATACAGGCGAGGGGTGGGACGGTTGTCGCGACCTCGATCATAAATCCAGCAATGTCAACAAGGTGGTCAAGGCTTATCTTGACTTCCTCATCAATGATATGGGCTATGCCGGCTTCCGCTACGACATGGTCAAAGGCTATTCGGCTACTTTTACTGCCGATTATAACACTTCGGCTCGTCCAGTTTATTCTGTGGGCGAGTATTGGGACAACTCCACAGCCATCAAGAATTGGATAAATGGCACCAAGTCAGACGGTGTGCCTACCAGCGCAGCTTTTGACTTTCAATTCCGCTATCGAGTGCGCGATGCGTTGAAGAACAACAATTACAGTGCGCTGGCAGGTTCGACTTCGGATCAGGGTGGCTATCCACTCGTTTGTCAAGCCGATTACAAGCGTTATGCTGTTACCTTTGTGGAGAACCACGACACTGAGTACCGTTCTTCTACTGCCCAGCAGGATCCGCTCAAAGGTGATACCGTGGCTGCCAATGCCTATATGTTGGCCATGCCAGGCACACCATGCGTGTTCTACAAGCATTGGCTGACGCACAAGAAGGAACTTAAACTCTTCATTGCCGCACGCAAGCAGGCTGGCATCGAGAATACGAGCACTTGTACCGTGTTGAACAGCAATGCCTCTTGTTATGCTTTCCGTACAGAGGGCAGCAAAGGTAATTTGATTTGTGCAATAGGTTATGCTCCCTCTTCGTATGTTTGTCCAACGGGCTACACAGAGATTCTTTCTGGAAGCAAGTATCGTTATTATATAGAAGATAAGGCTCTTGCCGGTTGGCAGAGCATCGTAGAGCGCATTGAGAAGGAGGAGGCTCCTAAGCCATTTGTGGCGCACGATGCTACGGTTTATGTGAAGGCGGACTTTACGCCTCTTTACTTCTATGTCTGGGACAGCAACAACAATACGCAGCTCAATGGCAATTGGCCAGGCAAACGAGTTGATAATGTCGATTCATACAAGGTGACGATTGATGGTGAGACGTGGTACAAACAGACCGTCAATATCAAGTCTGCGAACTACTATTTCAATATCATCTTCAATCAGGGTAGTGGTAAGCCTCAAACTACCGACATCAGCCGAATCTCGTCCGATTGCTATTTCGTTGCCCATTTGTCCGGTTCGTCAGTATCCTACGAAGATGTTACCTCTTTGCATGCTACTGGTATCGAGGATTTGCAGGATGATTCTTGTCTTTCTCCACTTTCCTCAATCCACTCATTCGACCTCTTGGGACGAAAGAAAGTCTCTTCATCGCGAGGTTTGTCCATCCAGAATGGTAGAAAATTAATTATTCGATAGATTTTTTAAGATGGTTTAATTGACGCGAGGGAGTCACTATTTCAGTGGCTCCCTCATTTTTTTGGCTTATATCCAATTTCTTATATCTTCAGCTTGCTCATCCAGGCGTGGCCTCGCAGGCGGAGCAGGAAGATGGTGCCTCGGAAGCAGAGTTCGAGCGCCATGGCAATCCAGTATCCCATGAGTCCAAGACCTAGAACCTTTGTAAAGACAATGGCCAACGAGATGCGAACCACCCAGATGGAAGCAAGATTCATGCCACAAGGGATGAGTGTGTCGCCTGCACCCACAAAGACTCCATAGCAGACAATCGACGCTGCGTACATCGGTTCGGCGAAAGCCTCGATGCGCAGAACCTGTGAAGTGAGTTCCTGGACAGAGACATCAGGCGTCATGAGCGACATTACCTCAGGTGCAAACACAAACATGATCATACCCATGAATGTCATTACAGCAATGCCCAGTGTGACTGTAATCTTGGCAAAACTGCGGGCCAATGGCTGACGTTGTGCCCCAAGGCTCTGTCCGACAAGGGTAGTTGCTGCATCGGCCACGCCGTGTCCTGGCATGTAGCAGAGGCTTTCTACAATAATTCCAAATGAATTGGCGGCAATGGCAATGGTGCCCAAAGGTGCGATGATGACAGTCGAGGCAATCTGTGCGCCACACATCACGAAATGTTCTGTTGCCATCGGCCATGCTATGTGCCACCACTTGCGCAGAATGCGAAAGGAGAAAGTAAAAAGTAAAAAGGAAAAATCGAATCTGCCGACATTTGGCTTCGGGTCATCCCGGTGTTTCCAGGGACTTAACTGCTCTGATTTGAGAAACAAATAGCCAGCCATGATAATAGCCACCAAACTATAGGCAATGGCAGTGCCGATGGCAGCCCCTTTGACTCCCATCTTGAGCCGAAAAATGAAGATCCAGTTAAAAATCATGTCGAGCACGCAAGCTGTAGCCATCAGTATGCTTGGAACTTTGACATTGCCGGAACTGCGTAGCATGCCTGCCGAAAGGGTCATCAAAATCATGACAGGAAGCAGGGCTGCAAAGATCCCGAAATACCATGTTGCATCGTTACAGATCTCTTCTGTGCCACCGAGCCAGTGGGGCAGATGGGGGGCAATGCCAACACCAATGGATCCTAATGCAATACTGAATAGCAAAGAGAACAGTAGCGATTGACGCAGAATGTGTCTGGCCTCATCGAAACGATTGGCACCAATCTGGTGCGCAACCTGCACGCAGAAACCTGCAGCCACGGCATGACATACGCCTCCGAAAAGCCAAGTCGAGGTACTGACCAGTCCGATTGAAGCCGATGCCTTTGCTCCCAATGTTCCAACCATGGCGGCATCGATATACTCCATCATGATTTGCACCAGTTGTGCCAGCATGGCGGGCACAGACAATGCCACAGCCAGCATCATCTGCTCCTTTTTGCTCATCTCGGCTCCATTTCGGATCTTCTCAAGTAACAGGTCCTTATTCATTCACTTCTTTTTGCTATTTATTTGCTCTGTCATTTTATTTGCTCCGTCATTCTAAATCATTCATGAAATCATTCTAATGTTCCGCCTCATTGTGTTTATGATTATACTCAAGAAGAAATGAGGCATAGAAGATTTTTTGATACTATCAATCTTCTTATCTTCTCCTCTTCTCTGAGTTAATATAATTCTCAAGAAGAAATGAAGCATAAAAGATTATTTGATACTATCAATCTTCTTATCTTCTCCTCTTCCCTGAGTTAATATAATTCTCAAGAAGAAATGAAGCATAGAAGATTTTTTGATATTAATCTTCTTATCTTCTCCTCTTCTCTGAGTTAATATAATTCTCAAGAAGAAATGAAGCATAGAAAATTTTTTGATCCTATCAATCTCCTTATCTTCTCCTCTTCTCTGAGTATATACAGTAGTTCTAACAGAGGAGAATGATTTTGAGAATGATCTAAGAATGGTGGAGTTATTGGCTCGATTACTTCATTTGCTGGAGAAATTGCTTGAATCGGTTGAGGGCTTCTGTCAGAGTGGCTCTCGTACAGGCTAAGTTGATGCGTAGGAACCCTTCGCCAGCCTTGCCATAAATTGATCCGGCAGCAAACCAGATGTGGTGATCGATGATGAGTCGGCGAGAGAGTTCTTCGCTGTTTATACCCAGACGTTCACAGATGGCGCGGCAATCCACCCACATCAGGTAGGTGCCCTGCATGTCGGCGATACGAAGTTGTTCGTAATCCTTCAGCTCAGAGCAGGCGAACTGATAATTGCTGTAGATGTACTGGCGTAGTTCGTCCAACCACTCTCCACCTTCTGTATAGGCTGCAATGAGAGCTTCGATGCCAAAAGGATTGACGTCGCAGGTTTCATTGAGGTTGATGGCACGGTCAATGCGTCGGCGCAGGTCATTGTCGGGACAGACGATGAAAGCATTCTGTAAGCCAGCAATGTTGAAAGACTTGCTTGGCGAGGAGCAGATGACGTATTTAAGCCCCTCGTTTTTATCTTCAAGAACACGTCCTGTAGGATTGTACAACCGATCTGGTGAGGTAAGTTCGTTGTGGATCTCGTCGCTGATCAGCAAAACATCATGCTTTTGGCACAACTGGGCTACGCGTAGAATCTCCTCGTCCGACCAGATACGGCCTGCAGGGTTGTGTGGATTACAGAACAGCAGGGTTGTCGTTTTCTCCAACGCCAAAGCCTGCTCTAACTTCTTCCAATCTATGGAATACGACAGCAAGTTGCTCATGCTGCGTTTCGCGCCCCCTACAGGGTTAGTGTTAAGGTTAGTGTTATGGTTAGGGTTATGGTTAAGGTTTTGGTTAACCTCTAACTCCACCTCGATGGCCTGGCAACCGGCATTGCGGATCAGGTTAAAGAAACAGTTATAGACAGGAGTCAGCACGACCACATTGTCGCCCATCTGGCAATGTGCCTTGAGTATGGCGGCAATGGCAGGAATCACGCCAATGGTGTAGAGTATATGGTTGCGTTCGATGTTCCACTGGTGGCGAGTAGCGAACCAGTCCACGATGGCTTGATAATAGGCATCGGGCACAATGGTGTAGCCATAACAGCCGTGGGCTGCACGTCGTACGATGGCCTCTTGGACACAAGGAGCTGTCGCAAAGTCCATGTCGGCTACCCAAAGAGGCAAAACATCGGCGTTGGGGCATTCGTCCCACTTTGCGCAGTTTGTGTTCCTGCGATCTACTGCTTTGTCGAAGTTATACATAAGACCTTCTAAATCCCCTGGGGGGACTTTCTTTAACAAATTAAACTATTAACTCTTTAAACTTTTTACCTCGCAATTTGCTGGAGCTTTCTGATTCTGGTCAATAATCAGTTCTCCAATGAGTCCATCGACTGAGATGTGTCCAGACGAAGGATTTTTGATTGAAGTGATATCGCCTTTGATTGTGGCCTCCACATGGCTGTATTCAAAATTCAGATTGGCATCAGGACCAAAAGTACAGTCTTCGAGTACAAGCCCATCCACATAGCAAAGCAACTGCTCGCCCGTGAGGTGACAACGAACCAGACGGATGTTCTTGCCATACCAGGCCAGATATTCTCCGTTCAGTTCCGAGTCGTAGATGGTCACATTCTCGGCCTCCCAGAAGGCATCCTTTGAGTTGATGACAGCATTGTGAATCTCCACATTCTTGGCATATTGGAACGAGTAGTTGCCATCTTGCTTGTAGTTATCGATACGGATGTTCGAGCAATGCATGAACAGATAGTCTGCTTTTTCGATCGAAACATGATTCAAGCGGATGTCGGAACAATCCCAGAAAGTCTCGAGAGCATTCGGAAACTGGCAGTTTTGGACCGAGATGTCTGTCATACGGCGGAACATCTTGGGTGCATCCACCTGGCAGTTGGTCATCTGTACATGGTGACTGTACCAGAGCGAACTGCGAGCGCTTTCGGCAAAATAGCAATCGTTGACCTTGAAGTTTCGGCATTCCCAGAAAACATATTTGCCTTCAAACCGGCATTGTTCTGCCTCGATATTCCCCGATTCCTTAATCGATGATTCTCCTACGTGGATAGTAACGTTTTCTAATCGCACATCATGTGCACCATACAGCGGACGTTCTCCGCCAAATTCTTGATTCTTGATTAATTCCATAAGACCCTTTAAATCCCCTTTATGGGAGACTTAATTAACTTAATACTCTAAAAAACTTAATCGCTAATCCCTAATCGCAAATCGTTAATCGCTAATCGCTTCCCCCTTATTCAGTTGTTCGTAGATTTGCTCAACAATCGATTTGTTGCCAGCTACAATAGAGATGTTGCGGTCATTGCGGAACGGCTTGACGACACCACCGGCCTCCTCGACAATCAAAGCTCCGGCACAGGCATCCCAAGGTTTCAAATCCAATTCCCAATAGCCATCCAACAGGCCTGCGGCAACACAGCACAGATCGTAGGCAGCAGAACCCATACGGCGGAAGCCTCGCAATTGTGGAATCAGTCGGCTGGCATTGTCGATGTTGTTGACTGGGTTGGTGCCCTTGTCATAAGGGAACCCGGATCCAAGTACGCATTCGTTCAGGTTTGTCTTGCGCGAGACGTGGATGAAACGACCGTTCCAGTTAGCACCTTCGCTACGCACAGCGCTGAAGAGTTCGTCCATGTAGGGAACATAGACAACACCCACCACTGTTTCTCCTTTGAATCTGACACCGATGCTGACGCAGAAGATTGGTAGTCCCTGACTGTAGTTGTTGGTGCCATCCAGTGGATCGACAACCCATTCCCATTCCGCCTCATTGTTGTTGCAATGTTGTCCGCTCTCTTCGCCCAGAATGTTGTGGTCGGGATAGCGCGATGAAATGCGTTCGATGAGCATCGTCTCGCAGGCTTTATCGACTTCGGTCACAACATCGCTGATATTCGACTTGGTAGTCATCTGGAGATTGTGTGAACGGAATTTGTCACGCTGGATGCGACCTGCATCCATGGCCCAATCAATCGCATGACGAAGAATGTCATGAACATCGATTTTTTCGTTTTTCCTAATCATATTATCATTATATTGAGTGTGCAAAAATAATAAATTCTTGTCGAATGATGGATAAAAATGTGGCTTTTTTACCAAATGTCATAGCATTTTCACGAAAAATGTATATCTTTGGCCAATAAAAATAATAGAATGTATAAGGATAAGAGCGTCGCATATTATACTTTGGGTTGCCGACTCAATTTTGCCGAGAGTTCGACATTGGCATTTCGATTGGAGCAACTGGGGTTTGAACGAGTACGGTCTGGCAACGCCGATCTGCTGGTCATCAATACTTGTGCCGTAACCGAACAGGCTACAGCCAAATGCAGGCAGCAGATCCGAAAACTGATCCGCGAGAATCCCAATGCCTTTGTGGTTGTGACTGGATGTTATGCCCAGATTGAGCCCAAGGAACTTGCCGACAGTGTGGGTGGCATTGACCTGATTGTCGGCCAGGAATTTAAGGGCGAGAATATCACGGAGTACTTGGGTGATTTGAGCAAAAAGCCAGAGGCCGAGCTGATCAGTACCCGATTCCAGGAGATCCATACTTTCCATGCCAGTTGTTCTGCCGATGACCGTACGCGTCACTTCCTCAAGGTGCAGGATGGTTGCGATTACTTCTGCACCTACTGTACCATTCCTATGGCCCGAGGCCGTAGCCGTAATCCGAAGATCGAGGAGTTGGTTCAGCAAGCACGTCTCGTAGCAGAGCAAGGTGGTAAGGAGATTGTTCTTACAGGTGTGAATATCGGAGACTTTGGCCGCAGTACTGGCGAGACGTTCTTCGATCTTTGCAAGGCATTGGACAAGATCGATGGCATAGAGCGTTATCGCATAGGTAGTATTGAACCCAATCTGCTGACCGACGATCTGCTTCGCTGGATTGCCAACGAGTCCGAGCGGTTTGCTCCACATTTCCACATTCCACTTCAGGCTGGTAGCGATGAGGTACTGAAGTTGATGCGCCGACGTTACGATACGGCTTTGTTCCGTCATAAGATCGAACTCGTCAAGCAGTTGTTGCCTGATGCCTTCATCGGTGTCGATGTTATGGCTGGTATGCGAGGCGAAACTGCCGACTTGTTCCAGCAGTCGTACGATTTCTTGGACAGTCTGCCTGTCAGTCAGCTGCATCCATTCACATACAGCGAGCGAACAGGAACCAAGGCATTGGAGATCAAACCGGTCATTCCTGTCCGCGAACGACACGAACGTACAGCGCGTTTGGTGGAACTTTCGGAGCGTAAGCTTCGCGACTTCTATACCTCGCAGATTGGTACAACACGTCGCGTTCTTTGGGAGCAGCCAGCCAAAGGCAGACCAATGCAGGGTTTCACCGAGAATTATGTGCGAGTTGAAGCCCCTTATCAGGCAGCATCGATCAACGTATGCGAAGAGATTGTTCTTTCGACCGAAAATATCAAATTCAATTAACAATAATGAAACTTAAAAACTACATTTTTATGGCTGGTTTAAGCGTATTGACATTGTCGTGCGCGGAGCAGAACCGCCAGAATCCATTGATGGTGGAGTCGGAGGCTCCTTATGGAATCATTAACTACGAAGAGATCACGCTCGATGATTATCGTGAAGCTGTTGCCGAGGGTATGCGTCAGCAGAAAGCCAACATCGAGGCAATCGTCAATAACTCCGAAAAGCCGAATTTTGCCAACACCATCGAGGCATTCGATCAAAGCAGTCCTCTGCTCGACAAGGCAATGCTCACCTTTGGCAATATCTCTGGCAGTAACAGTACCGAGGAGATTCGTAACCTTGAGACGGAAATCTATCCGCAGTTGTCACAGCATAGTGACGATATCTATTTGAATGGCGCACTCTTTGACCGTATCAAGCAGGTCTATGACCAGCATTACGGCGACCATACGAGTGAGTCGGAAATGCTCGACCATGAGCAGATGTCGGCACTTCAGCACATCTATCGTAACTTCACCAAGGCAGGTGCTGCTCTCAACGACGAGGAGCAGAAGCAGTTGCGTGCCCTTAATCTCGAAATCAGCAATCTGCAGGTACAGTTTGGTCAGAACCTGTTGCACGAAACCAACAATACATTCGTGACTGTGGACAGCCGCGAGGAACTGGCAGGTCTGCCAGAGGCAAACATCGAGGCTGCTGCCCAGATGGCCAAAGAGCAGGGGCAAGAGGGCAAGTTCATGTTCAACATGCAACGACCATCATGTAACCCGGTTCTTCAGTATTGTTCGAACCGTGAACTTCGTCGCAAAATCTATGAGGCCTACTACAACCGTGGCAATCAGGGTAACGAGTGGGACAACAAGGAGATCTGCAACCGTCTGGTCAAGCTTCGTCTGGTTCGTGCCAAGCTCTTGGGCTACAACAGCTGTGCCGAACAGATTCTCAAAGACCGTATGGCTAAAGATGTAGAGAAGGTCTATGACCTGTTGAACGCCGTTTGGACACCCGCCGTGCAGAAGGCCAACGAAGAGATTGCCGACATTCGCAAGGAGATGAAGAAAGATGGTATCAAGGAGGCTCCCGAAGGTTGGGACTATATGTACTATAGCAGCAAGGCCAAGGCTTCACGTTTCAATATCGACGAGGAACAGGTGGCTGAGTATTTTGAGATCAACAATGTCTTGGATGGTATCTTCTATGTTGCCAACAAACTCTATGGCATTACCTTCAAGGAGATTACCGGTACTGTGCCAACCTACGAACCAACAGCCCGTGTTTGGGAGATTCGCGACAAGGATGGTGAGATTCTTTCCGTCTTCTATGGCGACTACTTCCCACGCGATGGCAAGGGAGCTGGAGCCTGGATGTCGGATATGCGCGACCAGTCGTTCATGACCATCGACGGCAAGGAGGTGCGCGTCATTCCTGTTATCCAGAATGTCTGCAACATGACCAAGGGCTCGTCCGATAAGCCTGCACTCCAGAATCTCGACAATGTGACCACTATGTTCCATGAGTTTGGTCATGCAACTCATTACATGATGCACAATGTTCATTACAATGCTGTCTATAACACTGAGACCGATTTCGTTGAGCTCCCTTCGCAGATCAACGAGCATTGGGCAACCGAACCTGAGGTACTGGCTGTATATGCCAAACACTATAAGACGGGCGAGATCATTCCTGACGAATTGGTCAAGAAGATGGAGGAGAGCGGTAAGTACGGACAGGGCTTTGCTACTGTCGAGTTCCTTGCTGCAGCTATTGTCGATATGGAACTCCATAGCATGACTTTCATTCCTGACAGCCTCGACGTTATGGAATTTGAGGAGGAAACTCTCGCCAAATGGGGCATTCCTCGTCAGATTTTGCCTCGTTATCGCGTCACCAACTTCAGCCATTGCATGGGTGGCGGTTATACTGCCGGTTACTATTGCTACCTTTGGAGCGAGGTGCTCGACTGCGATGCTTTCGAGGCCTTCAAGGAGTCTGGCGATATCTTCAACCAGGAGTTGGCTTCCCGCTATCGCAAATACTGTCTCGAGCCAGGTGGCATCGACGATGGTTTGACCATGTATCAGAACTTCCGTGGCCGTGAGCCTCGTGTGGATGCTTTGCTCCGTAACCGAGGTTTGAGTGGTGCAGGATGTAAGTAGTTTAATTTTATAAATGTTATGATTCGACTGAATTGTTTTTTTGAGGCAAACAATGCTGCTTCCTATGACAAGGCTCTTGATGCTGCCGAGACTTTGACCATGAAGTCGCAGAAGCATGAGGGTTGTATTGCCTACGATGTCTTTACAAGCCAGACACGTCCAAGTGTCTTCATGATTTGCGAAACATGGCAGGATGAGGAATGCCTTGCCAAGCATGCTGCTACTCCTGAGTTCAAGGAGAAGGTGGGCATCATTAACGAAGCAGGAAAGATGAAGATTGAGAAATTCGAATTTTGATTTCGACTATGAATACAATGATGAAATTACTGTCGGTTCTGATCCTATGCCTGATTCCATGGCAAATGGTGGCGCAGAACTATGATCTGGTGGTCGCCAAGGATGGTAGTGGTAACTATACGACTATCCAGGAGGCCGTCAATGCTGTTCGTGACTACAAACCTGAGGGTCGCCAACGTATCTTGGTCAAGAAAGGTGTGTACGAAGAGAAGGTCATCATTCCTGCCTACAAGACCAATATCACTTTGGTCGGAGAGGAGCGCGACAGTACTATCATCATTTGGCACGACCATGCCGGTATGTGTACGGCAAGTGGTTGGCCCTGCTTTTCGATAGCTGATGCCATCAAGGCACAAGAGGATGGCATGAACAAGCGTGGCCGAAAGATCGGAACCTTCCAGAGCTACACCATGCGTGTGGATGGTTTGGGCTTTGAATGCGAGAACATGACCATCAGCAACGATGCCATGACCTATTGGAACAAGCACTGGGATCAAAATGGCAAGAACAACAATGGTGTCGGCCAGGCTGTCGCTCTGCATGTGGAGGGCGATAAGGCTGTGTTCCGTAACTGTCGTCTGTTGGGCTTCCAGGATACGGTCTTCAATGGCAACGAGGATAGCCGCCAGGTTTTCTATAAATGTTATATCGAAGGCACGGTCGATTTCATCTTCGGTCCTGCAACCTGTTGGTTCGAGGAGTGTGAACTGCACGCCTTGAGCAATGGTTATCTGACCGCTGCTTCTACTCCTGCCGATCATCCTTATGGCTACGTGTTCTACCGCTGCAAGGTGACTGCTGGTCCGAAGGTAACGAGCGAATGGCTGGGCCGTCCGTGGCGCAACTATGCCTCAGTCATTTTCCGCGAGTGCGAACTGCCTGCTGTCATCAATCCCAAGGGCTGGCATAATTGGAAGGATCCTGAGCGAGAGAAGACGGCACGCTACTACGAGAGCAAGTGTACTGGTCCTGGTGCCGATCAGTCGCAACGTGTCAGTTGGCAACGTGAGCTGTCGGCCAAGGAGGGCAATGAACTCAAGCCTCGCCGTGTGCTGACTCGTGGCGGTGACCGATGGAATACGAACTATCGGCCGGTAGATTTCTATGATCTGCATTTTGCCTTTTGCGACGAACATGCCGGTCAGGGAACTCCGTACAAGGCTGGAACGCTGGAGCCTGCCACTATGCCGGCAGACCCTGCCGCACAAGTTGAAGAGTTGGTCATGAACCTGAAGGCGGTGGATTGCACCACGTTTGTCGAGTATATGAGTGCTGCCATGTTGGGCCGTGTCTATGAACCGACCAATCCGAACGATTCTATTCTCCGGCGGTTTGTGCAGGCTCTCCGATACCGTCAGGGCAAGCGTGGCAACTATGCTTCGCGCAAACATTACTTCAGCGAGTGGATCAGCGACAATGAGCGTCAAGGTCTCCTGACTGAAATTACTTCTACCTTGCCATCGGCCAAGATTCAAAAGCGCGAGATCAACTACATGTCAACGCATCCTCAGTTCTATCCACAATTGGCTGCCAGCGATTCGTTGCTTCGTGCTATACAGCAGGTCGAAAAGCTGTTGTCGAACACTTCGACCTGGTATGTCCCTAAGGCGCAGATTCATCGTGTTTATTCGAAACTTCAGCCTGGTGACATTGTTGTCTTTGTCTGCAACAAAAAAGGGTTGGATGTCTTCCATTGTGGATTTGTCTGGTGGCCAGAACGTGAGTATGCAGAACCGATGCTTCTGCACGCTTCGAGCGCTGTGGGCCGCGTTACCATCAGCAAGATTCCTTTGGCTGAGTACGCACAATCGATCGATTATTGCTCTGGCATCCGCGTATTGCGCCTCCACCAATAAACAATACTTCGTCTGAGGACAAAATTAAAGACATCAGGGATTTATAGGCCTGCAAAATAGGTCTTTAGGGCTTCTACATACTTTTGCATGGCTTCACGTCCTGAATCGGTCATCTTGCAGATGGTTCGAGGCTTGGTGCCTGAACCATCTGTTTCTTTAGTGATATAGCCTGCTGAAGTTAGTTTCTCCAACTGAACGCTAAGGTTTCCTGCTGTCGATTCAGTTTTCTCCTTGAGGTAACCGAAGTCTGCTTCCTCAATGCTTAGCAAGATGGACATGATGGCCAAACGGAGCTGACTATGAAGTAATGGATCCAGTTCTTGCATACTGTTCTATTTTGCGTTAGCTTTCTTTGCCTTATAATTAAGTATATGACCAGGGACGACGAGGGAGATAATCATTGCTAACGCCATAATAAGAGACCATTTTAGTTCGATTTGCATACCATCGCAACATATGTCATGCAAAAATGCACAGCCGATTGTTGCCCCCATTATACCACACCATTGTACCCAGTCCTCTTTCAAGATTGCACCTGTGCAATAGGTCCCAATACCGGGCAGTAGTAATCCCAATAGGATCATGCCCGTCCAGCCTTGTGGTTCATCCCAGTCCAGAATACAACGAATGGCATAGAACACAAATACAAAACTCAAACAGCCCCACACCTTGCCGATGCTGCTACTGGCATAGGTGCTTGGTTTATTGTACTTCCTTTTAATCCAGCGAGCTGCGATGCCAGCGAAAATAAATCCAGCCACAGGTATGGCTATGTTAAGCCATCCCCACCCACTTTCCTGACGTATGAATGACATGGCATATACTGCTAGTGACATAATTGTACACAAATACCCCCATATCAGAAATATATTACCACTTCCGATGGCAGATTCCTTCTTCGTCTGCAGTATCATCTGGGAGATGAGCTCCAAGCTCTCCTTCTCGGTAATCTTCTTTTCTTCCATTTTTCTTTCTTGTTGTTTACGACACGATATAATAATATAATGTGCCAGGTTGATTGTTTAGTTTATTTTATAAACCATTTCGGTAAAAAGAGAAGCAAGGAGGTCGACTCTCGCTTGCTTTAAGCTAGCATGATACTCTTCTCACACTAATGATTTCGGGTGCAAAGATATGATAGTTTATTTTATAAACCAAATTTTAGAATAAGAAAGTGAATTATTTAACATTTGTTTACATTGTATGCAGATTTGCATCCCTATATTTAAATGCTTGCCAGCGATTCGTTGCTATACATGGGTTTTGCAGGTGCCTCGATTTTTAGTGCAGATCTTTTTCTCTTCTTGTCTTCTCTGAGATTAAAAAATATTTGATGAGGTCGCGATGAGGTCGCGATGAAAGAAGCGGACAACTTCGAGACAAACCCCAGCTATTTCTTGACCTTGAACTATCTCTCGGGATTCGCCTGACTTTTTTGTCAAACGACAATTAGGGCAACAAAGACAATTATATTCAAACAGCCAAGCTAATAACTATTAACTAGCAACTCCTGAATTAGTGAGAATAATCCAGTCCAAATTGTCATCATTGTCGTATTATTAACTGAAGTTTCCCACACCCTCAGAAGCAGCTGAGACGGGGATTTAACTTCTCAATTATATATTGTTTGATGGATTCAATGTCATAAAGTTATATAAAAGTCTTTCGTTGGAATAAATGTTGCATACTATGATCCCCACCAGTAGTATGAAGAGGAAAGGATTCTTCTCCTAACTATAGGCATTCGGTAGAGTAGGGGAGACCCAAAACCACACTTTTCATTCAATCTATACAAGAGTAGAGATAAAAGAATGCGGCGACTAATTGGAGCATCAGAATGGCGGGGATTCCCATATAGAACTGAATATGATGCGTCTTATGCCGAAGCCTTTTCATAGCCGTTAATGCTCCGATGCTTCCCCCGAGGATTGCCAGCCACAATAGGACGGATTCAGGGATTCGCCATTCGTGATGTCTGGCTTTTGACTTGTCTATGGCATAAACCAGATACGTGACCAGATTGATGACAACAAGATATACAATGAAAATGAGAGCCATTGGTTATTCTTTTTTATTAGAGATGTCCATTAGTTGCCAGGAATATCTCACAGGGTTTTACATAAAGGAAACTATTGAGGTAGAAAACTACTCCAGAGACTAAGAATTCTGAGGACGAAATAACTGCAGGTAAGGTCAATAATCGAATTGTTCATTAACATAGTTGTCGAAATCAGGGAAGTTGATTCTGAGTTGCGGATCATCTTCGTGATAGATTTCTTCGTCGCGAGAATTGGATACGGATAGGCCCAACAGACGTATGGGGTTGTCCGAGAAGTCCACACCGTTAAGAAGCTGTACCGCCAAAGGACGGATAACCTCCTCTGTGGTAAGATCCTCTGTCTGGGTTATGCTTCGCGTGATGCTCCGGAAATCATGGAATCTCAGTTTGAGAGTAAGGGTGTAGCCGATGAATTCTCCTTTGGTGACGCGATGGACAAGTTCCTGTATTGCCTCTTCTAGTCTTTGCAGGAGCACTTCCTTGTCTGAGGTGTCTTCTGCAAAGGTATTCTCACAGCCGACTGACTTGCGGATTCTGCTTGCAATGATAGGGCGATTGTCTATGCCATGGGAGAAATCAAAGAACATCCTGCCCATCTTGCCAAACTCCTGAGAGAGCTTATGGAGAGGAACTTCCCTAAGATCTGCTCCCGTATGTATGCCCAAAGCATGCATCTTCTCAGCATTGGCTTTGCCTACTCCCCAGAAGTCTTCAACTTTGAGGCTGTCTATGTAGGCTTGGGCGCGAGCAGGATGAATGACGGTCAATCCATCCGGTTTCCTATAGTCAGAGGCTACTTTAGCCAGGAACTTGCAGTAGCTGACTCCAGCCGAGGCTGTAAGTTCCAATCGTTCCCTTATCTTTTGCTTGATCTCCTTGGCAATATCCATAGCCAGCTCGATGCCGGGTTTGTTCTCCGTTACATCCAGGAAGGCTTCGTCCAGACTGATTGGTTCAATGATGTCTGTGTATTCGTGAAAAATTTCATGCATCTGGGCGCTGACCTCCTTATAGACCTCGTACCTGCCAGGAACCAGTATCAGTTGGGGGCAGAGGGCAAAGGCCCGTTTGACAGATAGAGCGGAATGGACACCGAACTTGCGCGCTTCATAGCTGGCTGTGGAGATGACCCCTCGGTTACCTCTTCCTCCGACAGCCATGGCTTTGCCACGCAGAGAGGGGTTATCCCTCTGCTCGACGCTTGCAAAGAAGGCGTCCATGTCAATATGTATGATTTTTCGCTCTCCCATTAGGCTTACTTGAGTTCCAGTTTCTGGATTTCTCCGATTTGTACAACCGAAAGATTGGCATCAGCGTCTTGGGCAGCTTCCAGTTCGTTTTTCAGAGGTTCATCCCAAGGGTGGTTAGCCAGACAGAATTTGGAATGATGGACAGTAATATATAGTCTGGCTCCCAACTCTTGCATGACATTCTTCAACTGTGATGGTAGGGTATGGATTTGGGCCCAACGTTTGTCATACTGGCCGTTTTCCAAGATGGCCAAATCAATCTTTGGATATTGGGCACGGATTCTCTTGAATCGTCCGTCATAGCCACCATCGCCTCCGATATAGACTGTTCCAGATGGTGTTTGAAGCATGAACGAAGCCCACAAGGACTGATTTGATTTGAGTCCACGGCCAGAGAAATGACGGGTAGGAAGACAGGTAACTTTGTACTCATTGCTGTCTGTAGGGTAGGAGAGGGGAGAGTCTTCTTGCCAATCCAGTTCGATGAGCATGTCTGCTGGGAATCCCCAGCGTTCGAAATGGGCGCCGACACCCAAGGGGCAGATTACCTTCCCAATGTTTGGCTTCAGTTCCGAGACAGTCTCATAGTCGAGATGATCCCAATGGTCGTGTGAGATGATGAGATAATCAATCTTGTCTGGCATATCCTTTGGACGGAATACATCCGCTGATTTGAATGCTTTGTTGACAAAGGAGACAGGCGAGCCTTTGTAGAAGACTGGATCGATGAGGAAAGTCTTTCCGCTGAGCTGCAGCAGATAGCTGCTATGTCCGAACCAAATGTACAGGTCCTCCGTACCGAGGTGTTTGATGTCTGGCTTGCATACTGTAAGTTGTCCCTCTTGGGGAATCAGTCCCTCAGGTTTCTTGCTGACGATGAAATTCCAGATATTCTCCCACTTGCTCGTTACCTTGGCAGAATCGTTGGTCATTAGGAGCGTATTCTCTTCATTCTTGAATTCTCCATCCCTGAAATTGGGAGAATGAAGTATTCGTTCGAGCCTCTCCCCTTTAGGTAGGGCACCAAAAGATTTGCTCTTCAGAAACGTGAAACTGGAGAGCCCGATGATGACAATTATGGCCAATACAATATAAAGTGACATCTTTCGCATGTTGTTGATTACTCAGTTATCAGTTTGCCCGCTTTCTCTTTCCATAGCTCGGCCATGCGGTAGTGTCCGGCAGGTGTTGGATGGATACCATCCCAGATCCAATAGGTATCGGAATTGTCCTGTAAGTTGCTTTGTAGGGATGTAAACAATGTGTCGAAGGGAACCAGTACGGCATTGTAGTCCTGAGCAATCTTTTCAAGAATACCACAGAGCATTTGGATAATCTTCTCTCTTTGTCCGAAATCCTTGCTTCCCTTAAGTTTTCCTACTTGAGCCACAAAAGGAGTACAGATAACGAAGCGTACATCCGGGAGAACTTGCTTTGTTGTATCCAACAAATGACGATATTCCATCTCCCATGATTTGAGGTCAATCGTTTTATCGGCTCTCAAAGACATATCCACATCATTGGTTCCGACCAGAATGGAGACTACATCCGGTTTCAGATTAAGTACATCCTTCGTCCATCGGCCGTTTAGATCCTTCAAGGTGTTTCCACTGATGCCTCGGTTCCAGAATAGGTGGTTCTCCTCTGGATAAACACCTTGATAATAGCTGGCACAGAGCATCATGAAACCGTGTCCATAGATATGGTTCATGTCCGACTGGTTTCGCTCTTCTGAGGTGGCATTCCACTTTTTGTTGTTACCCCAGGCTCCGTCGGTTATGGAGTCTCCAATAAAGAGCACGCGCTTTCCAGTCGCCCAGGAGGGGAGACTGAGAAATAGTAGGGGAAAGATCAGGGAGAGAATCTTCTTCATATTGAACGTTTTTTATTGGATGAGTCCGAAGTGACGTAGTGCTTTGGCAACTCCATCCTCCTCCAGAGAATCTGTTATGTAGTCAGCGTGGGACTTGACCGCATCAGACGCATTGCCCATGGCTATGCTCATTCCTCTTCAAGTTCACAGCCATAGAATCCCAGCTCTGCCTGAGCCTTTTCCTTCGAAGCGCAAAAGTAGGTCAGAGTAGCCTTGGTACAGGTTTCTCCCTCTCCATTGATGAGTTCGGCATCGATGAAGGCAACATTGCGCATCTGTCGGGCAATACGGGCACGGATGGTTAGACCTGGATCGTTGGTTGATACAGGTTTGAGGTACTGAACCTCCATCTTGCTTGTCACGCCCGATGTCTGGAGTTTGCGGGTGACAACCCAACCGGCCACCTCATCGAGGAGCATGGATTGTACACCTCCATGCAGGGTATCAATCCATCCCTGATAGTTCTGTGACGGTGTCCAACGGGTAAGCACATCTTCTCCTTCCTCCCAGAACTGGAGATGGAGGCCCAGAGGATTGTTCGGGCTACAGCAGATGCAGTTATAGCCAGGCTTGTCTAGCCAAGGGTTCTTAATCTTATTGATCATTTTTGTTCTTTTGAATCAAGATATTCTGCAAATACGCGAGCAGCACTCTCTACTTTGCGTGCGCAGGGACGCTTTTTGTAATATTCCTCGTTTCTCTCGTCTGGCACATAGGTAGTGGTGACAACAGGGCATCCATTCAGACCTAAGAGTTCTGCACAGATGATGGAACCGTTTCTCTCCTTGAATTTGTTCAATAGGTCCTGTACCACTTTGTAACAGGCAGCCTTGCCCTCTTTGTCTCCACCTTCCGTTTGTCCGCAATCCAAGCCGACAAGCATGACGATGGCAGAGACAGCTCCGCACATCATGCGCATACGGCCTACACCACCACCGAATCCGGCGGCGAGCCGCTTTGCCATGGTTTCGTCCAAACCATAGAGGTCGGCAAAAGCCACTACGACAGCCTGACTGCATCCATAGCCTTGCATGAAGACTTCCACGGCACGTTGTACACGATCTTCGAGTTCTTTTTTCATTTCTTTTTCAGTTTGATTGACGGGTTACTTCACCCAAACGACATAATCCTCCTTTCTTGGAGACTGAGGTTTCATGCCTTCCAGATCGGCGTATCCCAGGATATCTTCTATTTATGGACATCAATGACGTCGGTCACGAGTTCCATCTGTTGGCGAGAATACCTGTCATATTCCTCGGAGTACCGTTTGAGCTGTTCTGCACTATAGGTATCATCGTCTATGATCCCTTCCTTGGTTAATAGTTCGATAATTTGGCCAAGAGTCTCCTGACGTAGGACACCCGCTTTCTGTTCATCTGCCGCACCCTGTATCGCACCCATCAGCTTGACCATGGCATATATCTTATCAAACACCTTGCCTGGAATCTCTATGAGGCCCTGGTGGTCGTAGATGCTGGAGGCTGCTCCCTTCAGGCGGTGAATACTGGGTTCTTTATCAATGGTGACGATGGTAGCATCGCATAGGTTCCAGTCCCATATAGATTCCCTGATCCGCTCGAAACGGATTACCTTTCTGCCGAAGAGAGGATTTTTCTGAATATATGCGTAGCCTTCAACCATTGTTCTCAAGAATCAAATAAGTTCTATGATTATATCCGTGTGCCAAAGAGGTCAAGAAGGTAAAGGTTGCGACGATACCCGCTGCGTACAAATTCCTTAACCAGTTTGTAGCCAAGATGGGATAGGGAAGTGTTGCTTGCAATGTTGTCAGGATGGGCAGTTGCCAGCATGTACTCGACACCTTGGCGTCTGGCTTCATCCTTGATAAGATTGTTCAGGCGAAGCATATAGTCGTGGCCTCGGTACTCAGGCAGTACCATGCTTTCACCGATTTCAATGCAGGAATGTTTCATGACCTCAGAGAGTTCTGGGGTAGAGGCGTATGCTCTTACGTCATGAAGCAAACTGCTTGTGGCCACTAATCTATCGCCATCGAAGATCCCATAGACCACATCGGGATTCTGTTCGGTATATGTATCGTCATATTCCTCCTCTGTCATAGGAATAAGAAAATCTGGGGCAATCAGAGTCTTGACTATTTCCTGACTCATTGCCTTGTGCTTTGGTCGATCCTCTGGGGTGAGACATCTGAGCGAGAGCTCGTCACTCAACCACACAGGGTGTTCTGTAATTGTATTATCTTTTTTCATTTTTCGTTCTGTTTAAGATGTTTGCAAACATAGCGCCACTGAAGTTGTGCCATACAGAGAAGAGGGCACCAGGGAGTGTCGCCATCGGGTACATTGCAAAATGAATGGTTGCCAAGGAGGTGGCAAGGCCAGAGTTCTGCATACCCACCTCTACAGCGACGGCGGTCAGTTTGGGACGGCTCAATCCGATAAGCGTACCCAGTAGATACCCTAAGCCATATCCGCAGACGTTGTGTAAGATTACTGCTATCAATACCACCCATGAGGAATCCAGAACGCGAGAGGCATTAGCAGACATCACGCATCCCACGATGGTAGCAATGGCCATGGTAGAGACACCAGGCAATGCAGGTGAGATTTTCTCTGCCACTTTGGGTGCATATTGGCCGATGATCAATCCGAGACAGATTGGCAGTATGACAACCTGAACGATGCTGATGAGCATTCCGACCACATCGACATCAACGGAGGTTCCGGCAAGTAGAAAAACCAACAGAGGAGTCATAATGGGAGCCAATAGGGTAGAAATCCCAGTCATGCCCACGCTTAGTGCCAAGTCTCCTTTGGCCAGATAGGTAATGACATTGCTTGACGTGCCACCAGGGCAGCATCCGACAAGAATAATGCCGATGCCCAACTCCTCTGGCAAGGAGAAAGCCTTGACCAAAGCGTATGCTAATAGAGGCATGATGGAGAATTGTGCCAACGTGCCGATCAGTATATCTTTCGGTCGGGAGAAAACCACCTTGAAATCCTCCAGTTTCAGATTGAGTCCCATGCCGCACATGATAATGCATAGCAGCCAGTTGATGGCCGAAGGACGAATCCATGCGAAGGATGCAGGGATGGCAAGGGCCAAGGCTGCAACCAGTAGCACGAGAATGGCAATGTGGTTAGAAATGAAATTAGAGAGCTGTTTCATACGATGTTAGCATCATGCAGAAGGAACGCCTGTGGGATTTACTTCAGACAATAGCGTATGCAGGTTCTGATAGAGTTTGTCAGTTGTCTTATTCAACTCTTGCTCATCGCTATTTTCCGTGACCAGTTTCTTTATGACCTGTGCCGGATTGCCTACGGCCATGCTGTCAGAAGGGATGTCCTTTACAACCACACTACCAGCGCCAATCACGCAACGGTCACCGATGGTCACTCCAGGACAGACGATGACACCGGCTCCAAGCCAGCAGTCATTACCGATGGTAATTGGCAGACAACGCTCAACAGGCTTGCGTCGCTCCATGTAGTCAATCGGGTGATTGGGAGTTACCAGTTGACAGTTCGGACCGATCTGGCAGTTGTCGCCAATAGAGATCAAGCCGCCGTCGAGCATTGTGGCATTGTAGTTGATGAAGACATTCTCACCCAAACGGATGCCATGACCATGGTCGCAATGGAAGGGAGGGTTGACAATCGTCGATGCAGGAATGCCGGGGATGAGTTCTTCCATCAACTTGCGGTAATCCTTATCCTCCAAGGTCATGCTCTGCAACCTCGCACAGAGCTGTCTTGCCCTTGCGTTGCTGGCATTTCCTTCGTCATTGGTGTAGTCATAGAACTCACCATGTCTCATCTTTTCAAATTCTGTCATTGTATTGTTTTCTAATATCCTATATATATTATATAGATAGCCTTTGTATAGACGGCAATCATAGCCATAGATGCTTCTATTATCGGTTTCCTGTTGTACTCCTTCAAAGGTTTGCAAAGGTAGTAAAAATCTCTCTATATCGTAATATAATTTGGAAAACTTCTTTCTTTCCACACGTTTTTTACATTCTTTTTGAGTTTTTGCAAAGTGGTATGCCTTTTCTATTAGCGAAATTATGTGGTATGAATCATTTTGTCGAAATTCGAAAGGGTGTGGGAGGTCGTCGTTGGAAGCAAAATTCTTTGTAAGTAGCTTCCGAATCGTTCGAATATACAAGTACGTTAGTAGTTTGTATATTCCGATGGTCTGGAATATACAAGTACGTTAGCAGTTTGTATATTCCGAAGGTCAGGAATATACAAGTATATTAGCAGTTTGTATATTCCGAAGGTCTGGAATATACAAGTACGTTGGCAGTTTGTATATTCCAAAGCTTGGGTCGTCACATTTTGTGTTTTGGAAGTCTAATCCTAAGGTTTGGATGCTATCTTCATCGGTCAATTAATACATATAATATCTTTAGAAATCATGTCAAACGAAAATGAGCACATTGTGTCGTTGACGAACGGCATCTGTTTTTTATTTGTTCAAATCTTCGAGACATTTATAGAACTCTTGTCGAGCACCGGCCAAGACATCGAACGCTCTTGGACAGATTTCCTCAAGAGACTCTTGACTTGTCAAGAATCGTTCATAAGCGCACCATACGTTTTCGTCTATCACAACAACCTTCCCAACTCGCATACGCATGTTTATTTGATTCGCAATCTCTAGTACTGCTGATCTCGATTCAGGTGTCACATCAAAGATGCCAGGAAGAGCAATCGAAAAATATCTTTCATCTTCATCATGCCCGAAGTAGATGTAGCTCAATCCTTCTCGCTTGAAACACAGGTCTTTTCCGTCTTTTAAAACATCTGGTCGAAAACCCTCCTTCTGGAGGTAAACCTTCATTCTTCGGTTCATACTGTCCTTCTCCATAAAGCTGTCATTGGGTTCATCGTTCTCGTTCCAAGCTTCCACAATTTTTTGTGCAACTTTGGCTATTTTTCCTGTAAATGAATTTTTGCTCATTGTTGTTATCGTTTAGAGGTGAATAATCCGCTTTTCTCTATTCTCTTTTTATTGCAGTTGCGCCAGGATTCTTTCCAGATTCTTTCGGTTAGGAATCCTTTAAGGTCAGAGAGTGGAATTTCAAACTGCAAAGTGTATCCTTTCTGATTGAAGTCCCACATAATACTGTTCTCTGTCAAACAGGCATTTTGTATGATATGCTTTTCAAGAGCGAGCATGTCCGCACAGGAATCACAAAGAGCCTTTTTTCTGGCGATCGACAATATTGCCTTGCGATACTGAGGTTTGATGAAGTCGTTCAGATCACAGCGATGTCCATCCGAATTGTCAAATGTTGTGCTTAGATATTGTTTTTCCAAATTCTTTCCCGCAAGTGTCGCATGATAGAATTTGAATGAACTAAACCCATGGTAGGATGGAGTAGGGTAGAGGCATAGCGAATCCGTCACAAGTGTGTCCCCCTGTCTGACGGTTTGAGCCAAGCTATCCTGTCGTTGCTGAATATAAACCTTCATCAATGTGTGAAGTCCATAGTTTTGGTTGCCATTTCCCTCTGGATCTGCCTCCGGAATCACAATTCTCCAAATACCTTTTTTCATTTCGATCGTTGCGTCTCCATAAGGCATGTCAAATTCCGCAACGATATTGGCTTTGACATTGCCGATCAAAAGCGAATCAGAGAATGATTGATGCTGGAGTGTCAACTTTTGTTGGTGGTGAGATACAGCTGCATTATCATTGGCAGAATGTAGTTGTTCGATCCATACTCTACCCAACTGGCAGATTGTAAATCCAATTGAGAACAATGAGATCAAGAGGAAAATCTTGTAGCCGATTCTTTTCGGAAGTGTTTTCTTTGTATCCATATCGAATTCTTTTTTAGTCAATATTCCAATACGCATCAGGATCTCCGTCAAAGATGGTGTCGATATCATCATCCGAATATCCCATCTCATCCTGTGCCCAAGATCCACGATAACGGTCATAGGTTGGTTCGTCTTCTTCCCAACCACAAGGCTCACAATCATCATAATCGTCTTCTGGGCAATCATCATCCAGGTTTTGTAACCGCTTTGCTTCGAAAGCCTCGGAGAAATGTAGATTAGGATAGATTTTTCGAATCTCATCCATGGCCTCGTCATAAAGAAGCAAGCCAGGCATTTCTTTCATGCACCATTCCAAGTATCTAGAGCCTGAGTCAATTACATCGCTCAAAGTCTGTCCCTTATATGCTCCAAATGTAAAGACATCTGATAGGCGTCTGAATGAGCAGTATAGAATTTCATTACTCATAGTTTTCTTTTTTGAAGTTATTTGTTATTGTCTACAACATAGAGTTCTTCTGGCTTGAATAACTCCAGTTGATTGTTGCCAGTCACCGTATTCAATCTTCTGCACACAACGCAGAAGGAAGAGGCAAGTGCTTTGATTCGATCCCTTCTATAGGATGTGAACAGAAGCTCTTCTGGCTTTGGCGTATAGAATGCCTCTTTGATGATTTTTTCTTCATCCTTTTCCACAATAGTATGTTCCTCAATGGATACATTCTCCAGAACACCAACAGAAGAAACCTTATTATTGTCCGGTTTTACCATGCTACGGTATTGTTTGTATCTTGGATCATTCCTATATTGTGGCAAGTAGAGCCCATATAGAGGAAGTCTGTATTCCTTGTCATTCTCCTGTAGATGAACTTCGTCGATGATCGGATGAACATCAAATTCCTCTTCCCAGATATAATCCGAGCTATAGCCTCGCTTCCTTCGCACCTTGTATGATACCAATATGCGATCACTGGCAATCATGGTTTTCGTCGAGTCAAAATCCAATACCTTTCCTACACCAGGATCCGAAAGGAAGTCTCCCTCCAAGTCCATGGGTATGAACCCATAGATTGCCATGTTTTCTATAGCAGATGTTTCTACTCTGGTTCCAATTCCGATAACTCCTTCGCAATGGAGGATGTCCATCAAATTTTCTTTTTTTGCCATATCGCAAATATTTGTACATGCCCACCGAAAGATTTGCAGCGTCAATCATCGGGGTGGTTCCGATGTTTGACGCTGCAAAGATAGCGGCTAACATTGCAAGATATTTGCAGAGTTTATGAATCTTTTATAATATCGAATTTGGCGAAGTACGGGTATAAATCTTTTGTCTTTGGATCTGTATTGGGTTGTATATTCTTCAATCTGACATTTGTGCCTTCTGTTGTGTTTTCTTGCGTCTTGGGAAGCATACAGTCTTCACAATGAGCAACTCCATTCTCATCAAAGAGAACAGGCATTACTTTCCCTTCATAATTGGATGTGGAAGATTGCTCTTCCTTATCATTATTGGGAATACATTTGCATTTTTCTAGATTTTTAGTTTTGTCTAAATGCCCATCAAGAAGGAACGATTTGTACCAAATGAAAACAGAACAAAGGCTCATTGCCATGCTGTAAATTGCATATTGTCCACCTACAGCATCTGAAAGATAATTTTCAATTTGTTTTTTCTCATTATCATTTAAGTCTACAGTATGTGATTCTATATTTGCTATATATAAGATGTCTTTAACGACTTTAGAAATGGAATGAGGAAAAACATAATCTCCATTGTCTCCATATCTATAAGTTACATCTTGAAGATTCGCATTATGACCAGATAAATAATGGCTTGAGAGGCTCAAATTGACACCTGTTTTTGTGAGGACCAATGCATCAGGAAGAAGACCCATTATATGACAGGATCTAAACATCCATTCTACTGCTTGTCGTAGTTGGTTATAGTGATAAAGAGGCGTTAGTTGATTTGATTCATCGGGATATAGTAAGGATTTGAGTACAGGAAACATAATGTCTTCAACTTGATTGCTGATGAATAATTCTTCAATGCCAATAAAGTTGAAAACTTCCTTAAATCTATGCCGTACTTTGTAGTTGACCAAATTGGGAGCCATTTTCAATATCCTTTCAAACAGAATATGATAATCTTCTGGTGTCTTGGAATAATATATTTTATTCCAATCTCTGTCCCATAATTCTCTTTGTTCAGAGAGCTGGTTGTCTATAATCGTTAGAAAATCTTGATCGGTACCTCGACTGAGTACATACCAAGGAAGCAACCGCCCTTGTGATAGTAAAGAAAGTCTTTCTAACACTTTCTTTAGAAATTTTCGATCTTCTGGGCCATTGGGAAACATAGTGCAATAACAATCGAGTATGATTGCCGTCCATTGCTCAAATTGAAAACCTTTCAGATGGCTTTCTGCCTCATCCCAGGAATGTACATGAGTAATATCTATGCCTAGGTCGTAGGCATAGTTTTCAATCTCTTCAAAATCTTGATCATCAACCCATAGAACTTTTAAGGAATCCATATGTCAAATCTTTTATTTGTTGAACACTAATTTGAAAGTCACAGGGAACTCTTTATCGGGCTCAGATATACATTGAACATCTCCTTGCCCTTTGTCTCTCATAAGGCACCAAACTTGATGACAACCGAGACCTATGTGATGGTGACCGTCTATGGATTCTTGCCCACGGGAGGATGATTTGCCAAATTTGAAAAGCACACCATTGTCCATGTTCTTGTCGAGTGGAGTTCCATTATTTGACACAAGTAGTTGTATCGAATCATCGTCCTCTGAAATGGAGAATCGAATTATGTTACCGGAACTTCTCCCTTTGAATCCGTGTTTCCAAGCATTGAATATTAGATTCTGGAGAATTGTTTCTAATGCTTTTTTAGAAAAGACAATTGCTCCGTGGTCTCTACGTTCGTCGCTGTTGTCAATTTGTAGTTCAAAACATGGATTTGAATGTGTTTTAACATACTCTTGAAGATAATCTTGGAGAAAGATCTTTTCTTTTGTTTGAAAGATTGTATTGTCTTCAGGAGTAAAACTCTCAATACCCTCATCCAATTCTTTCATGTATGAATCAAGAGTCTCAAAAATTTGCTTGATTGTATGGGGATGTTTTTTCCCATAAACAAATTCATCGACAAGAATACCATCATGCTCATTTTTTGCAAGGAGTAAAGATTCCCAATTGCTACGCATTTGAGTCATTATTTGTCCAAGAGCATGTTTGCGCTCATGAATGTCTTGACGATACTGGCTCATTGCAGCTCGATCTAAACGACTTCTCTCTAATTTAACAAAAGAATCACAAAGTTCTTTCTGTTTAGATAGAGAAGGAATTGCAATCAGACCCTGGTAGCTTAGTAGACTCTTTGCTTGCCAGTAACCAAAATCTTTTTCATCAGGGCAAACAGTGTATTTTTCAAAGTCAAATAGGTCACTTTGACAATCCCAAACTAACTGCTCCAATTTGCCATTCATAGATAGAAGATATAAGTACTTCAAATCTACTACATCGGTTTTGACAATGAAGGTCATAGTGTTCTCTCTAAAAAAGACAGGTTGCTCTTCTGATGCCTCTACGTATGCCACAGCGAACGGATTACATCTCATGACAAATACTGGTTGTGATACTTTCTTCCACTTGTCATCAACCTGAGCCTCTCGAAGCGAAGATGGATGGACAGCAAATGTATCAAAACTTGTTGCATAGTTGTCTGGAGAAAAGATTTTCCCGAATGAAATATGGTCCAATCTTACAAATTCATCTCGACTGGCTACAAGAAAATCTCCCAAAGACAAGAATTTTTCTCCTTCCATTGCATGGAATGTCGTGATTAGAGAAGATTTATCAAGATCAAAATCTAATGCTTCCAAATCTACTCTGGACAATTGGTACCATTGAAGCATGTCAATGTCGACATATTCGCAATAATTGTCGTTACTAATGTTTTTTAGCACATGAATTTTGTCATTGTTCTTACCCTTTCGAAGAATATAAGCCTCTATATCCAAGAGACCTGTATCCTGAATAAACGCGTCAAGAAGTGGAGATTTTCGGAGTTTTCCCATGTTTTCGGTAGTCCAATCAGCACCTAATGTTTTCTCCCACTCTCGATTCCAAATTATTATGAGATAACCATGATCATCCAAGCAATCAAGAGCCTTTGAAAGGTTGAACATGTCGCAGCTGAAGTTATCAAACCAGCAGAAATCTAAAAGGATACTATCATATTTTTTCGACACATTTTGCCAAACGGTCATGGTAACTGCGGAATCTCTTGGAACTATTACATACCTAGATTTATCAAAATTTTCATTGTTGGAAATGGCAGCTCGACAAATTCGAACAATACGATCTTCTGAAGAAGTCACCATTTGTTCGCTATATTTTAAGTGTTTAGAACATGGCTCAAGACAATTTTCTCCTTCATGGCAGAGTTTGGAAATAACTCTATCTAACTGCTCATTGAATCCAATTTTGTCATTAATGGTCTCTTCGTATATTGAGGAAATCGTATTAAGAGATATTTGATTCCAATCCAAATCGCATCGTCCACAGATAAGAGTTCTGGCAATAGACTTTTCTTCATCATTCAAGATCAGGCAATCTGGAGAGATGAAGTGTTCGAGCATAATATACAGCAACATATCATGTTTCTTGTATCTTGTTCGGTCAGCGGTTGAATTGACACCTGTTGCTTTCGATCCGATTTCAATCAGAGTGGCATACGATTCGTACTTTTCTTTAGAGTAAGTGGTTAACCAACGGTCATCTTTCATGTGCTCCTCAATCAGAGTAGCGATATAGAGTTCATTCTTCAGTTCTGCAACGGTCTTCTTGTTCTGTGCCATAGTCTTTTTGTTTTTGTTGTTTGTACTCTTTGCCAAAAGGGAAGTTCTTTCTTCCGAATTGCGGTGCAAAGGTAGCGGCTAACCTTGCAATGTATTTGCAGAGTTAGTATATTTTGCATATAGAGAACTAATTCTGCTCATAATAGTATCTCTAAGCGATTTTGGTTGTAACACTTCGGCATCGTTCCCAAGTTCTAGAATAGCTGCTTCTAGTTCTCTGTTTATTCGTACGTGTATACGGATAACTACACCTTCATCATCTTTCATCGAATGAATCTCTTTTTGTGAGTAATGAAGTGGTTTTGTCCGTATATAAGGATAGCGGTCATGACTGATTCTAATAAGGATGTCTTCCGCTGGTTTTCTGTCGTCCTTGGTGACACCAATAATGTCATCAAAGTATGTTTCCATGTCAATCTCGGATTCATGAAACTCAATAGGACGGGGTTCTGCAGATACAATACGATCTATGGAGAGAATCGAGATTCGTTCCTGACCCTCTATTTGCGCTACAAGGAACCAACGGTTGTTGTATTGTTTAAGATAGTATGGATAGACTATATAATCTCTATCAGATCCTTTATATGGCTTATAACAGATTGACAGTGTCTGTTTTGCAAGGATTGCGCCTAAAAGTAATGGGAAGAATTCCATTCCAATCAAATCTGGATTGTTCTGGAATCCGACTGCATTCTGTCCGTTGGTGTCAATGACATTTAAGCGTTGCTCAATAAATGTACGCAACCATTGATATTGAGGGGCATCTTCAAACTCCGATAATGCGTCCAAAACTTGCTGTAGCATTTTCTGCTCATTGGAGAGTTCTGGAATAATCTGGGGCATGATGCTGAAGCTTGTATCTTCGTAACGATACAATTTCTTATGCCCATCTTTATGTTTGGGATCAAATACTGCACCATACCGTTCTCGAATATCACGAAGGTCTTCTCGAATGAGTCGTTCACTTACCATGATATCCGTTGCTCTTTCGTATGAAAGCGCCTTATTGCATTGTTCTCTTAGTTCTGTGATGCCGAAACATGCTACTGGATTTTTTAAGCAGCGGTCAAGAACCTTATAGCGTATGAGTTGAATTTTGTTCATTGCTTAAATCATTTTTTCTATGATATTCATTTCTCGTTGATCGATATGACCATCACATTTTGCCATCTCAAAAAAGAGTTGATTTGCCATTTCCTTCTTGCTGTCTGAAAATAACTTATACTCTCCAATTAAGTAATCTATATCGAGGTTGTCTGTATGATCAAATTCCTCAATGGACAGGCCGAAATCACGAAACACTTTATCTAGAAAAGCGATTTCTTCCGGTTTTGTAATCAAATCAGCCTTCATGATAAGGATGAGGATTTGGAATATAGTTCTTTTTTCTGTTATATTTAGATTCATTGTTGTATACTTTCGATAAAAAATGAATGATACTTTGAATTGTTCAGATTGAGAATAAACAGATTGCACTTAGCTCTGGTTATTGCAGTATAAATAAGAGCAGGAGAATTTTCTCTTCCCTGTATTTTGTAACCGTTAAAATCTTCACCAAATTGCATTTCTGGCTGAAGTATCAAGATGACGGTTGGAGATTCCCAACCTTTAAAACTATGAATTGTTGACATCTTAATTTCTTTGCAATTTGTTGTAAAATGCGTTTTGGCCACTCTTCGGATATCTTCAAGATTCTTTTGAATAATCGTCGGACTATTTTCATTCATTGTTACTTGCCTATATTGTTCGGAGGTTTCAAAATTTGTCATAGCTTTCTGTTTGGAAAGCAGTTCGTATGATTCTTCCAAGTCTCTGAGGAGATTAATAGATTGTCCTAATACAGCTACATCCTTGCTGTCTAAATGGTATTTTAAGATTATACGAATTATATAATTAGCAAGTGTTTCTGCAGTTGTCGTTTCATCTATATTTCCATATTTAACATAAAATTCATCAAACAAAATGTCATTTTGAATACCAATAGCTGAATTGTAGCCAAGAAATTTATGAGCGAAATCCGAGCTCAATGTTGCAATTCTTGGATTTAGGATTCTCATAGAGATCCGTTCACTCATTTCGTTCCAACGACCTGAAAAGCCACAGTTATGAATAGGTGGCATCTTTGTGTCTTCTTCTTGTACCCTATCATAAATGTTCTGCTCTCCATCTCCAAATAAAGACACAAAACCATCGTCACTTAGAAAGTTTAATATAATTGATTGTAACCAAGATTCTTTAAAATCTTGTACTTCATCTATTATGATAGTTTTGTACTTTTGGATATTATTGCGATAATCTGAGAAAAATGTTGGATTATCATACTCATCTAAGGATAATTCTCTTTTAGCATAGTGTTTTGCCTTTGATTTTACAAACTGATGGTAATTAATCACTTCAAACATGTTCGGTGAGAAATCTGCTGGAACTTGGGCAATTCTCAGGCGTATGTATTGAATCAAGGAAATGTTGAATGTAATAATTAGTACACGTTCACCGGTTTTTAAGTGTTGTTCTACCGCTCTATTTGCTACAACTTGCGTTTTCCCACATCCCGCAACTCCTTTTACTCGCAACTTTTGATTCGAACTAGTCACAATTTCTTTTTGTTTTTGGCTTAGTCGGAAATTGAGATCTCCTTCTTTGTATGAGTGCCATGCTGTCGAAATCAAATTTGTCAATTCCTCGTAATATGCATATTTAAACCCACGTGATGATATTTGGGTGATAATCCATTGAGGATCATCAGTCTCTGTAAATCTATACAAATATGTATAGTGATCTACTTGTTTTTTTACTTTTTTGTTTGCATTTTCACTATTTTGTTCTTCGTTTAATTGTTCGATTTTTTCTTCAATATCCTCTTGTGTATTATTCGGGAAAAATAATCCTGTCTTTATGCTGTTGTAGACGCTAGGGTATATAATAGAGTCTATCTTGAGTGTTCTTATATGCAAGTTAAACAAATTGCTTTTTAAGGCTTCAACCCTACTAAAGTCTGTCTTAAAATTTTCAAGACATTCGCATACGTTAATAATTAGAATACCATTATTCTTGTTAATAATAACAAAATCAGCAGTATCGCAATTTATAATAGGCCTAAAGTAAACATCGCACGATGGAGAACATGCCTGTCTAAGTTTGTTGTAGAAGGTCAGAACTTTGCTCCCTGCCAATCCCCTCTGCGCTTCTGTAGTAAAGTCATATGGATCTGCGATATCCTCTGCTATAGCACATTCTTGATAGCTCGTATTCAGTTGACTAACTCTTTTATGCACAAAACACCTTGTCTCACATCCATAGGCATGATGTGTTCTTGTTGTGTATGAATACTGATAAGAATTAATATTAGAAAAGTATTCCGTTGGGTTGAAGTAGCCGCAGAAGTCTGCAATTCTTGTATTCTTGTTCTGAGAAAATTTTGGTCCTATGCATATCATATAGTTAGTATTTGCCAACGAAGCTGTCTTATTTGCAAGCCAAGATAAACTCAAACTCTTTAAATCAAGAATATTGGAAAATAGATTGATGCTGATTTTGGATGAGCATGATACTTCTGGCATGATTGCCTCAATGTCATTCGGAATATAAGTATTCAGAGACACGACATCTATGCCAGGCCCTGCATTCTGTCTTACCCAATTTGTTGCCCTTTCAAGAGCACGTTCGGATGGTTCTATCAGGTAAATACGTTCAAGTCGGGATAGTTTTTTTCGTTCTTGAAGCATGTCAAGTAACGTTAACGTGGCAAGTCCTTGACCACACCCCCAATCAAAGATCTCATACGAAAACATTTCCAAATCTTCAAAAGGGAAGTTTTGGAGAGCAGCTTTGCATTTTATGATATGCATTTCACCATATGCAGCGATGTATGCATTCAGTTCATCTTCTGTTTCTAGGACTTTCCTTCCATGTTCAGTCACCTCCCATGGCTTGGCTTTCATGGAATTAGGAAGTCTATTGTAACATTGTTCAACAATCAGTAATGGATTCATGCTTATCTTCCTGTTATAGTTTCTGAATAGGGGTTCTCTTTGTGGCTCTTGTAGTTGATTGCTGCATTTTGCTTGCTCGTATTAGCATAACAGTACTCGCATTCATGAACGCACGTATTATATTCGCCGATATCCTTGCTAGCAATACATCCACAAAATTGTCGCTGACCTTTGTCTCCATTCTGTCCGTGTGTAGCATAGAACCCGTTTCCTAAGTCAATTGCATCCAAGGGCAGTTCCTCCGAATTTCCAAAGAGGTCAGCAGTCGGCATTGGCTTAATTTCAACCTTTAAGAACTTCATCAATTCGCGATCTCTGTAAGCTCGTTTGATGATTAGGTTGTCGTCTACGCATTTGTTATGCTGAATGCCAGCTAGATTGGCCGCCTCTCCGCATGTGGCGAGTTCATAGTTCCACCCTTTTGTTCTATTCAGTTTGACAAGTCTTTGTGCAAACTCAATCATTTCTTGAGTTGTCCATTCGTGATAAGGAATGTTGGCTTTTTTTAGGTTCGCTTCTACCTTCCTGTATGCTAAAATATCGGCAAAGCTAAAAACCAGTTTATTTGTGTATCCTTTGAGTTCATCACCAATTCTTTCTATTCGAGATAATAGAGTGTCAATTGTGATAGAATCGGTAAGAACCAGTGGATCAAATCTCCAGATTACTCCTCCAACTCCGAGTTTATCAACGAGTAGTTTGAATGTCTCTATTCTAAATTGTAAAGATGGAACATTCTTTTCTAGGCCATCTTGTTCGTAGTCATTTAGAGAATATTGCACGTAGCAACCGATTCCTCTTTCCTTTAATTCATCAAGATAAGGAAGTAAGTTTCGAGGATTTTTCGACCAAAATACAATGAATCGGCAATTATGGTAACTAACATAACTCTTAACTCCGTTAAATGGATTTGTCCAAGCTGAATATCCAATTTTCATGCGATGAAAGAACCAGTCGCAATAGAAAGCAGGGATATCTGTACTTCTACTGGCAGAAACAATTAATGGAGATTGTGCTTCTGCTTTTTCTCCATTTTCTAATATAATTGATACTTTATTCCAAGTAGCCATTTTTCTAATGATTGGTTTGTTAACAGTTATGCTGAAGTCGATGCTCTTCACGTTCAACGGTTGGATTTATAATCGTATTTGAGTGCAAGTTTACAAATTATAGCCGTACGTTGGTATTGTTTATTGGCTTTTTTTTGCAGTTTCTTTCATTTGTTCACAATTTCGCTTGTTTTTTTTACGAAAATCGAGATTAAAAATGTTCGTGCTTTCCTCGTCTCTCCATCATCGCCTCATGCGCCATTTCGTGCGTTTGGGGGAGTTGAGGGAACTTATGGTAGGGGATGAGCTTGACCGATACCGTGGTGTGGCGGGACTTGAGGTCGATGCACTCCTGGATGAGGTCGGCGTTGGCGGTATTGTCCGATGGCTCTTTGTCGAAGTTCTGCTGGATGTACTGCACATTGGTCATGAAGACGATGGTGGAGCCTTCGGGTACTGTTTGCATAGCATGAATCATGACCGAGAGGATCATGCGGAACTCTGTCGTGTGGTCATCCGAGATGGTGTATTCGTCCACTATCTTCCCATCCCGTTCCATGATGTATGCACCTCCGCTGCAACGCTCCTCATGCCCGTAGTCGCATGACCCACCTACCCAGACATAGTGTGTGCTGGGATCCAATTTCGGACGTATGGCTCTTTGTTGCTTCATTATTTTGACGTCAGTTCAAGTCCTACAATGGCCAACCCATCTCTAAGATGTATCACAACCTTACTATTTATTGTTTCAATGCGTTTCTTATAATTTTCTCAAGGAAGATTTGAAGGATAGAAGTTATCTGCTAAAGAGAAACCTTCTTATCTTCTCCTCTTCTTTGAGTTTTCTATACAAGTCCATGAGACGGCACACTAGTTGAATCCAGCGAAGGTGAAGACAGGCTTATCTTCAGAGCTGTGGCATTCATGATGGTCACACACCTGTGGATTATCCTTCACATTCCCAGCAAGGTAATCCTTGGCCAACTGCATGACTTCGCCGTTGCATCCCTTGATGACCTCGATGCCACAAGAACCGAGCTTGTTGATGGCTCCTTGTCCGATGTTACCGGCAAGCATTACCGTGATGCCCATCTCTTGCATCTGATCGGCAATGTTCGACTTGCAGCCGCATCCTTCAGGACTATCAAGAGTATAGGTTTTGGCAATCTCTTTTGCTTCATTGGTCTCAATGACCGTGTAATAGGCACAATGTCCGAAGTGGCTGTCCACCATGCCGTCTCTTGTAGGAATCGCAAATATCATTTTTATGTTGATAATAATATGTTTTACCTCTTCGATAACAACCTCTCTACCATCTTCTGACTATGAGGCAGGAAGAATCCGGCTACTGGGCCGACAAGGAAAAGACAGATGATAGTGCCGATGCCTACCGCTCCTCCCAGTAACCAACCACAGAGCAGAAAGCCTCCATCGACACACATCCTGACGATTGAGAATTTCTTGTGCAGTTTGTCGCTTATCACTACTCCCACCAGATCATTAGGACCGGTTCCTGCTTCCGACTTGATTACTACCGACATTCCGCAAGCCAGAATCACACATCCCAGAGCATTGCAGATGATGCGAAGCGCAAAGTGGCTTTCAGGTGAGATAAGATTGCCCAAAACGAGGTTGAACAGATCGATGATCGGCCCTCCGCAGAACATACAGATGAGAGTTCCGATTTTGATGTAACTCTTGTCGACGAAAAGCAGTATGATGATGATCAGTATGCTGATGGCCATGTGTGTATTGCCATGCGACATGACCCCGATATCCATCATGCGGCTTAATCCCTGGATCATCACATTGAACGGATCAGAACCAAGGTCAGCCAGCAGGAATAACGATACACCCAGATGGGCAATAGCCAATCCGACAAACAGTATTATGATTCTTTGTATTGTTTGTTTCATTTTCTGTCTTGTTATCTTATTAGGGCAATAGCACATAGTGCCAAAAGTACCGACATTATGATGTCTGTCAGCTTTTTGTAGCGAACAAACCATTTTCGCATCCATGCTCCTGCTAACAACCACACAAGGTTTGCCGTCGGCCCTGCCAATGTAAGGATGTACCCCACTATGAGAAGGTCGGCAAGGCTGTTGGAGTAAGGGAGTACGAACATTGAGAAGACGGTAAGGTCGAAAAGCAGCATTTTGGCATTGGTCAGTTGAACGATCATTCCTGTTGTAAATGAGCATGTCTGTGCCTCGTTTTCTGCCATTCCCTTGCTCTTGTAGATGTGATATGCAAGCCATAAGATGTATGCGGCTCCTGCATATTTCAACCACTCAACATATTCGCCCATTACCGTACCAACCATGTGTGTGACTATGGAAACCAAAGTGACGGCTATGAGAAAACCGCACAACTCGCCGTACCACATGCGCAAAGCAGATCTTCTTCCATACTTCAAGGAGCATGAAAGTGCATACAGATTGGCAGGCCCTGGAGTGTAACCTACCATGAGTATGTACAGCAATAGCGATGGCAGTAAGTGAAGTGGCATACTATTGGTTGTTTATTCAACAGATTCTACCGATCGCCGATAGCTTGGCAACAGTAATAATCAAAGTCATCGGGCGTAGCCAATGGATTCTGATCCAGGAGTGTGTATGCCAGGTTCAGGAGGGTATTCTGGTCAATCTGACCATTCAAAGATGATGCTTCTACTAGTTGTTCCGGTGTCATGATTTTCGTCATTTGTCAATTTCCACTACAAAGAAAACAGTCTGCATACCTGCCAGCTCTTCCTTTCTGTATATCTTAGCTTGTCGCATGATGATTATCCTTCCTTAAATCGTGGTGCAGCCACCAGCGTGTAGTTAAACAGGTCGAGCAATTGGTTTACCTTGTCCATACGGAGGGTTGGTTTACCTTGCTCAAGATTGCGCACAAAGTTCAGGCCTACACCCGACTTCATAGCCAGTTCCTCCTGTGTCATGCCGAACTCCTTGCGGAGGCCCTTGACCGTCTGTGATAATTGCGTTCTATCCATAGGAATTCTATCTCGAGATTGTCAAAATGAATGCAAAATTATATCCAATCGGATGCAAAAATACTAAAATTATTTCAAATTATATCTTTTCGGATATAAAAATGCTTTAATTTTAATAAATTATATCATTTCGGATGTATTTTGTCTTTGATTGGGCGTTTTTTTGAATTCAATCTTCATGTGCACATTGCCCAAGCGGTTACACTCGTCAATCTTCTGTTGCAGTATGGTCGTAACCTCCTCCGTGAAAGGCTGATGCTTGTAGTTTCTTACACTATGTCGTGCCTCGATTGCTTCTTCTAATGTCATTGTGTTGTTTTTAAGAAAAACATCCTTTATCTTACTTGGTCACGGGCATTCCCTTGCTGTCCCAACCAATTCTCAAGGAAGTCATCTTTGTGCACATCGATGTTGATGGCGTTGGCGATGTGTCCATCTGCATATTCTTCGGCCGTAAGGCTTTTGAATCCTTCTGTCTAAGCAGAACCGCAACCGAACAGGCTACAGAATATCGTTAATAATCCTATGAGTTTTGTATTCATAATCATTCAAAATATTATTTCCATATTTTAATCACGCCATCGGGTTAATATCTCATCAAAGGACCTATAGGACTCGATGTATAGCTGTTCGTCTTTTCTATAGATGAATAGATGTTGTGATATCTTTTCTTTCCGATGAAGAGCTTCTTCAAACATTTTCATTTCCCATTCCAATTCATCATCTATACGGGTCTTATAGACACTATGAATCTCAAAAGCAGGTGCCCCATCTATTATTGAGAATAGAGAATCGTTTTCCGATCTTTTGATTATTACCTTGGTGGAATCCTTCAACTTGATATATCCGAAATTCTTTGCATCGTTTTCATCATCCCCCAAATAGTTTTTTAATTCATTTTCCGATATATACTCGCAGCAGAAATAAAAAGACTCATCGTCACTCAAATTCATCGTTTTTCCAATGAGATATTTGCCAGAGTTCTGATTCTGATTACGTTCGTGGAAATCTTGTATATGTTGCTTTAATTCTGGCAATATCGTTCGAAACTGAGGCAATCGAATCGAAAAGACAGCCTCTCCCCATATAGGGGCAGGTACATCCAATTGAGGAAAATCCAAATGAAGCAGAAACTTTCTCCCCATCATGTATGGATAGATCGGATAACAGGCAATCTTTTTCCTTATCATCTCCGTAATTTGCATCCTTGCGTCCCAGCGGTATCTTTGATCAGGTCGCAGATTATCTTGAATGACCTTTGTATGAGCTTTTATCATCTGCTCATCATCCTTAATTGAGGCCAAAAAAGAGACTTCACAACAATAGGAGCCTACCATATAGGGGAACCGTTGGTATATTTCCTCTTTCAAAGAATCCCATATTAGTACGTCTTTAGGATGATATCCATATATGATTTGCAAAAAATCCGTTGTTGTAAACTTCCCTTTTTCAATCTTTTGTCTTCCGAAGCCTTCTATATAGACCTCTCCGTTTATCCAGGTAGCTTTTACCATACTTCCCTCCAGATAGGGTTGGAGTGTAGGTATATCTTTGGCATAGACAATGCTTTTCTTCATGTCATTACCGAGGAATCCGGTAAGGTAGTCAAGGTACAGGTCATCACCCAGAATGCTCCAATGTCCAATAAATCCTTTGTAATTTGCTGTGGAGAAAGAGCGGAAGTTACAGTATTCCTGTATTCCTCTATATATGTTTTCCTGATTCCAAATATATTCACTTAAATAGAAATCTGTACCATTGATATTCACAATGTCATCTTCTTGTTCGGTCGCGTATGAGGACAAACAGGAAAACCACATCTGTAGAATTATGGTAAATAAAAGGAATGGTGAATGTTTCATGTTGCTACTATTTGAAATATTCAGGTTTCGAAAGCTCAACTTGAAAGTAGTAAAAAGACTTTTATTCCCCTTAACTACAGAAAGTAAGCAAGCAACGAACTTTCCAAATTTGAGTGAAATAATTAGATTTTACTTTTTTATGCTATAGCCAGCGAAAGATAGCACTAGAACTTCTCCGAATGTTCATTCGATAGTTTGATGCCCAATGGCCAACTCACCTCAACCTCTGCAATCTTGCTGATTACTGTTGATGCAGCCATTTCCAGCCTCGTTTCTCAGCCTCATCTAAGCATTTGCTTGAGTAGAGCCTTGTTTATCATAAAATATTAAAATATCATTTTATATTTTGCCGCAAAAGTATAAAATATCATTTTAAAAAGCAAGATTTTTCTCTACTTTTAAGCATTTTTCGAGTTTTTTATTCTCAAAGTAAGTTTTGATGGGTGAGAAAGCCAAATCATTTGTTAGCTTCTCTATCCCGATTTGTACAACAGAGATAGGGCATTCTTCCTGATTCGGCAGAATGGAATCTATTCTCCAATAATAGTAGCGACTATACTTCGTTCGCCTCCATAGTCACGAAACTCGCAGAGATAGATGCCTTGCCATGTGCCGAGGTTCAGGCGACCTCTGGTGATGGGAATGTTGATGCTCACGCCGCAGAGCGTACTCTTGGCGTGTGCCGGCATATCATCTGCCCCTTCAAGGACGTGATCATAGTACGGCTCGTTCTCCTTGACCAGACGGTTGAATATCTGTTCCATATCTGTGCGGACATCCGGATCTGCATTTTCGTTGATGCTCAATGCACAACTTGTATGCTGCACAAAGAGGTTGAGAAGTCCTGTCTTGGGCAATTCTGGAAGATTGTTGAGTATCTCCTTTGTTACAAGGTGGAATCCTCTGCGCTTTGCTGAAAGTGTGAATTCTGTCTGCTTTATCATTGTCTGCTTAGGGGGAGTTATTGGTTGTTTTCTTGTGGTCTCAAACAATGGGGCAGTTTGCCCATTTTGCGATGATGAGCCACACAAGCACAGCATTTGCCATGACGTGGGCACTCCTTTGGACAAGTACACTCGAAGTAGTTTGTTTCACCTACTGTAGATGGACGATGTGGACAATTCATATTCTTTTGTTTTTATTCGTTGTAAATAGCTATCTTTATCACACCGTCTTCCTTGTTTTCAAAGATTCGGTATGCTTCTTCTATCTTGCTCAATGGGAAACGATGGGTGATTAGAGGGGTAGTATCAATCTTGCCTTCTGCAATAAGTTTCAGCACTTCCTCGCAGTCGCATCCATCCACGCCTCCTGTCTTGAACGTGAGGTTCTTGCCGTACATCTGTGGGAGTGGAAGCATCTGTGCTTCATCATAGAGGGCAACTACAGTAACGATGGCATTGGGTCGTGCACATTGCCAAGCGAGTTGGAAGGTATCGTTGGCTCCAGCCACTTCGAGAACTCTGTCGGCGCCTCCATGGTCGCTGTTCCTGATAACGAATTCCTGACACTCTTCGGGTGTAGTCAGAAGGACAGAAGGGTAGTGCTTACGAACAAACACGCGTCTCTCTTCCGACTTCTCGCAAACGATGATGCGCTTTGGGTTCTTCAGCATACAGCAGAGAAGGGTACAGATACCCGTAGGACCAGCTCCGATAATGAGAACCGTATCGTCTTCCGTTATCTCCGAAATGCGAGCTGCCCAGAATCCTGTAGCCAATACGTCACCTACAAACAAAGCCTGTTCGTCAATCACACCCTCAGGAATACGGTTCAATCCTTGATTGGCCAAGGGTACGCGCACATATTCTGTCTGTCCTCCGTCTATGCGGCAACCCAATGCCCACCCGCCATGAGGCGAAGTGCAGTTGTTCACGTAGCCATTCTTGCAGTAGAAGCATTCGCCGCAGAAGGTCTCTACATTGACGGTAACTCGGTCACCAACCTTTACGGCTGTAACGTCCGAACCGACTTCCTCAACGATTCCCACCATCTCATGACCAACGGTTATTCCAGGTACCGCACGAGGCACGCTACCATGTTTGATGTGCAGGTCACTTGTGCAGATGCTTCCCAATGTCACCTTGACGATGGCATCAGTTGAATCTATGAGTGTTGGCTTTGGTTTCTCGATCAAAGCAAACTTCCCCTTTTCGATGTATGTGTATGCTAGCATTATTCCTTGTCTCGATTAAATGTAGGGTGAGTTTCTGGAATCTCGATGTCCAGTTCTATCAATCCGCTCAATTCTCCTCCTGGCTCCTCGAACCAAGGTGTATGATGAACGAAGTAGTGCTTGCCATGATGGATAACCTCATAGCTGTTGCTCATGCCTGTTTGCATCATCATGCGGATCTTCTCACCTGACTTAGGGCTATGGCAGTTGTAGAGATTCTTTCCAATAACCTCACCATCACGTTGGCGAGCAACTGCATTCTGATAGAGCACAATGCCTTCTTTGTCGCATACTGTAGCAGCAAAGGCTACGTTTTCAAGATAGTCAAATGTCTGTTTCATGATATTCTCAAATAAACAACTCATTCTGCTTGCGCTCTGCACATCCTTTCTTGATGACAAGGGAAATCATGGTGTGCATGATTTTCCCGATAGAACGTGCTTCGTTAGGACAGATGCTGACGCAACGCATACATGAGACACAAAAGTCTTTGTTTACTTTTCGAAGGTCGTTCAAAGGAATGGCACCAACAGGACATTGCTTTGCACACAAGCCACAGCCAGTACACTTTTTGCTTGCCGTCGGATTTGGACCTGCCATTGCCTTCTTGTATGGAAAGTTGCACTTCAAAGCCGTTTCTGCAAGTGTCTTTCCTGCATCAGCTGCAACCTTTATCTTCTCACCGAATG